>JAGGVK010000031.1 GCA_021158045.1 bacterium | reverse complement strand
CAAGAATGCCAAAACACAACAAGATGTCAAATGTTAGATGTCAAATCTAATAAATGAAAAATGAAAAGTGAAAAATGAAAAACTAAAATGTAAAATTAAAAGAGACTTTGAATTTTGAATTTTGAATTGTAATTTTGAATTTTGAATTGTGATTTTGAGATTTGAGATTTGAGATTTGAGATTTGAGATTTGAATTTTAACTGGGGTTCTTCACTTAACGGCTCAGAATGACAATTGGTAGTTATTCCATGACGAAGCAATGAGATTGCCGCGTCGTCCCGCCTTTGGCGGTCCTCCTCGCAATGACAAAAAAGGATGTCATTTTGAGGTTTGAGATTTGAGATTTGCATTTTTATCATTGGGATTTGGTTGCTCTTGTGTCAAACGAGGTGCAGTCTATCAAGTGTGAAATCTTGACAAGTTTCTGTTTTTGTGTAGTATGTTGATACATTGAGTTCATTTTAAAAAATAAAAAGGAGGGATTCTTGTGTTGTATGGATGTCTTTTTTTTCTGTCGTGGTTTACAATAGTTTTCTTCTTTGATATTGCAGCAGAGCCGGTATTTATTACTCTATTTTTAAATGTAATAGGAACAGTGATGTTTGTCTCTCTTTTTGGCAGGAACAGGGAAAGATTGAAGATGCTGGGATTGATGATAGTATATCTATCAAGTTTGGCTATCGTTTGTGGTATGGAGTTTTCAAGTTATCTTTTAGTAATTTATGGGTTGTCTTTGTTGTTTTTTAGTGCAACAAGATTCAAGAGAACTTTCAAAAATTTTTGGGAGGAGGATGAAAATGGTTGAAACGATTTTGTTCTATATGTTGTATATAGTGTTACAAAAAGCAACTCCATTACACCCGCAGGATTTTTATGTTGAAAGGATAAAAGAAATTCATGATGAATACGATAATATTTCCCCAATAGAGGAAGCAAGAGCGGTCCTACTTTTCGATTTAATTAAAGAATCTTGCCAGAGGTTTGGAATACCTCTGGAGATTGGATTAGCGTTGTGCAAAACAGAAAGCGATTTCATTAATCCGTTGGGGGATGGCAATGGAAGAGGAAGGTATGGAGAATATGGCTATTTCCAGATAAAGGCTGCCACGGCTTTGTGGATGGCAAAATACTGGAAATTGCCAGAAATAAGAAAAAAAATTGAAAGGGACCCAGCAATATTGTTTTATTCGCCCCAGATTAATATTCTTCTTGGGGTGAGCTTTTTGAAATATAATCTCCTTCAGTCAAAAGGAGATTATAAGAAGGCAATTATTGCCTATAACCGAGACCATGATTATGGGCAAAATTATTTTGAAAGGTTTGTAAAATCGTTGAAATACTTTATAGATGATAGGTAATAATTGCAAATAATTGATAATAATGGAGAGTGTTTAGGCGCACTCTCTTTTTTATTTTTATTATTGCTGCTTTTTTATGGATTGTTGCCCTTCACTGGTTGTGAAATTTTTGAAAAGCGGTATAATATTACAATGCAAGAGAGCATAAGATTTGACACAAACAAAGGTCGAAAAAAATAAATAAATATACATTATGTTCAATAAAAAGCTGTTTATTTGTTTATTGGTGGGTTCTGCGCTGTTTTCTTTAACAAGTGTTTTTGCTGATGAAGTTAAAAGCAATTCTTCAGGAGAGGTGCTAATGCAAAAATTGCAAAAAGTAATATCTGCTCCAGTGCCTATTTTACCAGAGAAAGAAAAGACCGGGCGTTTTAATTTACCTGCGGAAAAAGAAGTTGAAAATAGCAGCGCTGTAGCAAGCTGCGCTGTAGATAATGCCCTGTTAGAAGAGCTAAAGGAATTAGTCTTAGATATTGAGAAAGCAAAAGAGGTAAATAATACCCAATTAGTGGAGCGGTTGGAAAAGAAAATGCAAATTCTGAAAGAAGAGATTAACGAAAGGCAAACAAACTGTTTGAGAAAATTATCCAAAGCAATTTCTACCAAGATTCCTTTGAAAAAATCCGTAGAGAAAGTTCTTCCTAAACTGGAGCAAGGCGAGGCGACAAGAGTAACTTCTCAATCAGCGCTTTTTTGTGAAAAAGAGAAAGATATTCAAAAGAAAATCCAGTACTATAAAGGCCTTATTGCTCTTGGGCAAGAGAAACTCAAGGCGAAAGGATACGCCTCAAAAGAGGAGGTTGCTAAGATTATCAAAGAGTTAAACGAGGAGATGGCAAAAGTTCATCTGAGATGCGTTAATCCGCCTAGAGAGGTGCCCGAACAGCCAACAGCGCAGCCAATGCCATTAATAAAGCCAATTGCGCCTTCCCATGCGAAAGATATAGTTTCTTATTATAAGGAGAAGGTGAGTGATGTGATGTCGAAAAAAATGAGTGTTGATGAGCAAATAAAGCAGTTAAAAAACCTAAGAGAAAGCATTGATGGGATGATAAAAGAGCTTATTCGAAGCAAGAAAACAATGAAGTATTCCGACATTAAACCGTTGGTGAAGAGAGTGGTTATTACGCCGGGCAAAATTCAAGCAGACCAAGTAACTGTAGAAACGCCAGAGAAAAAGAATATAGAGGTATCCATTAGCGGCAAAGACAATAGTATTTCGGTAGATAAAGATGAAGTAGTGATAGGCAAGATTAAAAAAGCAAAAGCCATAGCTCCTGTTAGAGTAGACAATGGGAAAGTAATGGTTGGCAATGGGGAAGTTAAAGTTACTCCGGAGGAAGTTATTAAAAAAGTGAAGGCAGGTTTGGAAGCCAATGTGGAACTCAATGTCAATGAAAAGAATAATCAACCTGTTTATTCAGTGCGCGATATCCAACCAAAGAGAATTTTTGGAATTATTCCTATAAAGGTTCGCAGGGAAGTTGAAGTGGACGCAACCCAAGTTGGCGGGAAGATATTGAAAGTTAAAAAACCCTGGTGGTCTTTTCTGGCTTTCTAAAATTGCTGTTGGAAGAACTTCTGTTCTTGAACCTCAAAAGAGCCTTAGGAGGGAGTATATATTATACTCCCTTTTAATTACATAAAACAAAACACATAGGCAATAGTGATGCTTCTGAGTCCATCAATGACAGGTGTTATGATTTAAGAGAAAGATGTGTGTTCAACGAGTCTGTTCAACGCATTTCAATGAATCCGGACCTTGTTGACGAGCAGTCGTCCTGGGCGAAGCGATTCCTCCCTTCCTGTCATTGCGAGGAAGGAGCAAAGCGACTGACGAAGCAATCTCTTCCCCCTATTACTACACTACAATTCTGAGATTGCCGCGTCGTCCTGCTTTCAGCGGGACTTCTCGCAAGGCAATGAAAAGTGAAAAATGAAAAATGAAAAATGACAATCTAAAATTTAAAATCAAATCAAATTAAAAATGAAAAGTGAAAAATGAAAAACGACAATCTAAAATCTAAAATTAAAAGAAATTTTGCATTTTGAATTGTGATTTTGAGATTTGAGATTTGAGATTTGAATTTTAGTTCAGGGTCTTGTTAACAATTGTTCTTTTAATGAAGCAGAGTGGACTTTGTTCTTGTTTCATTTACTTTCTAGATACCTTAATCAATATCATTTCACTTGTATTTTAAGTGGCTTAATTTGCAGAATTGAAATTTATTTTTAATGGGTTAAAATACAGAAAGAGTTTTGTTTTTAAGATGGTTATGAATTAAGATTATCAAGATTTATGATATCAATTGTGATACCAACTTTTAACGAGGAGAGTTATTTGCCAGTCTTGCTTGAATCTTTAAAAAAGCAGGATTTTCAAGATTTTGAAATTATTGTTGCCGATGCTCACTCAAGAGACAAAACAAGGGAGGTTGCTCGTTCATATGGGTGTGAAATAGTTGATGGAGGAATGCCTGCCAAAGGCAGAAATGAGGGCGCTAAAGTAGCAAAGGGAGATTTAATTTTGTTTTGCGATGCCGACATAAAATTTGAAGAGAACGCTTTAGGAAAGTATCTTCGTGAGTTTCAAGAAAGAAATCTTGATGTTGCCGGATTTTTCTTGAAACCCTTTGGCTCAAAAAAATGGTTAAGTTTCCTGTATGATGTTTTTCACAATATTCCTCTTTTGTTGCTTGAGAGAGTGTTGCAAAATGGCGGCAGCCCTATTTTAATTAAGAGGAGCCTTCACCAGAAGATAGGCGGTTTTGACGAAGATGTGAAAATGGGGGAAGATGATATTTATGTTAGAAAGGCTGCGAAATGTGGGAAGTTTAGGTACATAAAGAAACCAAAAGTTTTTTATTCCCAAAGAAGATTTGAAGAAGACGGGTGGGTGAGAACTTATATAAAGTATATTCTTAACGAACTTTATATGTTATTCGTGGGACCAATGAAAACAGATATATTGCATTATAAGTTTGGCCATAATAAGAATAATTTTAATAAACCAGAAGATTAGAGTTTATGGTATCTCAAACAGAAAAGCCAAAAACAGAGAAGCCAAAAGTTGGGCTAGCTTTAGGAGGTGGAGGTCCTAAAGGGTTAGCCCATATAGGCATAATTAAAGTTTTAGAAGAGAATAATATTCCTATAGATTTTATTGCCGGCACCAGTATAGGTGCTTTAATCGGCGGATTTTACGCGTTGACCAAAGATGTTGATAAGATGGAGAAAATAGCTTTAGGAATGGGCTGGCGCAAAATGTTATCTTTGTTAGCAGCTCCTTCTTTTTCTTTGGGTGGTTTTGTTAAAGCGGGGCACATTGAAAAGTTTTTTAGAGAACAATTTGGGCAAAAGACATTTGATGATTTAAAAATTCCCTTTGTGGCTGTAGCAACTGATTTAAACACAGGCAGGGAAGTAAGGATTAAGGATGGCTACTTAATTAAGGCAGTTGCTGCCAGCATCTCGCTGCCGGTAATATTTGCACCTGTAAAGCTGCAAAACTCTATCTTAGCTGACGGAGGATTGGTAAATCCTGTGCCTGACAATGTAGTTAGAGAAATGGGAGCTGATATTGTGGTTGCTGTGAATTTGCTTGGCGATTATCTTCCCCAGTCATATTCTAAGAACAAGCGGAAGTGGCCATTTTTTCGGCTTCTTTCTGTTATAGACAAATCAGGCGGCATTTTACAAGCAAGGTTGGCGCATCATTATTTAAAAGAAGCCGATGTTGTTATCGTGCCTAAACTTAGTGATATCTCTTGGATGAGATTTAGTGATTTCACCAAAGCAAAAAGCGTGATAGAGCGGGGAGAATTATCTGCCAGAGCCGCTTTAGGAAAGATTAAAAACTTATTGTAGCTGTTGTAATATTTAAAAAGTTAATTATAATATTAATTAGTAGAATAAAATAATTAGACTGCATTTTAATACTGTGCTCGTCTCTTTTTTCTTTATTATTTTCTTTTTCTCTTCTGTTTGAAGGGAAAAATCAACTTTAATTTTATAGCCAAACTTATAATGTTGCCCCAATTAGACAAAACAGAAGAAGCGCCAAAGTTAATAACTTCTCATAAGCCCTTTTGGCAAAGAGGCCCGTTTCTCTTTAGCTTTGTAATTATTATTTCTCTTATTGTTGGAGCAATCGGCGGCCTTTTTGGGAGCATCTATCTTCCTGAACTTTTTGGCTTACAATATCCTTCCTATACATCATTTCATTCTCCAAGCCATACGGGAATTACAACTGTTCCTCCCACTAAGGGAGAAGGTCTAACGCAGGAACAAGCAGTAATCAGCGCTGTTAAAAGAATTTCTCCGGCGGTTGTTAGCATTATCATTAGCAAAAACCTGCCAGTCTTTGAGAAAGAATATGTTAATCCCTTTCCAGACTTTCCTGAGTTTAAAGAATTTTTTGGCCCACAGCTTGAAATTCCTCAATATAAGCAGAAAGGTACAAAAAAGCAGGAAATAGGCGGAGGAAGCGGATTTATTATATCGTCTGATGGTATGATTTTAACAAACAAACATGTTGTTTCTGACAAAGATGCTGAATATACAGTTCTCGCAAACGATGGCAAACGTTATCCAGCAAAAGTTCTTGCTCGCGACCCTGTTCAAGATTTGGCTATTATTAAAATTGAGAAGAGGCAATCAATTGGCAAAGATGGCAAGCTTAAGGCAGGACTCTTTCCTACAGTCAAGATTGGCGATTCTTCAAAGTTAGTTCCCGGACAAACAGTTATTGCTATTGGCAACGCTTTGGGAGAATTTAGGAACACTGTTTCAGTGGGAGTAATTTCCGGTTTGGGAAGGCGCATCACTGCTTCGGGTGGAGGGATGGTTGAAACCCTAGAAGATGTTATCCAAACCGATGCGGCTATTAACCGCGGGAATTCTGGAGGGCCGTTATTAAACTTGAAAGGAGAAGTTATTGGCATTAATGTAGCAATGGCTCAGGGAGCGCAGAGTATTGGTTTTGCTATTCCTATCAACAAGGCGCAAAGAGATATCAAGCAAATAAAGACTCAGGGCAAGATTGTCTATCCGTTTTTAGGCGTGAGATATATTGTTATCACAAAGGAAATTCAGAAAGAAAACAACCTTTCAATTGACTATGGAGCTTTAATTGTTAGAGGCAACAGCCCCTCTGAAATGGCAGTGATACCTGGTTCTCCAGCCGACAAAGCCGGTTTATGTGAAAACGATATTATTTTAGAAGTTAATGGGGAAAAGATTACTACTAAGAATTCGTTGGTTAAAATTATCCAAAAATATAATCCGGGAGACAAAGTAACCCTTAAAGTTATGAGCAGAGGAAAAGAAAAGGAAGTTGAGGTTACTCTTGGAGAAAGAAGCGAGTAGTGACAAATTAATATAGGTTTTGAAGGTCCTTATAGTGGTGGCAAACATCTGTTTATAAAGAAAGGAACGCTCAAGATTCATATCCCCTACAAACACAAAGGTGAAATCAGTAGGGGACTGGTAAGTGAAATTCTACGCCAAGCAGGAATTAATAAAGAAGAATGGGATAAACTCTAATTGATTTAGAATTTGGCTTTTGGAACTACTTCTTTATGACGGTCCATCGGACTGTTTTTTCTTGGTTTGGATTTTATCCTGCACTATATGAGTCCAGAACCTGTGCTCTCCGTGATTCAGGATTGGGCTTGTAATTTTGACTGTGTGATTTTTAGTACATGCGATTGTATGTACCAAAGTAAAAAGGCAGTTTATCAACGCTTCTTGGCATCTTTTTTCCTTCTTGAGATTGCCGCGTCGTCCCACTTCCAGCGGGACTCCTCGTAAGGCAATGAAAAATGAAAAATGAAAAGTGAAAAATGAAAAACTAAAATCTAAAATCAAATTAAACGAAAAATGAAAAATGAAAAATGACAAATGACAATCTAAAATCTAAAATTAAAAGAAATTTTGCATTTTGAGATGTTATTTTGAGATTTGAGATTTGAGATTTGAATTTTGTCCATTGGTCATTTTTTCGTCATTCGTCATTCGGGTTTCGTCATTAAAAGCCCTTGTCTTTTTTATTTTATCCCTATTGTCATCCTGAGCGAAGCGACTCTTTCTCCCTGTCATTGCGAGGAAGGAGCGAAGCGACTGACGAAGCAATCCCTTCCCCCTATCATCTTGAGCGAAGCGAAGGCTCTCATATTGCTCACCCAGGGTAAGCAATATGAGTAAACAAGAAAATTCTCACATTCTTAAGAATGTGAGAATGTCGGATAAAGCAAAAGGTTAAAAAATCGGTTAAAAATAGGAAGATGCGCAATAATATTTTTAAGTGAGAACATACAAAAAAAACGAAAAGATTTTAATCAACCAACCATTTTTAGCCACTTCAATAAACTTAGTATGTCAAAGCCTTAAAGTATCATACTATAAGCGGGAAGTACGGAGATAGCACCGAGGCATTACTGGTTTGTTGTGCTGATAAAATTCATAATTTAATGTCTATAATTAAAGCATATAAAAAACAAGATAAAGGTTTAGAAGAAAAATTTAATGTCCCATTAAATAAAAAAATGTGGTATCATGAAAAAGTTTTAAATATCTTAGAAGAAAGATTGGACAATGAAATAGTTAAGGAGTTGGAGAAAATTTATCTAAAAGCCAAAGAGGAAATACGTCTGTGAAAATGAGGAAGAATTAAGGAAATTAGAATTAGGAAAGTAAAAAGCACAAGTAGTTTTATGCTTGGTTGGTACTCTGTTTTGATTTTTAATTTTTGATTTGCTATTATTTCCTTATAGGAAAGGTTCCTATATTTATTTTAGGAATAAAATTTTAGGAAGTATGACTAAAATAGCAAAAACAATTCTTTTTGTTTTTATAATTAGTTCAATATCTTTTCCTTTTTTTTCTTTGGGAGCGGTGGAGAAAATTATTTTCTTTTGGGGACATGGATGTCCACATTGTGCCAAGGTGGAGGCGTTCTTGCAAAGCAATCATTTAGATAGGTATTTTAATGTTGATTCGAAGGAGATATATTTTAACAAGAAAAACAGAGAGGAATTTATGAAAATTTGTGATGAGGAGAACATACCCTTAGCAGAAAGGGGAGTGCCAATGGCTTTTATTGGCGGAAAGTGTGTTATCGGGGACAAGCCAATTATTGACGCCCTAAAAGCAAAAATTGAAGAATTGAATATTAAAAAAGAAAGAAATAGTGTGAACTCTCCAAACCAGAAAGGGAATCAAGCCGAAGTTAAATCTTCCCATCAAAGAAAACTTACTTTTCCTTTAGTGATTAGCGCTGCAGCAGTTGATTCTGTCAATCCCTGCGCCTTTGCTGTTTTAATAATTTTAATGACAACAATACTTGCCATTGGCTCCAGAAAAAGGGCTCTTTTTGCCGGTCTTGCTTTTGCTTTGTCAATATATATTTCTTATCTCTTAATGGGACTTGGCATTTATAGGGCGCTCTCGGCAGTTCGTTTTTCAAATTTGTTTATGAAATTTATTGGCAGTTTGGCTATTATAGTTGGTGTTTTGAATGTAAAAGATTATTTTTGGTATGGGGGAGGCGGGTTCCTAATGGAGGTTCCAAGGAAGTGGCGACCTAAAATGAAATTAATAATCCATTCTGTAACCTCTCCTATCGGCGCTTTTGTAGTTGGGTTTCTGGTTAGTTTGTTTTTGTTGCCTTGTACCTCAGGCCCTTATATTGTCATTTTAGGAATGCTTTCTCAAAAAGAAATGTTTTTACAAGCCCTTTCTTGGCTCTTACTCTATAATTTAATATTTATCCTGCCAATGATTGGCATAACAATAGCCTGTTATTTTGGGTTGAGCCCGCAAAAGGCAGAAGAAGTGCGGCAGAGGAAGTTAAGGGTATTGCATTTGATAGCGGGTTTAATAATGATTGGTATGGGAGTTGTTATTTTGTTGAAACTAGTTTAAGAAGCGTTAAAATCAGTATTGTTTTGTTGACGCAATAAAATAAAACAATCCTGGTTAAATTAAAATTTGTCATAATAAAACTAAGCAGGAAAAGCTTAGTTTTTTTAACGAAAAAATATTTATTTCTTTTCCATCTTACCTTGTTATTGACAAATTGATGAATTTGGCGTATTTTATGTTAGATTAGTCCTTTAACATTTAAATTTCCGAAAGGAATCCGAAAGGAGAGTGATAGAAGTGAAGAGAGAAACAAAAAAGGTTTTCCAGGGAAAAGAAGGGTTTGCAACCTTAAGCGCTATTTTGGTAATGGCGGCTTTGGTAGGATGCGTTTTGTTTTTTTACCATACCAGTATTGTTGAAAGAGCGTTTTTTAGCCCCAGCCTGGAAGGAAATAAGATGGGTGATTCGCCAGTGAGAAAAGTTACAATTGCTTTACCTCCTGACTATTACCTTAATCCTACTAAACATTATCCAGTAGTTTACTATTTAGCGGGGTTTGGCGCAAACAACGAGACTGATATTAATTGGATAGGAAAAGAAAATGTTGTTTTTTATTTAGATAGTTTGATGGCGCAGGGATTAATACAAGATTTAATAATTGTTTGCCCTGACCCAAAAAATAGTTTTGGAGGAAGTTTCTACACCAATTCTTTATTGACTGGCAACTGGGAGGATTATATTGTGAAAGACCTGGTTTATTTTATAGACAATCATTATAGAACCATTGCCTCAAAGAATGGTAGAGCAATTTGTGGATTCTCAATGGGAGGATATGGAGCCTTAATGCTTGCTATGAAATATCCTAATGTCTTTGGAATCGTGGCAAGTTTTAACGCGCCTTTGGACCTTGAAGAGATGCAGAAGGCAATATTTCCTAAGATTATTGCTGAGAATCCAGGCGGTATTAGGCTATCAACGCGCAGTGAACAAATTTTTACGCCGCCTTTCTTGGCAATGGCAGCTGCATTTTCGCCAAATCTTAACAACCCGCCTTATTTTCTTGACCTGCCCTTGGAATACCCTAACCCAGAGCCTATTCCGTCTGTTTGGAAGAGATGGTTAGAGCACGACCCAGCAAATTTAGCAGCAGAATATGTTGATAATTTAAGAAAGTTGAAAATATACATTGGTGTTGACAAAGAAGATAAATTCCAAATTACTGCAGCAGTAGAAAACTTCCACCGCGTATTAGTCAATTTACGGATAAAGCATAAGTTTCTATTATATCCAGGAGGCCATGAAGCGGGTTTGAGGCAATTTATGAATATGTTGGAATTCCTTTCCAGTAGTTTTGAAAATAAGTGATTTTATACTCCCAAGGAAATTAGAATGCTTGTGCTCAGCAGAGGAACAATTTGCTGGGCGTTTTTATTTGGAGGCTTTGGAGCGATGGATAAATTTTTTTAGAGAATAAATTGTGGAAATCTGAGTTTTGAGTTAGAATAAAAAGCGGTTGATAAAAATTTTAGAACTGCATAATAAAATGGCAGTTGTTGATGAAAAAACCAAAGAAGAGTTAAAAAAGGAAATTGCAAGGCTAATGAAAATCCCTGGCAAAAGCCGAACAGCCATTTTAAGAAGCCATATTATAGCCATTCGGTTTAAAGAAGGGGAAGAAGGGGTAAGGAAAGTTGAAGAATTAATGAAAGAACTTGGTTATCCCATTAATTTGTCTAAGATTGGGGTTTTTGGTTGGGAAAAGGACTCTTGGCCTATTGCTGTTGGGTTGGTGGCGGCGAAAATTTTTGGTTGGACAGACAAAGATATTTTTGAGCTTGGAGAATTGGCTGTAAAAAGGTCTTTGTTAGCCAAAATTACATTAAGGCATTTTCTTTCACCTAAAAAAGCATTCAAAGAAGCGCCTCGTTTATGGAAAAAGTATTATAACTTTGGGAAACTTGAGCCGGTAGAGTTCAATGAAAAAGAAAAGTATTTAGTTCTGAGAACCATAAGGCCAAGATTTCATCCATCAGTTTGTATATACCAACGAGGTTATCTTGCCCAGATAGCTAAATTTGTTTTTGGCACAGAGAAAATAAAAGTAGAAGAAACAAAATGCGAATTTCGCGGTGACCCCTATCACGAATATGTAATTCACTGGTCCGAAGAATCTTGACAAAATAGGTTTTTCACTTATGATTTTAGTATCTTAGAAAGGAGGGATTTTGATGAAAATAGAAAGGGTAAAAAATATTGGTAATAACATTTATGTTTTTTGTTTCCGTCAAGAGAAGAAGAAAGATATTAACCCAGTGATTATAGAGATAAGGCCAGGCAATAAACAAATCAAAGAAATGGTAATAAGGGAAATTATAAAGAAAGGAGCAGCTTATGTAGTTATGAAAGCTTCTTCTCCGAAGGAAGCAATTAGTTTTTTTATGAGTTCTTTTAAAAAAATCAAAATAAGAGATGGAGCAATGGATGTAACAGATGACACTCGTATAATAACTATTGAAAGGGATGATGGACCAGACAAGATAAGGAAAATAATAAATAAATTTTTGGAATAATGATTTTATTGGGCAGTGCTTTATAGCATTGCCCTTTTAAGTTTCTATCGAATTTTTTTCAATTACGAAACACTTTGTTTTTATTTCATTTTTGGCTTTTATTTTGAATTTTGAATTGTCATTTTGAGATTTGAGATTTGAGATTTGAGATTTGCCATTTGCCATGGGGTTCTTCACCTAACGGCTCAGAATAACAACGAGTCCGGGTCTCGTTGATAACATTTTTTCGTCATTCGCCATTCGGGTTTCGTCATTTAAAAAGTCCTTGTCCTTTCTTATTTTATCCCCACTGTCATCCTGAGCAAAGCGAAAGACCTCAAAGAACTCGAGTTCAATAAGTCCGGGTCTCGTTGGCGGTTTGGCAGTTAGTCAAGGATGTATTTTTCTCATAATTATTTGATATTTTTATTTGATTTGTTTATAATGATAAAGTAACTGATTTTATGCCTAAATTTAAAAAAAGCGAAAAGAAAGAAAGCGATAATAGAAAAACACCCTTTAAACTAAGAAAAGTTAAAGTGGAGGTTGTGGGTATTGGAGGAGGGGGCAGTTCTATTGTAACTGAGATTGCCAAGGGCTTAAAAGGTGCGAGATTTGCTTTGATTGATTGTGATAAACATATTTTGAAAAAAGCCGGCAATAATGTAAGGGCTGTTTTGTTGGGAGAAAAGATAACTAAGGGTTTGGGCACTGGCATGGACAGGGATTTGGGAGCGAGAATAGTTGAAAACAGTAAGGATAAAGTTAATCAAATTTTCAAAGGGAACGACATTTTAATTTTAATAAGTTCCTTAGGGGGAGGATTTGGTTCAGGGGCTACTCCTCTCTTGGCTGATTTGGCTCGAAAAACAGGGAGCATTACTTTGGGAATTTTTACTTTGCCTTTTAGTTTTGAGGGTGAAAAGAAGTCTCAATTAGCAAAGGGCTCTTTACAAAAAATTGAGGAATATTTGTCGGGAAAACTTGTTGTTCCCAATGATAAGATTTTTGAATTTGGTAGTAAAAAAACGCCGTTTAAGAAGGCCCTTTCGCTTTTAAACGAGAAGATAATTGACCTTTTGAAAAGCCTAATGGAGGTGATTTCAAAACCTGGCGTTATTAATCTTGATTTTTCTGATTTAAAAACTATTTTTAAAGGCAGCGGTAAACTGGTTTATTTTAAAACCATTGAGGCTCAGGGGCCTAACAGGGCAGAAGAGGTTATAAAGAAAATTTTTCAGCCTTCTTTACATCTACAACCCCCTTCAAGAACTTTTCAGAGAGTTTTGTTAAATATTGCAGGAGGGAAAGATTTATCCTTGAAGGAAGTTGAACTTTTGGGTAAAAAAGTTTGCAGCCTTAATCCCCGCGTTAAGATGATTCTTGGCATTTCTGAAAATCAAAAATATAATGGTAAGTTAAAAGTGACTTTTATAGGCGTGGGAGATAATAGGGAAGGCGTAAAGAAAAACACTAAGGATAAGCAGAAAACAGTTGGAGAGAAAAGGCGGAGAAGCAACAAAAAAAAGAAAAAAGCGCTTCAAAAGAAGGATAATACGAAGTGGCTTAAGAAACCGATGTTAGAGAGCGGGAAGAAGAAAGCTAACTTCCATCTTCGCAGGAATGCTTTAGAAATTAGAAAAGAAGAGAAAGCGGCAGAAGAAAAACAGCTTTTAGAAGAAAAAGATTGGGAAATTCCAGCATTTTTACGAAAGAAAATAAAATAAGAAAATAAATTAAAAAATAAAGTAAAATATGTTATCGGATATTAAAAAAGTAATTATTCCAGCTGCTGGTTTAGGGACAAGGTTTTTGCCTATAACTAAAGTTTTGCCAAAAGAACTCTTGCCACTGGCTGATAAGCCAATGTTGAATTATGTTTTGGAGGAGGTAAAGGATAGTGATATTAGGAAGGTTGTTTTTGTGCTTTCTGAAAGAAAAAAAATTATTTTAGATTATTGCAAAAAGTGGGCATGGCTTGAAAATACTTTAAAGCAGAGAGGCAAAAAGGATTTATTGCAGGAGCTCCAGAAAGCGGAGAGTGATTTTGAAGGCATATCTTTCAGCGCTTGCTGGCAGGAAAAACCATTGGGAGATGGGGATGCTATTTTAAAAGCAAGAAAAATTATTGGGAAAGATGCTTGCGGTGTGCTTTTTGGAGATGATGTTTTTAAATCAAAAATTCCGGTTATCAGCCAATTGGCTCGTATTTTTGCAACTTCTCAAAAGCCAGTTATCGGCTTAAAGAAAGTTACTCCAGATAATTTTTCCTCTTATGGAATTGTTGATGTTGCTAAGATTGCTAATCGGCTTTATAAGATTAAAGGGATTGTTGAGAAACCAAAAAGCGCTTCAGAGGCTCCTTCAAATTTAGCAATTGTTGGCAGGTATATTATTAATTCCGATGTTTTTGAAGCTTTAAAGAAAACTCCTCAGACAGAAAAAGGGGAACTTATTTTAGCAAATGCTTTCAAAACAATGATTCAGAGCGGGAAAGTAATTTATGGTTATGAGATTAATGCGGATTGGCTGGAATGTGGCAACAAAGTAAATTGGCTGAAATCTAATCTCCTTTTTTGTTTAGAGCATCCGAAGTATGGGACGCTTCTTAAGGATTGGTTGAAGAAATTTAAATATTAAAAAATTGGAAACAAGTTGTGTGTGCAAGTGTTAATAATTGAGCGGACTTGGTGTATAACTTGCTTATATTATGAAGCATTTAATGGTGTAGTTTTATGAAAGCCTATGATAAAAGTTACCAAAAATATTCTTAAAAAAATATATCATCCTCGGCCCGAGAACGCTAGCAAATATAACTATGGGATATTAATAGTTATTGGGGGAGGTGAGTTTTATACAGGTTCGCCGGCTTTGGCTGCTATGGCAGGATTTAGGGCTGGCGTTGATATGGTTCATATTTTAGCCCCAGAGAGAGCTGCAAATATTATAGCCAGTTTTTCTCCGAATTTGGCAACTTTTGGCCTTGAAGGAAAATGGTTGAATAAAGACAATCTTTCTACTTTGCTTTTAATGACAGAATCGGCAGAAAAAGTTAGCCATAGAAAAGCAGCAGTTGTTATTGGAGGAGGGGTAGGGCGCTCAGCCCAGACGAAAGAGGCTATTTTAGAATACTTAAAAGAAGTTTCTTTGCCTGTTGTTATTGATGCTGATGCTTTGCATGCTGTAGCTGGGAATTTAGATGTAATTCGAGGCAAGAATTGGTTGCTCACTCCTCATCTTTACGAGTTTTTTGTCTTAACTGGCAAGAAAATTCAGGAGCTCAGTTTAGTGGATAAAATTAAAGTTGTCCAAGAAGAAGCAAGAAAACTTAATTGCACTTTATTGCTTAAAGGCAGAAAAGATATAATTTCTAATGGTTCTGATGTTGCTTTAAACGAAGCAGGAACTCCTTATTTAACTGTAGGGGGAACTGGCGATACATTGGCTGGCATTTGCGGAAGTTTGATGGCTCAGGGGGCTGATTCATTTTTATCTGCTCAAGCAGGGGCTTTTATAAATGGCAAAGCTGGAGAAATTGCAGGTAAGCGTTTTGGCTCAAGCCTCTTAGCTACTGATTTAGTTGATTGTATTTCTCAAGTTATAAAGAGATAGAATTAAAAAACGCATATTCTACATTATGCAATAGGGTATTATATGAAGGAAGTTTACGATGTAATTATAATTGGAGGCGGGCCAGCAGGCATCACATGCGCTATTTATGCCCAGCGGAAGAAGCTGAGAACTTTGCTTTTGACTAAGGATTTTTTAGGCCAAACTGTTAAAGCGAGGGAAGTTAACAATTATCCCGGCTTTCTTAACATATCTGGGCTAAGTTTAATGAAGAGGCTTAAGAAGCATTTAAAAAGCCTTGATGTTGTAGTTAAAGAAAAAGAGCAAGTAGTCCGAGTTGGAAAAATGGGAAATATTTTTCAAGTTTCTACTGCCAGCCAAAAAAAGTTTTGGTCAAAAACAGTTGTTATTGCTACCGGAAGAGACCCGAGGCCTCTTGAAATTCCCGGAGAAAAAGAATTTATTGGTAAAGGCGTTTTTTATTCAGAGGTTTCTAAAGGCTCCCTATTTCGTGATAAAAGCGCTGTTGTTATTGGTGCTGGCAATTCTGGTTTAGAAGCCGCTTTGGATTTAGCAAAATATGCTAAAAGAGTGTTTGTCCTTGAAAAAACAAAGCGGATTGCAGCTGATGAAATCACAAAGGAAAAAGTCGCCAAATCGAAAAAAATTAGGATTCTCTTAGAAAAACAAATTGTGAAAATTGTGGGTCCAAAAAGAGTTAGGGCGATTTTATACAAAGATGTTTCCAATAATCACTTGTGGCAACTTCCTGCTGATGGCGTATTTGTCCAAATTAACTCTATTCCGGCTACCGCCTTCGTAAAGAGGCTTTGTAAGTTAAATAGTAGGGACGAAATTGAAGTTGATTTTCAGACTTGCGCTACTTCCCAGCCGGGCATTTTTGCTGCTGGTGATGTAAACAATGGAAAATGGAAGCAGATTGTTATTGCTGCTGCTGAAGGGGCAAGAGCAGCTTTAGCTGCTTATAATTATTTGCATAAAACTGAGAAAATTTGATGAAACGCCTGAAATTAAAAGTTCAAGATATTAAAGCCAGAGAAATTTTGGATTCCAGAGGCAATCCCACAATTGAGGTAGAAATTAAAACTGGAGAAGGAGTGTTTAAATCTTCTGTGCCATCAGGCGCCTCTCGGGGGAAATACGAAGCAGTAGAATTAAGAGACGGAGGCAATAGGTTTTTGGGCAAAGGGGTTTTGAAGGCAGTTGAGAATGTTGTCGAGGTTATTGCTCCAAAGTTTATTGGTAAAAAGATAATCTCCCAGAGAGAGGCTGATGATTTAATGATAGAACTTGACGGAACTGAAAATAAATCAAGATTGGGAGCAAACGCTATTTTAGCTGTCTCAATGGCTCTAGCGAAAGCAGGGGCTGCTGTTTTGGATGTTCCTTTATATCGCTATATCTCCCGAATTTACAGAGAAAACTTGTCTGCAGAATTTGACGAAAAAGAATATTCGTCGCATTTTCCGCAACCTTGTTTTAATATTTTAAATGGAGGAATGCATGCAGGAAATGGTTTGAATATGCAGGAGTTTATGATTTTGCCTCAGATAGGTTCTTTTTCCGAGAATCTTAGGGCAGCTTCAGAAATCTATCATACCTTAAGAAAGATTCTATTGAAAAGGTTTGGCAAGTTTTCAATTAATGTTGGTGACGAAGGCGGGTTTGCTCCGAACTTACACCAAACCCGGCAGGCTTTGGATATAATTCGAGAAGCCATAGAAGCAGCCGGTTATAAAAATAAAGTGGGAATGGGTTTAGATTGTGCCGCTTCTCAGTTTTTTGATAAAGAAAGTTATTGTTTAGACGGCAAGCATTTTAACCGGCCGATGCTTTTGCGATTTTATGAGGAGTTAGCAAAAGATTATCCTATTGTCTTTTTTGAAGACCCTTTTAGCCAAGATGACTGGGAAGGTTTTGTAAAAATTACTGGCAAATTTAATCAAGGGGTTTTGGTAATAGGAGATGACCTTTTAGCCACCAATACAAAGAGAATGAGATTAGCCCATAATAGGAGTGCTTGTAGTGGAATGATTATTAAGCCAAACCAAGTTGGGACTTTAAGCGAGGCAATTGACGCAGCGAAACTAGCAAGGAAATTTTCCTGGAAAATTATTGCGTCTCATCGTTCCGGAGAAACCTGTGATAGTTTTATTGCAGATTTTGCGGTTGGGGTTGGTTCTGACTTTATTAAATCAGGCGCTCCAGCCAGAGGAGAAAGAGTGGCGAAGTATAATCGTCTTTTAGAAATTGAAAGAGAACAGAAAAATTAAGTTGAATTAAGATAAATGAAATAAAATAAAATAAAATATGATTTTATCAATATTAATTATTTTCTTCAGCATTGTTGGTTTGCTAATTCTGCATGAACTTGGCCATTTTTTGATAGCCAAGAAGTTTGGTGTTAAAGTAGAAGAATTTGGAGTTGGCTACCCTCCGAGAATTTTTGGCAAAAAATGGGGGGAAACACTGTATTCTTTAAACCTTTTGCCTTTTGGGGCTTTTGTTAAAATTTACGGTGAAGACAAAAATATTGAAGAATTGAGAAGTTTCTCTAAAAAACCTATTTGGCAAAGGGCCCTTATTGTGGCTGGAGGAGTAGTTTCCTTTTTTATTTGCGGTATTTTAATTTTAACCCTTGTAGCTTGGCTTGGAGGATTGCCCCAAGCCATACCGGATAATGCTTCAAATGTTTCTCATCCAAAAGTAGAAATTGCGCAAGTTTTGCCGGACACTCCTGCTAAAAAAGCAGGATTAGAGAGAGGCGATGTTATTTTGGGTTTGGAAGTTGGGAACTTAGCGAGCAAAGTTAACAAGATGGAAGATGTGCAGAACTTTGTTGCCCGTAATAAGGGCAAAAAGATAATTTTAAAGATTCAAAGAGGAAATAAAATTTCTAATTTCTCATTAGTTCCCCGAACATCTCCTCCTCCCGGACAAGGGGCTATGGGAATAGCTTTGTTAAGGGTTGAGCAGAAAAAATATTCTTTGCCGGGAGCCTTTTTAGAAAGCTGTTTAATTTCTGGCAGGACAACTGTTTTGGTGCCATATTTTTTAGGTAAGATGGTTTGGCAAGCTTTAATAGGCAAGCCTATGGAAGGAGCCCAGTTAGTTGGTCCAGTTGGCATAGGAAGTGTTATGTTTAGTGCTTTGTCGCATGGTATTTGGAGTTTCTTGTTCACTTTAGGAATGATTGCTAATTTTTTAGCGGTTTCTAATCTCTTGCCTATTCCTGCTGTTGATGGTGGAAAACTTTTGTTTTTGGCGATTGAGAAAATCAGAGGGAAAGCCATTAATCCTAAGATTGAAGCAAAAGTTAATGCAACGTTTTTTATTCTTTTAATTGGATTGATGGCATTTGTGACTATTAAGGATATACAAAGATTGTTTTGAGTTTTTGTTTTTTCTATGTTACAGTCAAGGCTTTTTACGAAAACGAAAAGAGAATCTCCTAAAGGAGAGAAAAGCGTTAATGCAATTTTACTGCAAAGGGCTGGTTTTTGCTATAAGGAGATGGCTGGTGTTTATACTTATCTGCCTCTGGGATTGCGTGTCTTGAGGAAAATTGAAAGAATTGTTAGGGAGGAAATGGAAAATGTTTCAGGGCAGGAGATATTAATGTCAGTTTTACAGCCAAAATCTCTTTGGCTAAAGACAGGTAGGTGGAAAGAGGGCATTGGAGAGGTGATGTATAAGTGTAAAGGAAAAGAAGAAATTGGCTTAGGGCCTACCCATGAGGAGATGCTAACTGATATTGTGCGAAATTATATCCACTCTTTTGAGGATTTACCTGTTTATATTTATCAAATTCAGACAAAATTCCGTAAGGAGCCCAGAGCGCGCTCCGGATTAATCAGAGGAAGAGAATTTGAAATGAAAGACCTTTATAGTTTTCACCAATCGGAAAGCGATTTTAAGAAATATTACAAAAAGGTTCAGAAAGCCTATTTTAAAATTTTTAGGAGGTGTGGATTGAAAGCCATTTTAACTGAGGCTTCAGGCGTGGGATTTACCAAAGGATATACCCACGAATTCCAAGTTTTATCAGCAGCGGGCGAAGATACTATTGTTTATTGCCCAAAAGGGCATTTTTCTCAAAATAAAGAAGTTGCTAAATTTCAAGCAGGGGATAATTGTCCTGTTTGTGGAGAGAAATTATTGCAAGGCAAAGCTATTGAGGTTGGTAATATTTTCCCTTTAGGGGTAAAATATTCCCAATCCATAGGCGCTTTTTTTCAGGATAGAGACGGTAAGAAAAAGCCTATAATAATGGGTTGTTATGGCGTGGGCATTTCTCGTTTAATGGGAGCCATTGTTGAAGTTCATCATGATGGGAAGGGTATTATTTGGCCAGGCTCTGTGAGCCCTTTTGATGTTCATTTGCTCTCTTTGCAGCTTTCTAATAAAATGTCTCAGAGAGAAAAACTTGAAAAGGCTGCAAAGAAAGTATATCGGATTTTACAAAAACAAAATGTTGATGTATTGTATGATGATAGAAAAAATAAGTCGCCGGGTGAAAAATTCGCCGATGCCGACCTAATTGGAATACCGTATAGAATTGTAGTAAGCGATAGAATGCTAAGAAAACAAAGCGTTGAAATCAAAAGAAGGGATAAAAAAATTGCCCGTTTTGTGAAAATAAAACAATTGCCGGCATTTTTAAGAAAAAACTTGAGGCTTAATAAGACATAAAGCGGAGAGTTTTGTTTTTTTTGAGCTTTATATTATGTTTAAGAAACTTTTTTCTCATTTCACTCAAGACCTTGCCATCGATTTAGGGACAGCAAATTCCTTAGTTTATGCTCGAGGCAAAGGAATAATTATGAATGAACCCTCAGTAGTAGCGGTTAATAAGAAAACTGGTCAGATTTTAGCTATAGGAGAAGAAGCAAAAAAAATGGTGGGGCGAACTCCCGGACATATTCAAGCGGTGAGACCTTTGGTTAGGGGAGTAGTTTCTGATTTCGAAGTAACTGAAGAAATGTTGAAATATTTTATTGGAAAAGCCCGCCAACGCAGCGGTATTTTTGCTATGCTGCCGAGAGTAATTATTGGGGTTCCTTGCGGAGTTACTGATGTTGAAAAGAAGGCTGTTTTTGATGCTGCCAAAAATGCAGGAGCCAAGTATATCTATCTAATTGAAGAGCCGGTGGCAGCCGCTATTGGCGCAAGGCTGCCTATACAAGAAGCAAGGGGAAATTTTGTTGTTGATATTGGAGGAGGCATCACAGAAGTGGCAGTGATTTCTTTAGGGGGAATTGTGAACTCTGAGACTATTAAGGTTGCTGGCGATAAATTGGATAGTGATATTATAAGTTTTATTGAACAGAAATATAAACTGCTTATTGGAAAAAGGACTGCTGAAAGCGTAAAAATGAATATTGCTGCTGTTTTGCCCCAAAAAGAGAATAAGGAAATGGCTGTTAGAGGCAGAAATTTGGTAACTGGGTTGCCCCAAGAGTTAGTTATTAATTCAGCTACTGTCTATGGAGCTATTGAAAAATCCGTGAATCAAATGATAGATTTAATAAAAAGAACTATTGAAAATACTCCTCCTGAACTTTTGTCTGATATTATGCGAGATGGAATTTATTTGAGTGGAGGGGGAGCGTTGCTTAGAGATATGGATAAGCTCATTAGCAGAGAAACTAAAATGCCTGTTAAGATTATTGAGGACCCTTTGACTGCAGTGGTGAGAGGAGGAGGTATTGCTTTGGAGAGTATTGATAGCTTGCAGGAAGTTTTATCAACTGCTGCAGATTATCAGGAATCGCCGGAGTAAAGCGCGAAAACCCTTGGAAATGAAATTGTGCAAGAGGCAGAATTCCAAATTATAAAAGAACCGTAGGGTTTTCCGTGTTAGATTGCTTGGCTAAGCTAAGCAACGACCAAGTATAAGGAAGAGATTGCTTCGTCAGTCGCTTTGCTCCTTCCTCGCAATGACAGGAGGGAGACCCATCGCAATGACAGGAAGCCGAAACCAATAAAAATTAAGAATTTCTTTCAATTTTACATTTTAATTTTTCATTTTTCACTTTTCACTTTTCATTTTTAATTTAATTTAATTTTAGATTTTAGATTGTCATTTTTCATTTTTCATTTTTCATTTTTCACTGCTTTGCGAGGGGTCCCGCTGGAAGCGGGACGATTACCTCCCCATGATGATTCCAAGTTAAGAAGAACACCCTGATGTAGGAGAGGGGCCGGGAAGCGTGGATCCCGCTGGAAGCGGGATGACCGTAGAACCGTAGGGTCTCCCGTGTAGGAAAATATTAAAAACCGAGGGTTGTTAAAGAGTCCTGCTGGAAGCGGGACGATTACCTCCCTATTACGTATGATTTCCCAAGACGAAGTTCAACATATTGCGAAATTAGCCAGGATTGCTTTGTCTTCTGACGAGGTTAAAAAGATGCAAAAAGACCTCTCTCAGATTTTAGATTATTTTGAGATGCTGAAACGTGCTGATATTTCAAAAGTAAAAGGTTCTAATATCGTAAAGGTTGGTGAAAACACTTGGCGTGAAGATATAGTTGCTGAACAATCACCAGGAGTTATACGTGAGATTAGGGAAGCCTCTCCTAAAAAAGAAGGGGACTATATTAAGGTAAAATTGGTTTTGGAGCATTAATTTTTAAAATTCGAGATAGGATATTAAGTTTAATATTGAAAGTGTTCAATGAATTTTCAAAGGCTCACAATTAAGCAAATCCATCAGGGATTAATTGAAAAGAAGTTTTCGGCTCAAGAGGTTGTTGAAAGTTACTTTCAGAGAATTGAAAAAGTAGAGCAAAAGATAAAAGCTTTTTTAACTATAGACAAGGATTCGGCGATTTCTCAAGCCCGGGAAGTTGACGAAGATATCTCTAAAGGCAAAAATGTTCCTTTATTAGCAGGAGTTCCTTTTGCTGTTAAAGATAATATATTAGTAAAGGGCTTGCCTTGCACGGCTGGTTCAAGAATTTTAGAAAATTATAAAGCAGTTTACAACGCGACTGTTATAGAAAAATTGAAAAGAGAGAGGGCAATTGTTTTAGGAAAGACAAACCTTGACGAATTTGCAATGGGTTCGTCTTGTGAAAATTCCGCATTTCAAAAAACCTGCAATCCTTATGATTTATCAAGAGTTCCTGGTGGTTCTTCAGGGGGTTCGGCAGCTGCGGTAGCAGCGGGAGAGGCTTGTTTTAGCCTTGGGTCTGATACAGGTGGGTCTGTAAGGCAGCCAGCTTCTTTTTGTGGAGTTGTGGGGTTGAGGCCCACTTATGGAGCAGTCTCGCGTTATGGGCTAATAGCTTTTAGTTCTTCCTTAGACCAGATTGGGCCAATAACTAATAATGTTGAAGACGCTAAAATTGTTTTTGATGTAATCAAGGGAAAAGACAAAAAAGATTCAACTTCTATTGAACCTAAACCCAAAACTCGTTCTACTGAAAACGATGCAAAACTTGAGGCTTGCAAATTTAAATTTGGTGTTCCAAAAGAGTATTTTAGCGAGGAAATTGACAAGGAGGTTAGGGAAGCAGTAAGGAAAATGATTGAAAAGATACACAATGAAGGAGCGGAGATTAACGAGATTTCTTTACCTCATACGATGTATGGTATACCTTGCTATTATATTATCTCCGCTTCAGAAGCATCAGCCAATTTGGCAAGATATGATGGCATAAGGTATGGCAGAGAAATTCCGGAGGGGAAAGATTTGAGTTTGTTTGATGCCTATCTTAAATTAAGAGGCGAAGGATTTGGTTCGGAGGTAAAAAGAAGAATTATGTTAGGCACTTATGCTTTATCTGCTGGGTATTACGAGGCTTATTATTTAAGAGCTCAAAAGGTGAGAGGATTGATAAAGCAAGACTTTGATGAGGCTTTCCGAAAGGTGGATGCTATTTTGGCTCCTGTTGCTCCCACTCCTGCTTTTCGATTTGGGGAAAAGACTGATAATCCTTTGCAAATGTACTTGTCAGACATTTTGGTGGTGCCTGCGAGCATGGCAGGATTACCTGCTCTTTCTGTTCCCTGCAGCAAGAGCGGAGATTTGCCTGTTGGCATACAAATTATTGGGAGAGCTGGTGAAGAAGATGCCATTTTCGAAATTGGGAAGATGATAGAAAAAATTGTTTCTAAGAATAACAACATTTAGATATGGTTCCGTTGGAATATAACAATATAGCAAACACGGTTAAGAGCATCCTTTCTTTTATTATTTCTCCTCAGCTCCAAGAGAAACTTTTTGTAGTAAAGTTAACTTTTATAGGGTTAACCATTCTTTTTGCTGTAACCATTGTTTACCTCTGCTTGCACACAAGTTATCTTAAAATAAGATATGGAATTAATTTAGAGGATTTTAACTCTTTTTATAATCACGGGCAAGATAGTAAGATTGAGCGTTGGTCCTCAATTAAAAAGAGGTTGCAGTCCGATTCTCCAAGCGATTATAAATTGGCTGTTGTTGAAGCTATGAATTTCTTGGATGACACTTTGCAGCGTCTTGGGTATGGGAAAAAGAATATAGAAGAGCGTTTACAGGTTTTATCTGGGAGGAATATTTCAACCTTTTTCCAACTTAGCAAAGCATTTAAGGTTTACGAAGATATTTTGCGAGACCCGGATTTTTCATTGCCAAAGGCAGAAGCCTTGCAGATAGTGAATACTATTGAAAAGACGTTGATAGAGTTAGAAGTTTTTTAATTGACTGCATAAAGCAGGACACATGGGCAATACCCTGAGTGTATTAACGCTTCTTGGCATCTCTTTCCCTTAGTTATTCCGTGGCAGAGGGCTGCTCTCTGCCATTAAAATGCCAATCCAAATCCAAAGCCTAAATGCCAAAACACAACAAGATGTCAAATGTTAGATGTCAAGTTTAATAAATGAAAAATGAAAAGTGAAAAATGAAAAATGACAATCTAAAATGTAAAATCAAATTAAATGAAAGATTAAAAGAGATTCTTAATTTTTAATCATTTTTTAGTTTTGCACCTTTCATTTTGAATTTTGAATTGTGATTTTGAGATTTGAGATTTGAGATTTGAGATTTTGGTCATTGGTCATTTTTTTGTCATTCGTCATTCGGGTTTCGTCATTTAAAAAGTCCTTATCTTTTTTATTTTATCCCCAACCGTCATCCTAAGTGAAGCGACTCTTTCTACTCTGTCATTGCGAGGAAGGAGCGCAGCGACTGACGAAGCAATCTCTTCCCCTTATTACCGTAGTTCTGAGATTGCCGCGTCATCCTGCTTTCAGCAGGACTCCTCGCAAGGCAATGAAAAATGAAAAGTGAAAAATGAAAAATGACAATCTAAAATCTAAAATTAAAAGAAATTTTGCATTTTGAGATGTGATTTTGAGATTTGAGATTTGAGATTTGAGATTTGTTTAATGTCCTGTGTCAGGTTGGTTATTTAGTGCTTGGCTTGATTTTTCTCTTATAAAGTGTAAAACAATATATAGCGGGGTGGAGAAGTAGTATCTTGCGAGGCCCATAACCTCGAGACCCTGGTGCAATTCCAGGCCCCGCAACAAGATAGAATTTAAGAAAAAAATTGTCTCTCTTCAATTCACTCCGCTTGCTTGGTTGTGATATGAGCAAGTCAGCGAGTTGAAGGGGACTGGGTCTGCGGAGTCCTCAGACACCCTTCGCTCCCCTTATTAAAGGGAAACTATGGGCTTTGGTTTTCCCTTTTTCTCTTGTATAATCTAAAATACCTGTTGTATCTTTCCAAGAAAAATGGCTTTTTTGTAGAGGCTTGTGGCGGCGTAGCTCAGTGGTAGAGCAGTGGCATCATAAGCCATGAGTCGGGGGTTCGAATCCCTCCGTCGTCATAAGATTTGCCATATCTGTAAATCTATAAGATAGGATGTTGTGAAGTTATTTTGGTCGCGTGGTGTAGCCCGGCTTAACACGTCTCCCTGTCACGGAGAAGATCATGGGTTCAAATCCCATCGCGACCGCTAAGAGTGAGGTCGTTCTTAAATGTGGACGAACTCTTTTTTATTTTTGGTCTATAAATGCTTTTGCTTATAGTTGAATAAATTTGAAATTGGTGATAAAATAAAAGTGTATGTTAGACAAAAAAGATTTAGAAAATTTGAAATCTAAGGCCGAGAAAGCAATAAAAAACGCTCAAAGCGTTTTTGAACTTGAAAAATTATATCGGCAATTTCTTGGCAAAAAAGGGGAGGTAAACCAGTGCATAAAGATGCTTTCAAAAGCAACGCCTGAAAAAAGGAAGGAAATAGGAAAGAGGATTAATGAAATAAAACAGTTTCTGCAAGAAATATTGGTGAAAAAAAGGGCTTTCTTTCAGCAGGAGATGATAAAAAAGGCTCTTTCAGAGGAGAGAATAGATATTACTGCTCCGGGCGTAAAAGTAGAAAGAGGGCATTTGCACCCTTTAACATTAGTGGAACAGAGGGTGGAGGAAATTTTTCAATCTATGGGTTTTTCTGTTGTTTTGGGGCCCGAAGTTGAAACAGAGTGGTATAATTTTGATGCCTTAAATATTCCCAAAGACCATCCTGCCAGAGATATGTGGGATACATTTTGGCTCAAAGGAAAAGAACCAGAAACCAGAAAGCAAAAAGCAAAAAGTGAAAGGCTTTTATTGCGGACCCACACTAGCCCGGTTCAAATTCGTTATATGGAAAAACATAATCCGCCCTTAAGGATTGTAGTGCCGGGGAAGTGTTTTCGGCATGAAGCAACAGATGCTTCCCATGAATTTCAATTTTATCAGGTAGAAGGGTTAATGGTGGAAGAACGGGGAAAAATATCTGTTGCTAATTTTAAGGCTGTTATCCAAGAATTTGTAAAGAAATTTTTTGCAGGAGACATAAAAATGCGTTTGCGCCCCAGTTATTTTCCTTTCACTGAACCAAGTTTTGAGGTAGATATTTTTTGGAAAAGCACAAAAGAATGGGCTGAGGTTATAGGAGCAGGGATGGTGCATCCAAAAGTGTTCAAGGCAGCAGGATTGAATCCAAAAAATTGGCAAGGTTTTGCTTTTGGCATGGGTTTGGATAGATTGGCGATGTTGAAATATAATATTCCTGATATCAGACTGTTTCATTCTGTGGATTTGAGATTTTTAAAGCAATTCTAAGCAAATTATGAAGAAGAAATTGCCAGAATTTTAGATGTCTTATGTGGCCATATTTTTTCAATGATAATCCAAGGAGGATATTGAAAGAATTATTGTTAATGCTATAAATTATGGCTAGTGAAAACGTTGGAAAAAGAAGTAAAAAAATAAAACTATGAAGTTTTCATATAATTGGCTACAATCTTTTTTTGAAAGAAAGCTACCCAAGCCAAAGGAGATAGCCAATATTTTGGCAATGCACAGCTTTGAGGTTGAGAGCGTGAAAAAGAGAGATAGAGATTTTGTTTTAGACATTGATATTTTGCCAAACAGGGCACATGATTGCTTATCTCATATTGGGGTAGCTCGTGAGTGTTCTGTTCTCACAAATTCCAAGCTCCAAATTCCAAATCCTAAACTAAGAGAAAACAAAAATTTAAAAGCCAAAGATTTTATTAGGGTGGAAGTGGAGAATAAAGAAGATTGTCCTAGATATACAGCAAAACTAATTTTAGGAGTAAAAGTGAAATCTTCGCCGAGATGGCTCCAAGAAAGATTGAAGGTTTGCGGGCTTCAGCCGATTAATAATATTGTTGATATTACAAATTATGTGATGTTAGAAACGGGCCAGCCTATTCATGCCTTTGACCTTGATAAATTAGAAGCGGATAAGCGCGGATTAATGCGGAAATTTGTTGTTGTCAGAAAGGCAAGAAGGGGCGAAAAAATTGAAGCTTTGGATAATAAAACTTATATTTTAGATAAAGATATTTTGGTGATAGCCGACCAAAACAGACCTATTGCGATAGCGGGAATTAAAGGAGGGAAAAGCACAGGAATTGATTCTGAAACAAAAAACATTATTATTGAAGCAGCAAATTTCAATTCCAACCTTATTCGGAAGGCTTCAAAAGCCCTTAAACTTAAAACCGATGCTTCTTGGCGGTTTGAAAATGGAATAGACCCAAATCTCATTGATTATGCTACCGAAAGAGTTTGTAGTTTAATTCAAAAAACAGCAGGGGGAAAAATTGTAAAAGGCGGTGTTGATATTTATCCCCGCAAAATTGTACCTAAGAGAATTCTTTTTAGATTAGATTGTGCGGAAAAATTATTGGGTGTGAAAATTCCAAAGCAAGAAATAAAAAAAATTTTCAAAAGGCTTGGCTTTAAAATTAAGGAAAGAAGTGCAAGAAGTTTTATTGTAACAGTTCCTACAAGAAGGACAGATATCTCTTTAGAAGAAGACTTGGTTGAAGAAATAGGCAGGATTTATGGCTATGAGAATATTCCTGGCGTCTTACCGCTTGGCGCATTGATACCCCCAGAACGGAACGACATTGTATTTTGGCGTAACTTTGTCAAGAGCAGGTTAAAGGAAATGGGTTTTTTTGAAGTTTACAGTTACTCTTTTTTGAACGCAAAGCAAGCAGAAGATTTTGGTTTCCAAACAGGGAATTTATTAATGTTAGCGAATCCAATGAGCGATAACCAGAAGTTCCTTAGGCCAAGTTTGGTTCCAAATTTAGTAGGTGGTGTAAAAAAGAATCTGAAGCTCTTTCCTGAGATAAAGATTTTTGAAATAGGAAAAACTTTCAGAAAGATAAAAAAACCGGAACTAAAGGCTAAAAAACAGAATAAGAATTTTAGGGTAAGAGAGGAGAGAATGTTGAGTGGGATTTTAACAAGGCAGGGAATAGGGAAAGATGGATTTTATGAGTTGAAAGGAGCAATTGACGCTTTGTTTAGGACATTAGGGATTACTGATGTATGGTATGACAGTTATCATCGAGAGCCGGAAAATTCTTCGTTTTCTATTTGGCATCCAGCAAAGAGCGCAGAAATTAAAATAGGCGAAGTGGAACTTGGAGTTTTAGGAGAAATTCATCCAAGCATCTTGCTAAAAGAGCTTGGTATGAAGGAAAAGTTATTTGCTTTTGAAATTGAGTTTGATAAATTGGTTAAATTAGCCTTAGAAGAGAAAGAGTATCAGCCGATTTCTAAATACCCAGCGGCAGTGAGGGACTTGTCAATTTTAGTGCCTGAAGGCACAAAAGTAGTAGAAATACTTAATATTATTAATGCTCTCGGAACCGAATTGGTTAGAGATGTTGACATTTTTGATATTTATAATGGGGACGAAATCCCCAAAGGCAAGGAGAGTTTCTCTTTGCATATTATTTATCAGGCATCAAACAGAACGTTGTCCTCAAAAGAAGTAGACACTTTACACCATAGGATAATTGAGGCATTGGAAAGGAATCCAGAATGGGAGGTGAGGAAGTGAAAAGTGAAAAGTGAAAAGTGAAAAATGAAAAGCTAAAATGTAAAATTAAAAGAGATTTTGAATTTTGAATTGTAATTTTGCATTTTGAGATGTAATTTCGAGATTTGAGATTTGAGATTTTGTTCATTGTTCATTGGTCATTTTTTCGTCATTCGTCATTCGGGTTTCGTCATTGGTAATTAATTATTGGTTATTTCTTTGCCATTCGCCATGCTGTCATCCTGAGCGAAGCGATTCCTCCCTTCTGTCATTGCGAGGAGCGGAGCGACGAAGCAATCTCTTTTCCTCTGTTATTGTAATTCCATAAAAGCAGGATAGGCAATAAAAATGAAAAATTAAAAGTGAAAAATGAAAAATGACAATCTAAAATCTAAAATTAAATTAATTTTCTTTTTTAATTTTGCTCTGTAGTTTTTCATTTTTCATTTTTAATTTTTAATTTGTTCTATGACACGGCAAACACAATCACAACCAAAAACAAAAAAAACTAAAAAGGAGTCATATACAGCCAAGGACATATATGTGCTAAAGGGCCTGGAGCCAGTCAGGCGAAGGCCTGGAATGTATATTGGCTCAACTGGTTCTGAAGGGTTGCATCATTTAATTTGGGAGTGCGTAGACAACAGTGTGAGTTACGATACTCCTATTATAGTAAGGGATAAGGGGAAAATTAAAATAGAAAAGATTGGAAAATTTATTGACGATTATTTTGCTAAAAATTCTCAATTAGCGGAAAAATCAATTAAAGGAGAAGCGGAAATTTTAAGAAAGAGTTTTCAGGTTGAAGCATTGTCTTTTGACCACCAGAACCTAAAATTGAAATTTCAACCGGTCTTTTCTTTGATTCGTCATAAAGTTAATAGTGAAATTTATAAGATTACTTTGCAAAATGGCCAACAGGTAGAAATTACTCCCTATCACTCTTTATTCACTTTAAAAGACGGACAGGTTTTGCCAATCAAAGGGTCGGAGATTCAAATTGGAACACCAATTGTCGTTCCAAAAGTTTTGCCAGAAGTTGAAAATCCAATTGAAGAAATTGATTTAATTGACGAATTTTTGAAATTGCCAGCCCAAAAAACAGAAAATATACATTTGTATAATATCAAAAATTTATTAACTGGCGAGATTTATCAGCAATTAAAATCAGCCCTTAAAGAAAAAGCTGATAAGGCTCGCATTCAACACTCTTCTAATGTCTTTTATGATTACAAACGGTGTAATTATTTACCCTTTAATTTACTAAGAAGACTCAAAACCAAAGATGTTGCAAAAATTAAAACGCAAGTTTTAATTGGGACAAGGCAGAATCCCAAAATTTTGTTAAAGCCAAAACTCAGGACTGGTCGCTATTTAGCTGAACTGTTGGGCATTTTTGCTGCTAAAGGATGTATTGAAAAAAATAAAAATGTTCAAAACAAAGTAGTTTTTGGCTTGGAGCCTAAAGAGAAAAACTTAATTAACTATACTTGCTTTCTGATTAGAAAAGTTTTTGGTTTTAAGCCAAACTCCTATTATGTTTGTAAAACGGCCAGAGCAGTAGCTATTGATTCTTATTTAGTGGCTTTAGTCTTTAGAGAGATTTTCAAAACTGGCGAAAACAGCTCTAACAAAAAAGTTCCTGATTTAATTTTTAATCTTCCACAAAGTTTTAGAGAAAGATATTTGATAGGATATTTAGCCGGCGATGGCTATCCAACCGATGTTTGGACAAGGTGCTTAATAAATGACACTTTTCCCATTAGAAAAGAAAGAGCAAAATTTTCTTTATTGAGTAAAAACAAGGAATTAACTTCATCCCTTTCTTATTTGCTTTCCTCTTTAGGAAAGAGTTATTGTTTTGGAAAAGTTGGACATAAAGAAAGAAGAGAGTATGTAAAAGTAAATTATAAAGGAAAAATAAAGCAGGCATCATTTAAACCCAAAGCGCAAACCTCCAGGATTGATTTTTATTGGATGCCACCCACTCACCCCCCTTATTTATATTTCAACTGTCTTCCCTTTAAGGAGGTAGTTGCGAAGCGTTTTAAAGGAACTGCTTTATCCCGTATCAATCAGGGGCAAACAGGCATTTCTCGAAATGGAATTACAACTTTATTAAAAGAGAGGGGAAAGTTGGCTTTAAATACTGGAGCTTTAAAATTTTTGAATTCTAATTTAGGTGCTTTGAGAGTTGGAAAAATTGAAAAAATAAAATATTCTCATCCTTGGGTTTATGATGTTTCAGTGCCAAATGGAGAAAATTTTGTAGGAGGGTTCTCTCCCATTTGTTGCCACAATTCATTAGACGAAGCAATGGCTGGCTTTTGCAAAAGCATAGAGGTTTCTCTTTTGGATGGCAATAGAATAAAAACTGTAGATGATGGCCGGGGAATTCCTGTAGATATTCATCCCCAAACAAAGAAATCAGCGCTTGAGACTGTAATGACAACATTACATGCTGGGGCAAAATTTGGCGGAAAAGCCTATCAAGTGTCAGGAGGATTGCATGGTGTGGGGGTGTCAGTGGTGTGTGCTTTGAGCAAATATATGAGGGCTGAAATTTGCAGAGGTGGAGAGAAGTATGTTCAGGAATACTCTAAAGGCAAACCTACTACAAAGATGAAAAAAATTGGCAGATGTGATAGGAGAGGCACGACTATTATTTTTGAGCCTGACCCTGAGATATTTAGGAACATCAAATTTGACATAAAGAAAATTTTAGCGCATCTTCGCCAGCAAGCCTATCTTACTCCGGGAGTTAAGATAGGCATTAGGGACGAAAGGAGTAATTTGTCTTTTAGATATAATTTTTATTTTGAAGGTGGAATTCGTTCTTTTGTAAAATATTTAGTAAATGGGGCAGAGACTCGCCATAATAATGTTTTTTATGTGAAAGGAGAAAAAGAAGGAGTGATAGTTGAAGTGGCTTTCCAATATGCAAAAGAGATGGAATCTCTTGAAGAGAGCTTTGCTAATAACATCTTTACAGGCGAAGGAGGAACACATCTTACTGGTTTTAGGAGCGCTTTGACTAGAACGCTTAATGATTATGCTAGGAAAAATGGTTTTTTGAAGGAGAAAGAAGAAAATCTGACGGGTAATGATGTGAGGGAGGGAATAGTAGCAGTGGTATCGGTGAAGTTAAAAGAACCTCAGTTTGAAGGGCAAACGAAAGCAAAATTAGGCAATCCTGAAGCCAAGATAGCAGTAGAAGCTATTCTTTCTGAGGGTTTAAGTAATTTTTTAGAGAAGTATCCCCAAGACGCAAAAAGCATTATTGAGAATTGTCTGCTTTCAGCAAAAGCAAGAAGGGCAGCAAAAGCAGCTAGGACAACTGTTTTAAGGAAGGGGATTTTAGAGGGTTTGACTTTGCCTGGTAAATTAGCTGATTGTTCCTCTAAAAATCCAGAAGAATCTGAACTTTATGTTGTGGAAGGTGATTCAGCTGGAGGAAGCGCAAAACAAGCCAGAGATAGGAGATGCCAAGCAATTCTGCCGTTAAAGGGAAAAATTTTAAACACAGAAAGGGCAAGATTGGATAAAATTTTATCTTCTAAAGAGATTAAATCTTTAATTATTGCTCTAGGGACAGCCATAGCCCAAGATTTTGATATTTCAAAGTTGAGGTATCACCGAATAATTCTGATGAGCGATGCGGATGTTGACGGGGCTCATATCAGAACTTTGCTCTTAACTTTATTTTTCCGTTATTTTAGGGAAGTGATTGACAGAGGTTATTTATATATTGCCCAACCGCCGCTTTATAAAATTCAACTCGGCAAAAAAATAGAGTATGCTTATACAGATGCTGACAAGGAAGAGATTTTGTCTTATCTGAAAAAACCTTCTCTTGTTAAAGACGGAAAAACGAAGAAAAAGAAAAGCGGGCAGCAAGCAGGAAAAGAAAAGGAGGCAAAGATAAGTATTCAGCGGTATAAAGGTTTAGGGGAAATGAATCCTGAGGAATTATGGGAGACAACAATGAATCCTGCTAATCGTATTCTCTTGAGAGTTAGTATTGAAGACGCTGAAGCTGCAGACCACACTTTTGATGTCTTAATGGGTAAAGAAGTTTTGCCAAGGAAAAAGTTTTTGCAGGCAAGAGCAAAGGAAGTTAAAAACTTGGATATTTAGTTGTTTTATTTGACAAATTCCAAAAAGGGTTCTAATATAAAAGTGAGCCCTAAGGGGCTTTTTTAAGGACTTTGTTTAAATTTTTGAGTTGAAGACGGTGAAAATTATGAAGGGCATTTTTGAGAAAATTAAAATTTTTTTTAAGGAGTCTTGGGTGGAAGCAAAGAAAATTGACTGGCCAACTCGTCGACAAACTTTGAGATATACCTTGATTGTAGTTGGCATTTCTATATCAGTAGCAATTTTTTTAAGCCTCTTGGATGCCGGGTTCACAAAACTTCTGAAAGAGTTTGTGTTTTAGAACATAGAATAATACAGATCACAATGCCTAAACAAAAGATACAACAAGGAAGAAATTGGTATGTGTTGCATACATACTCTGGGTATGAGGACGCAGTAGCCAAAAATTTGCGCCAAAGAATTGAAAGTTTGGGTATGGAAGATAAGATTTTTAATGTTATAGTGCCGAAAGAAAAAAAAATTAAGATAAAAAATGGAAAGAGAAAACTTGTTGAAGAGAAAATTTATCCCGGTTACGTGCTTGTGGAAATGATAGTTACTGATGATTCATGGTATGTAGTAAGAAATACTCCTAGGGTGACTGGGTTTATTGGGGCTGGAACAACTCCTATTCCTGTTTCACCTAAGGAGATTGAGATTCTTAAAAAAAGAATGGGAGTAGAGGCGCCTCAGTATAAAGTAGACGTTACGCTTGGTAGTTTAGTCAAGATAACAGATGGCCCTTTTAAGGATTTTGAAGGCAGAGTTTCGGAAATAGATAAAGATAGGGGTAAGATTAAAGTTTTAGTAAATATTTTTGGCAGAGATACGCCAGTTGAGGTAGACTCTTTACAAGTGAAAAAAATATGAAAAAAGTAGCAGCAATAGTAAAACTTCATATTCCTGCTGGCAAAGCTACCCCAGCCCCTCCAATAGGGCCTGCTT
>JAGGVK010000030.1 GCA_021158045.1 bacterium | reverse complement strand
GTTGGTTTTAAGCGGAATTTTGGTTAAAGTGAAAACTTACGGAACAACCTATGGAACTACCAGAAAGACACCTAAATATCTCTTTATTACGCCATCTTTAAGATCAGCCATATTAAATAATAATTATCCCTCAGGTATAGAAGGAAAAAAACTGGAAGATTATTTTGCTTTAATTTTTCAAAAAGACATTAAAGGGAATTATGTTTTTGGTGTGCCCAAACTTTCTTATGATATTGCTGAAAACGGGGCTGATTTTGTGTTGAGTTTGCAAAATAAAAAGAATGTAGTTATTGAGGTTGGTTTTAATAAAGAAGGGATAAAACAAGTGCAGAATACAATGAAAAAAGTAAGAAATTCCCAATACGGGCTGGTCATTGGCAGTAGAAAACTGGAACTTATTAATAATTCTATAGTTAAAATGCCTTTAAGATTTTTAATGTTAATATAACCTATGCTTTATCAAGCTTTTGATTTAACAAGAGAATCTTTTGGATATGAAAAAAGTCAGCTAAAGAAAAAATAATTTTTATGGACAACTTAAAAAAATTAGAATATAGAGGCAAAATGAAAAAGCACCGCTGAGGGATGAAACCCAAAGAGGTGCTTTTTCCTGTGTATTCTATTATAAGAATAGCATAGCCGTAATTTTTGTTAAGCAATTTGTCAAGCAAGTGCCTGTGGATAGTTTTATGTTCGAAGCAATTCAAAAGAGTTAAAAAGCAATTTTGCTAATTGGGAGAATTTGGGGTTGTAAAAGTTTGGGAAATTGAAGAAAGTGAAACAAAAATATTCTCACATTCTTAAGAATGTGAGAATGTTGAATTGAGTAAACGAGGATTGTTTAACGGCTGAAAAGTAAAATTGGGACCAAAGAGCAAAAAATTAGTTTCTGGGAATAATATGTTTTATCAAAAAAATAACACAACAGAAAATCAAAAAATTATTTATGTTTTTATCGACGCTTCAAATATTTGGAATATCGTAAAATCCAAAAGAAAATTCATTGAGTATAGCCAACTTAAAAACTATTTGAAGGAGAAATTTAACGCTAAAGAAATTAAAATTTTTTATTACGATGCTTATCCAAAAGAAGGAACAAGGGATTATGATTTAAATGGCAAGCATAGATTTTATACATATCTTAAAAAGGGGCTTGGTTTTGTTGTAAGAAAAAAAGAATTAAAAAGGATATCTATTATTGCTAAGGACGGAGAATCTATTATAGAAAAAGGCAATATGGATGTAGAAATGACGATTGATGTTTTGCATTACCTTGGCAAATACAACATCGCTGTTTTCTTTACTGGCGATTCTGATTTTTTGGCTTTGGTTTCCTATTTAAGGAATAGGGGCAAGAAAGTTTATATTTTTTCGTCCCAAAATAGCGTTTCAGAAGAATTGAGAACCGGCGGTGACGGATATTTTGATGTGAAAAACATAAATAAAATTTGGGGCAAAGATTTAAGACATCGTGAGGATAGATAGCCAGAAATAAAAACTACCCTCGACTAAGAGGGTAGCTCTAGGATGTATAACCCTTTCAGTTATATATCATAACTGAAAGACATTATAAGCATAGCAAGTTGATATAATTTGTCAAGCAAGTGCCTGTGGATAGTTTTATGTTTGAAGCAATTCAAAAGAATTGAAAAACAATTTTTCTAATTGGGGAAATTTGGAGCTATAAAAGTTTGGGAAATTGAAGAAAGTGAAACAAAAACATTCTCACATTCTTAAGAATGTGAGAATGTTAAGTTAAGCAAGAATCTAAGCTAAAAGGTCTGGAAAAATCAACCTCAGAATTTGAAAAATATCTTAAAGAGCGACAAAAATTAGAGAAAAAAATAAAAGAAAATTTAAAGCATTTTAATTTATGAACGAAGAGAAAGTTTTCAAATTGAAAGGTAAAACCTTAGTAATTATTGATTGGGCAGATGTTTGTGGATGGTTCAAAAAATTAAAACGGGAAATTAGTCCTAAAAACCTTTTTGATTATCTGAAAACTTATCCCGAAATTATAGATGTCAGATTTTATTTTGGAATAGAAAAAGGAAATAAAAAAATCAGAAGAATTTCAGAAAAAAAATTATAAATATTGGATATACTCTAATTTCTAAAGAGGTAAAATGGGTTCCTGTAGATATTAAGTTTACAGAGTTTATAAAGGGAGAAGATAATCAAGTTAACAAGATTGGGAGATATGAGGGGGAGAGAAAAATTCTATAAGAGCTAAGGGGATTATCTAAAGAGTTCAATGGTTTAATTAAAGCAGGAGGTTTTGTTAGATGCAAATGCGATTTTGATGTAGAAATTACCAGAGATGTATTGCTGAATTTAGGGAAGATAAGAATTTTAATTTTTTGTAAAACACTCCAACTGAGAGGTATTATGAGACACTTTCAAACGCCCTCGAATTTGTTCCCGAAAGCCAGGTTCTAGACGGCTAGGGGAGTTTTCTCCAGAGAGTTGTCAATTAGGCGGCTTTTTGATAGGATGAGAACAAAAGTTGTGATAAAATAACTTTAATAAAAAAATAATATGTCTAGAACATTAATTGCAGTTGTTGTTTTGATAGTGGTTGTGGGATTGGGTTATTGGTTCTATCAATCAATCATAACACTCGGAGAATTAACTGAAAAAGAGCAGGCCTGTATAGATTCTGGAGGAAAAGTATTAACGGCAATGTGCTGTAAAGCAACCGGTGATTTCCCTAACTTGTGCCTTATTGGCCCCTGTGGTTGTGCACCAGACAATAGCCATCAGGTAAAGGTTTGCGACTGTGGGCTTAATAAATGTTTTAATGGAGAAAAGTGTGTGTCTTCGGAAAAATTAGCGACCGTAGAAGTATTTTTCAACAATAGCATATTAGACCCTGAAATCTCTTGCAATAAAGTTTTTCCCGTTAAAAGAGAGGTGTCGAAAACCCTTGGTGCAGCAAAGGTTGCTCTTGAGGAATTATTCAAAGGGCCAACTGAAGAAGAAAAAAACCAAGGTTATGTTTCTTGGTTTTCTGATACAACAAAAGATATTCTTAAAAGCGTGAAGATTGAAAACGATACTGCCTATGTAGATTTGAAAGATATTCGTCAGGTTATTCCCAATGTAAGCACCAGTTGCGGCAGCGCTGAATTCTTAGCTGAGGTGGAAACAACGCTAAAGCAATTTCCCAGTGTGAATAGAGTAATAATCGCTATTGAAGGGAAGCCGAAAACATTTTATGAGTGGATACAGATAGGTTGTGTTAAAGATAACGATTTTTGCGACGAAACCCCGTTTAAAACATCAAACTAAAAATCATCTGAAGGTTTTTCTAAATGGCTTTAAAAACTCTTGATGGAGAGGTATTATAAGTTGTTATGGAAAGCTTATTGATGGGCAATTTTTATTTATTACCAATTAAACTTTCAATAAAGGCATTTTTTTGATAGAATAAGAATATTAAGATATTAACTAAAGTTATTTCATGCTAGCCATTGAGGTTAAAAATTTAACCAAGAAATTTAACAGATTAAAAGCAGTAAATAATATTTCTTTTAAAGTTGAGAAAGGAGAAATTTTTGGTTTGTTGGGACCTAACGGAGCAGGAAAGACAACGACTATCAAGATGCTGATTACTTTGGTAAAACCGAATGGGGGAGAAGCAAAAGTTTGGGGTTTTGATATTCTGAAACAGAAAAATGAAGTTAGAAATTCTATTGGCATTGTTTTTCAAGAACCAGCTCTGGACAATCGTTTGACAGGGAAAGAGAATTTAGATTTTCATGCTCGGCTTTATGGCTTAGATAAAGAAACTCGAAAAAAAAGAATTAAGGAAGTTTTGGAATTGGTTGAACTTCGCGACAAGGCAAATGTTTTAGTTGGTAATTATTCTGGGGGGATGCAGAGGAGATTAGAAATTGCCCGGGGCTTAATGCATTATCCAAAAATTTTATTTTTAGATGAGCCAAGTTTAGGGTTGGATACTCAAACCAGGCGTCGTATTTGGGAATATATTTTGAGATTAAATAAAAAAGAAAAAACAACTATTGTTTTAACTACCCACTATATGGAAGAAGCTGACTATCTTTGCCAAAGAGTAGCTATTATTGATTTTGGGAAAATTGTTGCTTTGGATACTCCTGCAAACTTAAAGAGTGTTTTGGGCGGAGATGTGATTTCAATCGAAGCGGTGCCTTCCGAAAAAGCTTTTCAAGTTTTTCAAAAAATTTCTTGGGTGAAAAAGATTAATCAACACAACGGAACCATTGATTTAAATTGTGAGCAAGGCGAAAAGAAAATCCCGCTTTTGATGAAAATTGACCAAGAAAATCTTGGCTTTGAAATAAAATCTATCAATCTTAGAAAGCCTACATTGGAAGATGTTTTTTTACACTTTACGGGAAAGACTATTAGAGAAACAGAGGTTAGCCAGAGTGAGAAAAATAAAAGGGCGATGAGAAGAAGATTTAGGCGATAAAATTATATGAGAGCAAAAAACCTCCAAGTAATATATGTGATGTGGTTAAGGGAAATGAAAATATTTTTAAGGGCCAAAAGCCGATGGATTAGCAATTTAGCTTTGCCATTTTTCTTTCTTTTTACAATGGCGTTTGGCTTTAGAAGGTTTCGTATAGCTGGAGTTTTTCACGGAATGAGCTATGGTAATTTTTTAGTTCCAGGCATAATTGGAATGACAATGCTGTTTAGCTCCATGTTTACTGGGATTTCTATTTTATGGGATAGAGATTTCGGTTTTTTGAAAGAAATAATGGTTGCTCCTGTAAAACGGAGTGCGGTTATTTTAGGGAGAGTTAGTGGTGGAGTAACAAATAATTTAATCCAAGGAATTTCAATTTTGCTCTCTTCTTTTTTAATCGGTTTTAGAATTAATAGCCTATTATCGATTTTCTGGGCTTTGCTTTTTATGGTCGTAATTAGTGTTGGATTTAATGGTCTTTCAGTAGCCATTGCTTCGAAAATGAGAGACCCACAGGCATTTCCTCTAATTATGCATTTTTTTACCTATCCTGCCTTTCTTTTTTCTGGAGCATTATTTCCAATAGCCGATTTACCTTTTTGGCTTAGAAGTTTTTCTTATTTAGACCCTTTAACATACGGGGTGGACGGTTTGAGAGGGGTATTGGTTGGTTTTTCCCAATTTCCTCCCATCTTAGATTTATCCGTACTTTTAATTTTTAGTTTAGCAATGGTTATTTTGGGTTCCTGGCTTTTCAGCAGAACAGAAGTTTAAATTAAAATTAGAATCTTATTTGTTTTTAGTGGTTTATTATTCCAACAGAAAACTCCCAATTTGGGAGTTTTCTGTTTTCGAGAAATAGTGAGTAGCAGGGGGCAGTCAGGGTTTCACTAAAACCGGCATCTTAAAATGTTCTTTTGTGGTCATAAAATAGGTTCGAGCGTTGTCCCCCTTGCGGAGTTAACGATTTTTCAGTCTGTTTTGTAAAGGAAGTAGTTTTTGGCAGAGTAAAACATATGAGCAGAAATAAAGAAATCATAATTTTGGAAATCGGAATACTAATTATTGCGGGAATGACGGATATTGCAAAGGATGCGTTTGCCCCCGGTATTTAATCCTAAATATGTTTCTTTGTTAGTTTCATAGATAATAAATTATTATAATTAAACTTTACCATAAAAAAATCAAACCTCAAAAATTAAAAGTTGAGCAAGATATAAAGATTTAAGATTTGAGATTTGAGATGCTCGGCAAGGAGAAAAGTTGTGGCTGTGGAATTTTTTAATTATTACTTCAGCAAAGGCAAAATAAGCCCTAAATTTGACGGCATAATTTTATTTAGCCCCATAGAAAAATTTAAAAAATAATGTAAACAGAGAAAGCCTATTCAAGTTTATAGGGCTGGCTTGCGAAAAAAATTCGGCAAATGCTTTATAGGGCAAAACAATACGTTACTCGCTAAAAACATTAGCCAGAATTGTATAATTCTGTCCTAATCAATTTCGTAGGTGATAGAGACAGTAACCTCTATTTTATTCTCCCCGGTTTCTATCTGGGGGTTTTCTTCTCCGCTTGCCGTTGGAGCACGCATTTCTTTGTAACCATAATAGCGAGGAACCACACCACTTTCGCTAAAATTGGTAATTTTTACCAAATGAACACCAAGTTGAGAAGCAATCTCTTTGGCTTTATCTTTTGCTTTTTTAATTGCTTCTTCCCTGGCTTTTGCTTTAAATTCATCTTGTTTGTCAATAGTAAAACTTAAATTACCAACTTGATTAGCGCCAGCATCTGTTGCTCCTTGAATGATTGCCCCAATTTTTGCTAAAGCTCTAATTTTAACCTGAAGCGATTGAGTTACTTCAAAGCCTACCAGAATCCTCTTGCCTGGGGGATAAGGGTAAATTTCTGTTTCTACCTTTCTCCATTCGTAGCGAGGATAGATGCGAAAAGCGGTGGTTTTCAAATCTTTCTCTTTAATTCCCTGTTTTTTCATAAAGGAAATTACAGCGTTCATTTTTTTGGCATTCTCTTTCATTGCCTCAGAAACCTGTTTTGCTTCGTTTTTAACAGAGAAGGTAACTAAAGCTAAATCTGGCTTGGTGTAAATTTCACCTTTGCCAGAAACCGTAATAGTGTTTTTTGCTTTCATCTCTTGGCCAATATATCTTCCTTCTTTAATTTTATTCTGGATGCCAACTGCAGTTGAAATAGTTAAAGCTACCAAAAACACACTTAAAATAATGAGCAGCAAAGCAAACAAACCTTTCGTCTTTTGGAATACTTCAAGATTTTGATTGTCCATAATTAGTTTTTAATTCTAAATTCTATTGACCTTTATATCCAAACAAATTTAATTGTTTGGCCTTTTCTAAAGATTAGTTAATTATACCAGACTTAAAAGTTCAATACAATCATGCAATTATTTAAGGATTAAGTTGCAATAATTGCAGTTGTGGTGCAAGAATGGCAGTTATCTCATCTTATCAAAAGGAAAAAAGAAGCTTTTAAATTTAGCCAAGTACAAATAGGTGCAGTGCTGTTTATTTTACTTATTTTATAGCAGATGAAAATAGAAACTTTTGACAAAAGGGAGAAGTTAAATTAAATTAAAGGAATGGTAGGCAACTTTTGATAATTGGATGTCCGGCAAAATTGCTCTCCAGCGCATTTTTTGGCAATTTTCTAAAAGGGTTTGTTTGTATATTTTATCAGTAAAACACAAAGCTGGCTGGAAGCAAAAAAACAAAACTATGAGAGATAAAAAAATTAGTGTATTAGTAAGAGCGGTTATTGAGGTAAAGGGGAAAATTTTGGTTTGCAAGAAGAAGGGTAATAAGTATTACTTTTTCCCGGGCGGGCATATTGAATTTGGAGAGAGCGCAAAAAAGGCTTTGAAGCGGGAAATTAAAGAAGAATTGGGTTTAAATATAAAAGAGTGCTTTTTATTGGTAGTTTAGAGCAACAATTTATTGAAAACAGGAGAAAGTATCACGAGATTAATTTAGTATTTCAAGCAAAAACTAAAGCTAGTGGGATGAAAATAGAAAGCAAAGAAAAGCACCTTCAATTTTTTCTTTTTACTAAGAAACAATTGATTAGGCAAACCATTCTTCCTAATATCTTGAAGGGAGCTGTTTTGAAGTGGTTCCGAAATAAAAAAATATTTTGGGTAAGCCAATGGAAATGAAAAAGTTTTTAAAACAAAATAAGAATTTATTCAGAATCCAGAAAAATATTACTTGGGTAAAACTGTTAGAGTTGTAGGGGAGGTAAGGGAATATCAAGGCAGGCCAGAGATTATTTTAGAGAGACCCGACCAAATTGAAGTAGGAAAATAATCAAGATTTAAGTAATTTTTTAGTGAAAAAAGGCAGAAGAGATTTTAGAAGTTTTGGATTTTGTACCCTTTTGAAAAGTATGCCGGCAAACAGCAGAGAAAATAATGGAAAATTATTTTAACAATATTTTTCTATGAGAAAAGAAGAATTTAAAGAATTGTCCCTAAAGGAAACTGCTGATAGGGTAATGAGGTCTCCCTGCAAAGTTATTGGGGCAGTTTTTGAGACTCATGCTAAATATATTGAAAGCAGGGAAGGTAAAGAAGGGGTTAGGAAGGTGGAAGAAAAAATGGCAGACCTTGGTTATCCTTTGAAATTTAGGGAGATGGAACATTTTAAATACTATCCGGTGGGACTGTCTGACTTGGTAATAATAACAGCAAAAGAAATATTTAATTGGAAAGAAAAAGATGTTTTTGAAATGGGCAATAATGCTCCAAGGTTTTCCTTTATTGTAAAGATGTTGATGAAGACATTTTTATCTGTTAAAAAAGTTTTTGACGAATCTCCAAAATATTGGAGGAAGCAGTTTACAATGGGTGTATTGGAGAATTATAAAATTGATATGAAACAAAAATATCTAATTTTACATTTAAAACATGAAGTTACTCATCCCTTAATATGTGTTTTTTTAGCTGGTTATTTTTTGAGGATTGGCCAGTATGTGATAAAGAGTGATAAAATCACCATTAAAGAAACAAAATGTATGTTTAGAGGGGACCCATATCATGAGTATCTAATAAGGTGGGAATAGAATTAAATTTCGATTGAAAATTATTAATAGTTTTGGAAAAAGAGGTTGCAGAAATTAGATAAGTAAAATAAGGCTTAACAATACAGTTGTTTTTATTGATATAGACATCTTTATCGGCAGGCTGGCATTTGCTTATATCTTAGTGTTCTATAATTGTAAATAATTGGCTCGGGGCAGTCCCTGGAAGAATCCGACAGAATTATTTCTATCGTTAAAATTATGGTTAAGAAAATCTGCAAGTGGTATAATGTTTGTCCGATGAGGAAATTTTATGAGGAAGACAAGTTAGATAGGAAGTGGATAGAGAATTATTGCTTTAATGGGGGAAGGGATTGCAAAAGATATGAGATGGAAGCAAAAGGAATTCCTCATCCGGATAATATGCTTCCTGACGGTACTATTGATGAAACTCTCTGAGAAGAGATTAAAGTGCACAAAACGAAGCATATAGGCAACACCTCTGAATTTATCAACGTTTCTTGGCATCCTTCATCTGTCATTGCGAGGAAGGAGCGAAGCGATTCTCTCTCCTGTCATTACGAGCAAGGAGTGAAGTGATTCCTCCCTTCTGTCATTGCGAGCAAGGAGTGAAGTGATTCCTCCCTTCTGTCATTGCGAGGAGCGAAGCGACGAAGCAATCTCTTCCTTCCTCCTGTCATCCTGAGCGAAGTGAAGGATCTCATATTGCTTACCCTGGGTAAGCAATATTTTGAATTTTGAGATGTGATTTTGAGATTTGAGATTTGAGATTTGAGATTTAACTGGGGTTCTTCACTTAACGGCTCAGAATGACAATTGGTAGTTATTCCATGACGAAGCAATGAGATTGCCGCGTCGTCCTGCTTTCAGCAGGACTCCTCGCAATGACAAAAAAGGATGTCATTTTGAGATTTGAGATTTGAGATTTGAATTTTGTTCATTGTTCTACACCGCATAGCGCAAAATTTGTTTTATTTGCGCTTTTTGGTATAATTATACATAGCTTCCTGCTTTCCTTGTGAGTTATAAATTAGGTTTAAGAAAGCGGGGAGAATTGATGATATATATGAACTATTTGGTTCTTGTTCGGCATGGCGATTCTTTTTGGAACAAAGAAGGCTATAATTGTTTTACTGGCTGGGTAGATGTTGCTAATTTGCCATCGGGTATAGAGAAGCTGGTAAAGGCAGGGAAAATTTTGAGCGATTTTAAATTTGACATAGCCTTTACTTCAGAACTCTACCGGGGAATAGAGACAGCTTTGACAGTTCTCTCTTACAATAAAGTTTCTGGAACACCGATTATTCTTCATGAAAACGATACAATTTCCAAGTGGAGCGTGTTTTATCATAAAGATTTCAAGAAGTTTGTTCCGGTGGTAAAGAGTTGGAAACTGAATGAACGATATTATGGAAAACTACAAGGAATGAACAAAGACAAAGCAAGAAGGAAGTTTGGAGAAGAGAAAGTCTTTTTGTGGCGGAGAAGTTACGAGATTGCTCCTCCAAAAGGGGAAAGCTTGAAAGATGTAGAAAAAAGAGTTGTTTCTTATTTCGAAAAAGAGGTAATACATTATCTTAAAAAGGGCAAGAATGTGCTTTTGGGCGCCCATGGCAATAGCCTTCGGGCTTTAGTGAAACGCTTAAACGGAATATCTCCAGAGGGAGTTAGAAAATTGGAAATAAAAAAAGGTATTCCTTTGTTTTATAAATATTCTGGAGGCAAATTGGAGAGAATTGGTTATATAAAAAATAAAGTAGATTTTAAGAAGAAGATTTTAGGGAAAAATTGGTAGTTAATGTGGTAATAATTATAATATAAATAATATAGAAAGTAGAATTAAAATAAAATTAAGAAACTTATGCTGCAAAATAAAATAAGCGAAAAAGACATTGTTGTTCCCTTGGATGTTCCAAGGGCAAAGTACAAAGAATTTGTCAGAAATTATTTGGAGTTGACAAAAAACACAGGCTATTTAATGCTTTTTGCGGGTGACCAGAAAATAGAGCATCTCAATGATGATTTTTATGGAAAGGGAATATCAATAGACGACGCTTCCCCGAAACATTTATTTGAAATTGCCAGTAAATCGAAAATCGGCTGTTTTGCTACCCAACTTGGATTGATATTAAGATATGGCAGGATTTATAAAGATATTCCTTATCTTGTGAAGTTGAATTCAAAATCAAATTTGTTGAAAACTTCCCAAGAAGACCCTTTAAGCACGGCTATGTTTAGTGTCAGAGATGTTGTTGAGTTAAAAAGAAATGCAAAACTTAAAATATTAGGAGTTGGCTATACTGTATATGTTGGCAGCAAATATGAGCATATTATGTTATCTGAAGCAGCAAAGATTGTCCATGAGGCTCACAAAGAAGGGTTGGTAAGCGTGCTTTGGATGTATCCCAGAGGGAAAGCGGTGGAAAATGGGAAAGACGCCCATCTTATTGCTGGGGCAGCAGGAGTGGCTGCTTGTTTGGGAGCAGATTTTGTGAAAGTTGACGAGCCGGAGTCAGAAAATCCAATAGAGAGTTTAAAGGAAGTGGTTTTAGCAGCGGGCAACACAAAAGTTATTTGTGCTGGCGGAGAGAGCGTTCCAAAGGAAATATTTTTGGATAGGTTGTATAAGCAGATTCATATTGCGGGCACTTTTGGCAATGGCACAGGAAGGAATATTCACCAAAAGCCTCTTGGAGAAGCAATAAAACTAGCGAATGCAATTTACGCTATCAGCGTTGAAGGCAAGAATCTTGCAGAAGCTTTGAAATATCTTAGTGAAGGAGTAAACTGAAATGTTATTGGGACAGAGAGGAGTAGAGAGTTATAGTTTCTTTTTAATTTTAATAGCCTTGCTGTTAATTAAAGCATCGGCTATTTTTTTTCGTGCTGAAGTTAGGGCTCTCTGAAGAGTGCTTTGGGAAATATTCATTTTCTTGGCTGCTTTTTCTTGGCTTAGGTCTTTCAAATCGCAAAGGCGAATTGCTTCTAATTCATCTATTTTTAAGTTAACCTCTTCTAATTCTGATAAAGGCAACCCTCGTGGCTTGAAATAAGTAACATTTGGATTGAAAGTAATCCTTCTTGGTTTTCTTGGCCGTGTCATAAGAGTTTGTTTAATTTGTAATAAATTTTTTCTATTTCTTCCCTTGCTTTTAACCTTGTTTCTAAAATAGGGGTTAGGTTGCTGACTGCCTGAAAAATTTTTCTATCGTAAGAAACCTTACCCAGAAATTTTTTGTTGGCGTATTTTCTAATTTCAGCTGCTAAAACATTATTAATGCCCCATTTGTTTACTATTAGCCCCCAAGGAATTTTGAAGTGCTCCACAACTTCCAAAACCTTTTTAAGGTCAGAGAAAGCGGATAGAGTTGGCTCGGTTACCAAAACAGCAAAATTAGCATCTCTTAAAGCTGCAATAACCGGGCATCCGGTTCCGGGAGCTGAGTCTATAATCATTAAATCATAGTTGAATTTTTCAGCCTCAAATTTTGTTCTGTCAACCATTTTGCCAGAACCAGTTCTACCCGGTAACAGTTGTCCAGAAATTAGAGGGAAGCCGTATTTCGTTCGTTTTTTAATTCTTAACACCCCGCTATCTACGGGTTTCATTTTTATTGCCTTTTTGGGGCAAAGATGTTCGCACAAACCGCATCCTTCGCACAGGAAAGAATTTACTGTTGGTTTTCCATTTACCATTTTGATAGCGCCGAACTTGCAGCGCTCAGCGCATATGCCGCATCCGTCGCATTTTTTGTAATCAATATAAGGAAGCAATGAGAAAGCCAAGGGGATTGCTTTATCCCATTTTTTTATTCCTCCAAGCCAAATATCCAAGTTTGGAGCATCGGCATCGCAATCAACTGCTAAAACTTTGCGCTCTTTTGCAAAGAGCATAGAAAGAGCAGCGGAAATCATTGACTTTCCTACGCCTCCTTTTCCGCTGGTAATTGCTAATTTCATAGATTTATCTTTATACCGTCATAGGTGGTTATTATATGGTATTCTGGAAATTGTCTTTGCAACCAACTTATTTTTTCTTTAAGAGGGAACATAGAAAGGCCTAAATGGATTAGGTAAATTTTTCTTTTTTTGGGGGAAATCTTTCGTTTTTTTAATTTTCGCAAGAAGTGTAGTATTGAAATTTGGCCATGTAAATATCCGGGGTGCAAAATATCTCTTTTTAACGATGACGCTCCCAGAAAAAAATAATCTGTTTTTTTAAAAACCGAGAAATTAAAAGGCGAAAAATAGTCAGGAAGCCAAATGAAGGAAGTTTTCTGATAGGAAATTTTAAATCCGTAGGTGAGAGTATGAATTGAATGGTGCACTAAAAATGGTTGAATGTTTGTGTTGCCTATTTTGGAGTTTGGCTTCAGAAGCAGCGTTCTCGCTCCTTTGGGCATTTTTTTGGCAAATGTTTTTGAGGGCAAGCAAAATATTGTTTCTTTAGGATATGTTTGAATTTTTCCAATATGGTCTTGATGCAAGTGGGTAATTAGAAGATAATTAATTTTCTTTTTATCCCAAGGATTTCCAGCATCAATCTGAAATTTTTTATCTGTTTCTAAAAAACAGGAAGTGAACTTCTTTATTTTTTTATTTTTAAAGGGCTTAGACCAATTGGCGCGTGAGCCTATCACTTGGAGTTTAATCATAAAAAAGGATTGCTAAAAATGGCAGATTTATTCTAAAAGGAAGAGACTATTATTGTTTCTCTCTTTCTATAGCCCCTATTGGGCAGACCGACTCTCCGCCACACGCTTCTAATTTCTTTTGGTCTATTATTTCTGCTTTTCCGTCAGCTCCTATTTTTGTTGCTCCCGGACAGTTCATTGTGCATATTCTGCACCCAATGCACTTTTGTTTGTTAATTCGATAAGGCATAAATTTCCTTTGGCGCCTAAAAAATAACCTTTATTTAGAACTTATTTTATATGCATTTCTCTGCGTTGTTTCAAGCAACTCAGAATGGTTAAAATAAGAGGGCAAGCCAATTTTGAGATTCAACAATTTGCCTTTACTGTAAGCCTTGAGCAATTGTTTTGAAAAAGGAATTTCTCCGGCAATTTCTGTTTCTGAGTTCTTAACAATGCTTTTAATCCTTTGCTTGTTGCCTAAATTTGTTTGGTTGATAATTATTTTTGTCTTAACATTGAGCTTTTTGCACAAATCCAGCATTAAACCTAAATCATGAGCGCCCATTGGAGTTGGCTCGGTAACAAGATAACTGAAATCAACGCCAATTAGAGCATGTATAACCGGACAATGGGTGCCTGCAGCCGTATCAAATAAAATTATGTTTACCTTGTTTTTTCGAGCAAAGCCTAAGGCAAATTTTTTAGTTTGAGAAACAATAGGACCTGTTTCTTCCAGTCCTGCGTTAGCCGCTCCTGTTACCAGCCAAAAGTTTTTTTGTCCTTCTTTTGAAGAAATAACTTTGTTTAAATATATTTTTCCTGTTTCTTCTTTTACCATTTTAATTGCTCCAAACGGGCAAAGTTCTTTACAAACTCCGCAACCAGAACATAAATCTTTTATAAAAACAGGATAACGCCCTACGGGAGCAAATATTGCATTGTTCCTGCACCCTTTAGCGCACAGGCCGCATTTTTTGCATTTGCTTTTTATTAGTTTTGGGAATTCGGTATAGCTTTTTTGTTTCGCAGTGCCTAATTTTTGTCCTAAAAGCAGATAGTCGTTAGGGCATTCAACATCACAATCGCAAAGCAAAACATTCTTCCCATTTTGCAATAATTGTTTAGCCAAAAGAATAGAAAAGGTACTTTTGCCGGTACCTCCTTTGCCTCCTGTGATAGCAATTTTAGTAGGGGAAGCCATATTAACTTAAAAGGGTTAGGTTCTTTGCACTGTTGGCTCTGTCAGCAATTGAAGTTTATTTTCTAAGAAATACCCTATATTATCTTCTACAGTCCCTTTTTGCCCCTTTAAGACATCCACAATATTGTCTCGCAGGGTATGTAAGGAGATGGGCCCAATTTCTTGAGTAATTAAGATATCTATTTTTTCTTCCAAGATAAACAGCGCTGTGTTTAAACCCGCTCTCTGTGGCTTTGCTTTGAACGGATTTGTTTTTGTATAATAGCCTGTCTTTTTGCCGTTGGTAATATTGATGAAAATGAAATTATCCGCTCTTCCGAAGTAGGGAGAAATTTCAGAGTTTAGCCCTAAATCTTTTTGAATAGGAATACATAGTTTGTTTGTTTTTGTCTGGTAAGGCGAAACTATTACTAAAAATGAATCAATTGATTGAACTTTTTCTTTGATAGCTCTTTCTACAACGTCTGCAATTTGGTGGGCTCGGGCTACATTAACAGATTTATTAATGAATACTTTTGCTTCGCCAAAGATAAAGGGACCTGATTTGCGCAGTTTTAGGTCCTTGTAACCTTGAAGGCCTGATATTTTATTTAGGACATTTCTCACTCTTCTTTCTATGGATTTATTTGGGGAAACATCCATTAACGAGAAAATAGAATCTTTCATTGATTCGATGCCAATTTTGAAAATAAAAATAGAAATTACAATTCCCATTATGCCTTCAAGATAAGGAATTTTTAACCAGCTTGCGATTAAACCCACTAACACTATTGAGGAGGAGAAGATATGCGTTCGTGATTCAGTGCCATCAGCAATGAGGCTTCTTGAATTAATTTTCTTTCCCACGTTGAGCTCATAAGTTCCAATAAAAAACATTACCAAGGCATCTAAAATAGCCACAGACAAAGCAACGATAGGGATTTTAAGGCTGGGAGAGGCTGTAATTTTCTCAATGCTTCCTTTAATAATCTCGTAGCCGGCGAGGAGGATAAAGCCCGATATCAAGAAAGAGCTAATGCTCTCCGCTTTATAATATCCATAGGGGAATTTCTTGCTTGGCTTTTTCTGGGCTATCTTTAGCCCAAACCAGGCTAAAAAAGTGGAAAATGAATCTGCAGCGCTGTGTATAGCGTCGGCTGTCAAGACCACGCTTCCTGATATTAGACCCACAATTGCTTTAAGAGAAGCAAAAAATATAGTAGCTGAGCCTGCTATTATTGCAGTTTTTTGTCCTTTTTTAAAAATATCGTCAGTCATAATAAGTTTTGTTTCTACCATTGTCTGCCAAATCCGCGTCCGCCTCCTCTGCCAAATCCGCCCCCATATCCGCCTCCTCTGCCATAACCTCTGCCTCCAAAACCCCCTCCAGCGCTTGGCATTTGCAGTTCTTTAAGTTTGCCATCTTGCCACATTAAAAAAGCCTCTCTAGCGCTGACAGGTGTAGAAACAGTAAAGATATGCACGCCACTTCTGGTTAAGAGGTCAAAAGCGTTAGGCCCAACATTGCCTGTAATGAGAAATTTTACTCCTCTTTGGGCAACTTCTTGCGAGCCAACAACTGCTGCTCCTCTGATAGCGCCAACTCCTGGATTTTCTACGCTCTCCTCCAAATTGCCATCTTTGTCTAAAAAGAGAAAGTATCGGCATCTTCCAAAACGCGGGTCAACCAAAGAATCTAAATCTTGGCCCGTAGTTGTAATACAAACATCCATAAAATTTTTGATTTAGCGGGATGAATTCTTTTTGGAGTCCTTGCTGATTTCTTGAAGTCGGGCTTTAATTCCTTTCAATTCTTCTTCTAAGGATTTCATTTGTTGAGTTAATATTTCTTTCTCTTCTGAAGCAGTAGGTTGGGGAAGTGTAGAAGGATATCCTCCCCATGCTCCAAAGCCGCCCCATCTTCTGCCAAAGCCAGCGCCTTTTGACCAGTTTCTCCATCCCCAGCCTCGGCCCCAACCAAAGTATCCTCTGCCATATCTACCTCCTGTAGGATTCATATATCCCGGCGTACCGTAGCCTGCGCAATAGCCAGCGCCCCTGCCAGTCATTGGCCCTTGGCCTAAAGGCCCTGTTCCATTACCAAAAGGCATATAATGTTAAAAATTTAGTAATATATTTTAAGATGACCTTTGTCTATTATGAGTATATATTCATAAATTTTTTTGTCAAGCTCTTTGTGCTTCCCAGTAATACGGTGTTTTTGTTTAATTTGCAAAAAATAATTCTCTAATTTATATTGGAAGTAGATGTTGGGAGTTATGAATTATGGCAGACCTTTTTTCTAAAAATTTAGAGACTTATCTTAGCAAAAATGCGCCTTTGGCTGAAAGAATGCGTCCGAGAGATTTTGACGAATTTTATGGGCAGGATGAATTGGTAGGCGAGGGGAGCCCATTAAGAAGAGCCATCCAAAATGACAATTTGGCGTCTGTAATTTTTTGGGGGCCTCCCGGTTCTGGCAAGACAACTCTGGCAATGATTATTGCTCGAAAAACAAAAGCGTATTTCGTGCAGTTTTCGGCTGTTGCGGCGGGTATTAACAAAGTTAAAAAGGCTATTTTTGAAGCAAGAAATCGCTTAAAATTTGAAAGGAAGAGGACTTTAATTTTTATTGATGAAATCCATCGATTCAACAAAGCCCAGCAAGCGGCGCTTTTGCCTTATATTGAACAAGGGACTATCAATTTAATTGGCGCTACTACTGAAAATCCTTCATTTGAAATTATTTCTCCTCTTTTGTCCCGTTCGGCAGTTTATGTTTTAAAAGTTCTTGGGGAGGAAGCATTGAGGAAAATTTTTATTAGGGCTTTGCAGGACAAAGAGAGAGGCTTTGGAAAAATGGGCTTGAAAATTACAAGCAAGGCTTTAGAGCATCTTATAGCCTTCTCAGACGGCGATGCAAGGGTGGGGCTCAATGCTTTGGAATTTGCAGCAAATTATTTAAAGGCAGAGAATAAAAAAATTATTAAAGAAAAGGACCTCTCTCTTATATTAAAAGAGCATGCTTTGAGATATGATAAAAAGGGGGAGGAGCATTATAATCTGATTTCTGCTTTTATAAAAAGTATGCGTGATTCTGACCCAAATGGGGCTCTGTATTGGTTGGCGCGGATGATAGAATCTGGGGAAGACCCGAGGTTTATTGCCAGAAGAATGGTTATATTTGCTTCTGAGGATATTGGCAACTCTGACCCGCAGGCGATTCAAGTGGCTGTTGCTATTGCCCAATCTGTTGAATACGTGGGTATGCCCGAAGCGCAAATTAACTTAGCCCAAGGCGCTACCTATTTAGCGTCAGCTCCCAAAAGCAATGCTTCTTATGTCGCCCTGATGAAAGCAAAAGAAGATGCTAAGAAAGGCTCTTTTGGAGTGCCTCTTCATTTAAGAAATGCTGTAACCTCTTTGATGAAGAAATTAGGCTATGGCAAGGGCTATAAATATGCTCATAATTTTCCCGAGAAAAAAGTTAACCAGACACATTTTCCAAAAGAGATAGGGGAGAAGAAATATTACAATTAAATTATTAAATTACAGAAGCAAGGCAGGAAAAAAGGACAAGGAAAGACCTTGCTCATATTTCTAATTTGTCATTGTATACCCCTCTGTCATTGCGAGGAACTTTCCCTCCTGTCATTGCGAAGAAGGAGCGAAACGATTCCTCCCTCCTGTCATTGCGAGAAAGGAGCGAAGCGATTCTCCCTCTCTGTCATTGCGAGGAGCGAACGGAGTAGCCTTTAGCCACGAGCGAAGCGTGGTGGGACGAAGCAATCTCTTCCTTCTATTACTGCAAT
>JAGGVK010000010.1 GCA_021158045.1 bacterium | reverse complement strand
CCCGCTTTCAGCGGGACTCTTTAACAACCCTCGGTTTTTAATATAGGGTGGCGGGTGGGTGGCGTCCTACACGGGAGACCCTACGGTTCTACAGTCGTCCCGCTTCCAGCGGGACTCCTCGCAAAGCAGTGAAAAATGAAAAATGAAAAATGAAAAATGACAATCTAAAATCTAAAATCAAATTAAATTAAAAATGAAAAGTGAAAAATGAAAAACTAAAATGTAAAATTGAAAGAGACTTTGAATTTTGAATTGTAATTTTGCATTTTGAATTGTGATTTTGAGATTTGAGATTTGAATTTTGGTCATTGGTCATTGGTCATTTTTTCGTCATTCGTCATTCGGGTTTCGTCATTTAAAAAGTCCTTATCTTTTTTATTTTATCCCCACTGTCATCCTGAGCGAAGCGATTCTTCCCTCTTGTCATTGCGAGGAAGGAGCGCAGCGACTGACGAAGCAATCTCTTCTCCTTATTACTGCAATCCTGAGATTGCCGCGTCGTCCCGCCTTCGGCGGTCCTCCTCGCAATGACAAAAACGGGCGTCATTGTAAGAAACCTCCCTTCTGCCATTGCGAGGAAGGAGCGCAGCGACTGACGAAGCAATCTCTTCTACGGCATCTCTACCGGCTTGCCTACTAAAAGGTGCAAATGCAAATGATTTACTACTTGTCCGCCTTCTTTGCCTACATTAAAAACCAGCTTATAACCCTCTATTTTCCGCTTCTGGGCAATTTCTTTAGCCACACTAACTAAACCACCAACCACTCTTTCGGCACCATTTGATTTAATTGAGTCAATATGTTTCTTGGGCACAATCAAAATATGGAAAGGTGCTTTAGGATGGATGTCTTTAAAAGCCAAAATCGTTTCATCTTCATACACTATCTCTGCTGGCAATTCCTTTTTAATAATTTTGCAAAAAAGGCAATCCATACTATTTTTTTAATTTCTTTTTTATTTCTTGAACCATCTTTTTAACGCTCACTGTTTTTTGATGGCCGCCCTTCATATCCTTAATAATAATCTTATTCTCCAAAGCTTCCTTCTGGCCTAATATCAACACATACCTAACCCCTAACCTATTAGCCTGAGATAACTGGCTTAGCAAAGAATCCTTGTAAAAAGCTTCCGCAACTTTAATATTAGACTCCCGGAGTTTCTCAAAAATACTCAATGCCTTTCGTTTAGCCAGTTTTCCTACTTGTGCTAAAAAGACAGCTGGCTTTGAAAAACCGTTCAGTTTCTCTCCTTTGGCTTTCATCAAATCAATAATTCTCTCCACTCCCCCTGCAGCCCCACAAGCGGGCGTGTTCTTTCCTCCTAAGAGTTGAACCAGTTTATCATACCTCCCTCCACCTACTAAAGCAACCCTTGAACCCTCATTTTTTTTGTTATCATAAATTTCAAAGACAGTTCTCGTATAATAATCCAACCCTCTCACTAAATAGGGATTTAAGTGATAAGGCAATTCAAGGGCTTCTAAGAACTCTAAAAGTTTCTGAAAATGGTCGTGGCATTCTTGGCACAACGAATCAATAATTTGAGGAGCGCCTCTGACAACCCTCTGGCACTTTTCTTGTTTGCAGTCAAGAACCCTTAAAGGATTTTCTCTTAATCTCCTCTGGCAATCCTTGCATAAAACATTTTGATACTTCCTGAGATAACTCACTAAGCTCTTCTTGTAATAAGGCCTGCAGCAAGAATCACCTATGCTGTTAATCTCTATTGTCAGGTTTTTAAAACCCAACTCTTTTAATATATCATAAAATAACTGAATAATCTGCGCATCTATAACGCTTTTCCCTATTCCAAAACTCTCAAACCCAAATTGGTAAAACTGGCGATAACGTCCCGCCTGCGGGCGCTCATAACGGAAAAATGGTCCAAAATACCAAAGCTTTACTGGCTTGGGTAAAGATTGCATACCATGCTGGATATAGGCTCTCACTATTCCCGGTGTCCCTTCGGGACGCAGCGTCAGATGGTCTCCCCCCAATGTTCTTAGGCTAAACATTTGCTTGTGAACAATATCTGTAGAACCTCCTGTACCTTTTTCAAAAAGTTGAGTTTCTTCCAAAATTGGCGTTTCTATTCTCCCAAACCCATAGAAATCAGCTGCGCTTCTACACACCTCTAAAACTTTCTGGTAATAAAATTCATCTTCGGGCAGGATATCGTGCATGCCAATTTGCGTTTGAAATTTCATAAAATACCAGCGAATTTGCGAATCAGTATGAACACACGAATATTCGTATATTCGTAAGAGATTCGTAGATTCGTTGATGCATTACGTGTATTAGCAAAAATTCGTGCATTCGTTGATTATGCTCTAATAACTCGGAGTTTGGCACAAACCAAAACTATAAAGCGGCCAACCTCTCAAAACAACCCTACCAATAATATAATTTCTTGGGACAGGTCCCCAAAATCGCGAGTCAGAGGAATTCATTCTATTATCTCCCAAAACAAAATACTCATTATCGCCAAGTTTCACTTCCTCTTTACCCCTAAAACCCTCCTTCTGGAGATAAGATGACTCATCTAACATTACTTTCCTGCCATTGGGCTTTACAACTTCTATTGTATTATTTGCTATTTTTACTGTTTCGCCAGGCAATCCCAAAATTCTCTTAATAAAAAGCTGAGAAGGGTTTCGAGGATAATGAAAAACAATTACATCCCCTCTTTTCGGGCTTTCAAACCTATAAGAGATTTCATCAACTATTAAATAATCGCCATTATGAAAATTAGGTTCCATTGAAGAACCTTTCACCAAAAATGGTTGAAACAAAAAATAACGCACAGGTATAACTATAGCCAAAGAAATAACAACAACTTTAAAAATTTCAAAGAGAAACAAGAGAAAATTTTTCATAAGCCTGCTATTTAATTCACTTTCTAAAACTTAGTATAAACTATTATACTAATTTTTTCAAATTTAGCAAATATAACGTATTCAACATCCTAAAATAATAAGGCTGAGGAAATCCAATTCCGAGTCATAAAGAGCGCAGGGCAAACAGTCAAAATCTCAAATCTCAAAATGCCATCTCAAAATACAAAATTAGAAAATTCAAAATTCAAAATCTCTTTTAATTTTACATTTTAGTTTTTCATTTTTCATTTTTCATTTTTCATTGCCTTGCGAGGAGGACCGCCAAAGGTGGGACGACGCGGCAATCTCAGGATTGCTTCGTCAGTCGCTTCGCTCCTTCCTCGCAATGACAAGGAGAAAGAGTCGCTTCGCTCCTTCCTCGCAATGACAGGAGAGGGAGAACCCTCGCAATGACAGGAGAAAATACCGAGAAGAAAACAACGGAGGGCAGCCCTCAGCCATGGAGATTTCACTTCTAAAACAGAAAAGGAAATGCTATAATTAAAAATATTCCAAGAATATGTTTCTTATTGTAGGTTTGGGAAATCCCGGCAAAGAATATAGAAAAACACGTCACAATGTTGGATTTTTGGTTCTTAGCAAATTTCACAAAAAAAACAACTTTTCCAAATTCATATTATCTAAAAAACATAATTGCCTCCTTTCCAAAGGAGAAGTTTTAGAAAAGCAGATATTATTAGCGAAACCTCAAACATTTATGAACAATTCAGGGAAGGCCATTAAAAGCATTTTGCAATACACTAAAACTCCCCTTACAAACTTAATAATAGTCCATGATGATATCGACTTGCCTTTAGGGAAAATAAAAATCTCCAAAAACAGAGGTTCGGCCGGACATAAAGGGGTCCAGTCTATTATTGATAATTTAGGGACAAAGGATTTCACGAGGATAAGAATTGGCATTGCTCCTCCAAAAAAAATTGAAAGAATAGATAAATTTGTTTTAGAAAATTTTAGCAACAAAGAAAAAAAGATTTTAAATAAAACTATTGAAACAACTTGTGAGTTATTGCCTGATATAGTTGCTAACATTAAAATCAAAAATTAAAAAGAAAAGCCAACTTAGTTTTGAATTTGAAAAAATAAAAGCAAAAATAAGGTGCCATCACAAAATAGCAAGGCTTTAAACAAAGTTTTAATTGTAAGCCTTATCCCCTATTTCTTAGAGAGGAGCAATTTTTGGTTTAAAGAAAATCTACCTCACATTATAAAGTCCAGCAAAACCCAATTGTTTTGGCAAAACAACATTCTATTTATCGAGAGAAATCAAAGTATCCAGATTTCAAAACTTTTAAGAAAATTGGACGAGCTAGGATACGAAAAAGTCTTTAAGGCAGAAAACCCCGGAGAGTTTTCGCAAAGAGGAGGAATTGTAGATGTTTTCCCCATTAATTCAGAGTTTGCTGTAAGGCTGGAATTTCTCGGCTCTAAGGTTGAAAATATAAAAAAATTAGGAAGCCCGATTCCCTACAACGAAGATAAAGAAAAAGAATTTTTAAAAAAGAAATTAAGGAGGCAAAAAATATTCTCCGACCTAAAAGACATAAAACCCGGAGATTACTTGGTGCATTTGGACCATGGTGTTGGGAAATTCTTAAAAAAAGAAAAACTTGCTTTTTCGAACCCAGACCTAAAAACCAAAGAATATAAAGAATATTATCTCTTAGAATATGCTCAAGGAGACAAACTTTATGTGCCTCTCGGGTTAGAAAGAAAGCTTTCAAGGTATATTGGTTTCACGACTCCTAAAATATCAAGGCTGGGCACAAATCTGTGGCAAAAGCAAAAAAGGAAAGTTAAAGAAGAAGCAGAAAGAATAGCCAGAGAACTTTTGTCGCTGTATTCAAAAAAAGAAATTAGCCGAAGAAAACCATATTTTGTAAAAGATGAACTTGAGAAAGAAATAGAGGAAGGATTCCCATACAACTTAACACCCGACCAAATTGCCGCCTTAAAAGACATAGAAAAAGACTTGCAAAACACCAAACCAATGGACAGAGTAATTTGTGGAGATGTTGGTTTTGGCAAAACAGAAATAGCCTTAAGGGTAGCTGTGAAGGCGGTAATTAATGGATATCAAGTGGCATTCTTAAGCCCAACAACAATTTTAGCTAATCAACATTACGAAACTTTCAAAAAAAGATTGGAAAAAACGCCTTTTATGATAGCCTTGTTAAGCCGCTTACAAAAGAAGAGAGAAATAAAAAAAATTACAGAGAAGGTTAAAAAAGGAAAAATTGACATTTTAATAGGCACTCACAAAATTTTATCTTCTAAACTTCAATTTAAAAATCTACAGCTTTTAATTATTGATGACGAACAAAAATTTGGCGTTCAGCAGAAAGAAAAACTCAGAAAATTAAACCCCTCTTTAGATGTGCTAAGCCTTTCAGCAACTCCTATTCCAAGAACCTTATACTTGTCTCTATCCTCACTAAAAAATATATCATTTATTAAAACTCCTCCTTTAGGAAGGAAAGGAGTGCGGACATATGTTTTGCCTTTTCAGAAAAAAATTGTTAAAAACGCTATAGAAAATGAGCTTCAAAGGAGAGGGCAAATTTACTACCTGCACAATAAAATAGAAACTATAGAGGATTGCCGAAGCAAAATAGAAGCATTAAACACAGGAGCAAAAATTGAAGTTTTGCACGCAAGATTAAAAGAAGAGAAGATAATTAAAATAATGGCAGATTTCCAAAACCAAAAGATTAACCTTCTTTTAACAACAACTATCATAGAAAACGGCTTGGATTTGCCAAATGTGAACACATTAATTGTTGATGATGCCAGAAGATTGGGGCTTAGCCAAGCATATCAAATCAGAGGCAGAATAGGAAGGGCAAACATTCAAAGTTTTTCCTATTTTTTATATCCCAAAAATAAAAAACTGACTTCCTTAGCAAAAGAGAGGTTAGCAGCACTCAAAAAAGCAGAAAAGATTGGCTCTGGATATAAAATTGCCTTACGAGATTTAGAATTAAGAGGAGCCGGAAATGTTCTGGGCAAAGAACAGTCAGGCAATATCAATAAGGTTGGCCTCAATCTTTACTGCCAAATGCTATCTCAAGCAATAGAAAAAATGAGAAAATAATCAATTACGTTTTACACAAATTCATTGCCCTTCCCAAAAGCGTAACTGTATGCAATACAAAATTAAAAGTGAAAAATGAAAAATGAAAAACTAAAGTGTAAAATTAAAAATGACAATCTAAAATCTAAAATTAAAAGAGACTTTGAATTTTGAATTGTCATTTTGCATTTTGAGATGTGATTTTGAGATTTGAGATTTGAATTTTGAATTTTAACTGAGGGATTCTTCGCCTAACGGCTCAGAATGACAATTGGTAATCGTTCCATAATCGAGCAATGAGATTGCCGCGTCGTCCCGCCTTCGGCGGTCCTCCTCGCAAGGCAATGAAAAATGAAAAGTGAAAAATGAAAAACTAAAATCTAAAATTAAAAGAGATTTTGAATTTTGAATTTTGAATTGTAATTTTGCATTTTGAGATGTCATTTTGAGATTTGAGATTTGAGATTTGAGATTTTGCTTTTCTAGTTTTGCATTTTGAATTGTCATTTTGAATTTTGAATTGTGATTTTGAGATTTGAGATTTGAGATTTGAGATTTACTTATTATGTCTCTTCTTTCTTCTTGGAAAATTGAAAAAATTAATCTTGATGACAACATTTATCCCACTTCGTTGAGAGAAATTTCCAATCCGCCAGAAATTCTTTATTTCAGAGGAAAATTGCCGCAAAAAGAAGAAAAGTGCTTTAGCATCGTTGGCACAAGAAAATGCTCTAACTATGGAAAAGGAATTGCTTTTTTAATTGCCAAACAACTTTCCCAATCAGGATTAACAGTCGTCTCTGGTATGGCAAGAGGTATAGACAGTTTTAGCCACAAAGGCTGTTTAGAAGTAAAAGGAAAAACGATTGCTGTTTTAGGAACTGGGCTTGACGAAAGAAGCGTTTATCCAAAAGAAAACTTAAGATTGGCTAAAGAGATTTTAGAAAGCGGAGGCTGCCTTATTTCAGAATACGCTCCCGGCACCAGAGGAACAAAATTTACCTTTCCTCAAAGAAACAGAATCATCGCAGGATTAAGCTTGGGAGTTTTAGTAGTTGAAGCACCTTTAAAATCAGGCGCTCTTATCACTGCAGCTTGGGCAAAAAAACAAAAAAAGAAAATTTTCGCCATCCCCGGGCCAATCCGCTCAAAGAACTCCCAGGGTTGCCATTTCCTCATTAAAAATGGAGCCCTGCTGGTAGAATCGCCAGAAGACATACTAAAGGCCCTTAACTTGCCAATAGCAGAAAAGAGAGTTATAAAAGGAGAAACAAAAGAGGAAAATCTAATTTTGGAATGCTTAAAAAAAGAAAACCTTCATATTGATAAAATAATCAAGAAAACGAATCTTTCCCCTCGGGTTGTTTCTGCCACTTTAAGCCTTATGGAAATTGAAGGAAAAGTAAAAAACTTGGGGGGAAATATCTTCACGACAGCTCAATGATTTTTTCTTTTAGTGTTTTGGTTTCTATTTCTATTTCTATTTCTATTTCTATTTTTTATCTTAAATTTCACTATGGCACTTATCATTGTAGAATCACCAACTAAATCTAGAACACTTCAAAAATTCTTAGGAAAAGATTACAAAGTCTTGCCTTCTTATGGCCACATCCGCGACTTGCCGAAGAGCGAACTTGGAGTTGACACCAAAAATAATTTTAAGCCAAAGTATATTGTTCCTGTAAAAGCCAGAAAAAATTTAAACATTCTCAAAAAAGCCGCTGAAAAAGCTAAAACGGTTATTCTTGCTACAGACCCAGATAGAGAAGGAGAAGCAATCGCCTGGCACTTAGTCCAAGCTTTACAGCTTGGAAAACCTCAAGCGCCAAACTCTAAACTCCCAAGAAATTTAAAACCAAAAACCCAAAATTCAAAACCCTATGTTCGAATAGCGTTTCATGAGATTACAAAGAAAGCAATTGAAGATGCGCTAAAAAATCCGCGAGATATTGATATAAATTTAGTAAATGCCCAGCAAGCAAGAAGAGTTTTAGACAGGTTAGTCGGCTATAAGCTTTCCCCTTTGCTATGGAAAAAAGTTGCCAGAGGGTTGTCAGCAGGCAGAGTGCAATCAGTAGCAGTAAGATTAATTTGCGACAGAGAAAAAGAAATTAGGAAATTTAAGCCCGAAGAATACTGGAGTATTGAAGCCTTGCTCCAAAAACAAGTCCAAAATTCCAAATCCATTAAAACTGAATTTTCAGCTTCTCTTGCCAAAAAGGACAATAAAACTATCCCAAAATTAGGAATCAAGTCAAAGGAAGAAGCAGAAAAAATCATTAAGGATTTAGAAAACGCAAAATACAAAGTAATAAATATAGAAAAAAAAGAAATAAAAAGAAATCCGTTTCCTCCTTTCACAACAAGCACTTTGCAGCAAGAGGCATGGAAAAAATTGCATTTCTCAGCAAAGTTCACAATGAAATTAGCTCAAAATCTATATGAAAGAGGCTTAATTACTTACCACAGAACCGATTCTCTTAACCTCTCGGAAGAATCATTAGAAAAAGCCAATGCATTTATAAAAGAAGAATTTGGCAAAAACTATGCGAGCCCCAGAAAATTTAAAACAAAACAAAAAGGAGCCCAAGAAGCCCATGAAGCAATCCGTCCTACTCACCCAGCTAACACACCGGAAAAAGCAAGGATTAAAGCAAAATTGTTAGATAACTCCCTATATCGCCTTTATGGCTTAATATGGAAAAGATTTATTGCCTCTCAAATGAGTCCGGCACATTTTGACTCTATTGATGTTGAAATTAAGGCAAGAAATTACACTTTCAAAGCCTCTGGCCAACACTTGAAATTTGACGGATTTCTGAAAGCATATCCCATAAAATTTAAAGAGACAACCTTGCCTCCCTTAAAGAAAGACGAATTGTTAAACTGCAAAAAAATTATACCTGCCCAACACTTTACAAAACCCCCTAGCCGTTACACCGAAGCAAGCCTTATAAAAACCTTAGAAAAAGAAGGAATTGGCAGACCATCAACCTATGCTCCTGTTGTTTCTACCATTCAAACAAGGGGTTATGTAGAAAAAAACCAAGAAAAGAAATTCCAACCAACAGAGTTAGGAGAAATTGTTAATAAACTTTTAACGGAACACTTCCCAGAAATCGTAGATATAAAATTCACTGCCCATATGGAAGAAGATTTAGACAAGATTGCCCAAGGAAAAGAAAATTGGCAAAAATCTATTCAACAATTCTACCAGCCTTTTGAAAAACAACTTGAGAAGAAATATAAGGAACTTTCAAAAGATAAAATCGCCCAAGAAAAAACAGATAAGACGTGCCCTTTATGCGGAGCGCCTTTAATTATCAAATTTGGAAGATATGGCAAATTTTATGCTTGCAGCAATTTCCCAAAATGCAAATACACTTCTCCTCTGGAAAAGAAAAAATTAGGAATTAAATGCCCAAAATGTAAAATTGGTGAACTTGTTGAAAAAAGGACAAAAAGAGGTAAAATATTTTATGCTTGCTCCCGCTGGCCTGATTGCGATTTTGCCATTTGGGATAAGCCAACTAGCGAAAAATGCCCCAAATGCGGTTCCCTTTTAGTTTATAACAAAAGCAAAAAAATCATAAAGTGTTCCAATAAGAATTGCGATTTTTCAAGGAAAGCTACAGAAGAAGAAATAAAAAAATTTTCCTAACATAAAGCCCGGGTGGCGGAATGGCAGACGCGCAGGACTCAAAATCCTGTCCTGGCAACAGGGTGTGGGTTCAACTCCCACCCCGGGCACTAAAGCCTTATTTAGACTCCGAAAGTGCTATTTAGAGGAAGGAGCGATTCCTCCCTCCTGTCATTGCGAGGAAGGAGCGAAGCGACTGACGAAGCAATCCCTTTTCCTCCTATTACTGCAATCTTGAGATTGCCGCATCGTCCTGCTTTCAGCAGGATTCCTCGCAATGACAAAAAAAAGAAAGTGCTTATCACGGGGCTTCTCGCAATGACAAAAAAGAGAGGTACTTATCATAAGACTCCTCGCAATGACAAAAATTGTTCATTTAAACTAAAATTATTTTCCTCATCAGCCAATATGAAAGCAAAGCTGAAAAAATTCCAAATACTACTCCTCCAATAATATCAAATGGCCAGTGTATCCCGCAAAATACCCTAGCAATTCCGCAAAGAGAACTTAGCGCCAAAGAAACAACTCCTACCCAGAAAAAGGAGCTTTTTTCTTTTTTCGACAATCCTTTTTCGAAAGCATAAAGAAATATTGTAAAAGAAACAGCAAAAAGAAAAATTGCATGGCCTGACGGAAATGAATTTGTGGCTGCATGGTGCAACAACAAATGGACATCGCCTTTTACAAATGGACGGGGGTACGGAAAAACCCAATGGAAAATTGGAACAATAACGCCGCGAGCCAAAGTTGCTGAGAATACGATAAGAAAGGCAAGTTCTCTATATTTTTTTCTTAAAAAAGAATAAAGAAAAAAGAAAAAAAGGGAAATCAAAAAAACATACAGCAAATATTTGGCAAAAAAAACTCCCAGCCAATCTAAAATTTCAAACTTCTCAGCAAGGTTATTGATTGCTAAAAACCATTTCAAATTAATTTTAGCCAATTGGCTTAACATCATACTTTCTTAGAGCAAAATTTACAGCGCCCTTTACCGGCTTTTTAACAAAAATAAATTTCGCATCAGGGAATTCCTTGGAAATTTCTTTTTTAATAAGGTTCAAAAATAACAACGATTTAAACATACTCCCAACTAAAATAACTGGAAATTTTCTCCTAAATTTTAGTTTTTTGATTACAACTTCTGCAGCCAAAACAACCTCCTTTGCCCCTTCCTTCAAAATCGCTTGAGCAATTTTATCTCCATTTTGAGCCGCTTCTACTG
>JAGGVK010000001.1 GCA_021158045.1 bacterium | reverse complement strand
CCCCGACCGGAAGAAGAATTCTTCCCCGTGGCGGAAATATTAAAACCGAGGGGTTTTAAAGAACGGTGTTAGTCCTGCTGAAAGCAGGACGTGCCGTGACAGGTTCTAGCGAAGTGGAGTCCTGTCCTCTATATAAATGTTCGGAATTAGGAATTTTGGGAGGTTTATTGGGCTTTTGAGCATTTAACCACTGTATCTTGGCAGATGCTGATTTCAAAAAAGGAGCAGGAGCTCCTTTTTATTATCCCTAAGGAATATATTTAATAGATGATTTTTCATTTTTCCATTAGTGCTTTGAATTTTTCAACCATAGGGACAGCCTCAGGTTCTGTCCCGTATTCTTTGGCGACAAAAAGGCTTGTCCAGTCCGCTAAAATTAACGAATTGAAAATTTTTTCCCAGACATTTTTACTTTTGAGTTTTATAATTTCTGTTGGTAGTTTTCGTTTCTTAAATAAAACTCTTAGAATTTTCATTCTCTTTTTAATTCTTGGATAATCTGTTTCATCTTCTAAAAATATAAAATAAAATTGCCTTGATAGTTTTTTTGTTGTCGCTTTAATATCAAAACCAGTCATCTCGTTATGGTTAAGTTCTGGCAACACATTGCAGAAAGCAGGGATTTTTCCGGTCTCATTAAACTTTATTTTCCAATTGTATGCTAAAGCAGCGTTTCTTTGCGAAGAGTAAATAATTGGCACAAATCCCCGAAGTTTTTTAGCCAGTAGTTTGCCTTTATTTTTAAAATTCCAAGGTTTAAGGGTTGAAGATAATTTTGTTGTTTGTTGAAACTCTTTTGCTTTTCCCATAATTTTTAAGAAGGCTCTTAAACTAAAGCCAAGAGCTGAGCGGGGTTGGATGCCTATATTTGGCAGTTGGATATAAGGAATTTGATAGTGCCTGGCAAGTTTTAGGAGTTTTCCGCCAGTAGAAATAGCTGCGCTGGATAAATTTTGTTTTATTGCTATTTTGAAGGCACTAACAACTTCTTCTGTGTTACCTGAATAAGAGTTAAAGATAACAAGATATTCTTTAAGTTGCTTTGATGGTATGTTTGGAAGGCCGTAGTTGTTGTGAATTAAAATATTGAAATTAGGGTTGGCTACTTTAATAAGGTCGGCTGCTAAGTGCGAGCCCCCCATGCCAACAACTATAAATTTCTTAGATTTTTTTAGTCTTTTTATGTTTTGAACTTTTGGAATAAACAGGAATTGTTTAGGAAAATTTTTTATGGCTTCTTCCATTGTCATAAATATAGTGTGGTTAGATTGCTGTTTTAATTATAATACAATTAGTAATAAAATGAAACAGTTTTTCTCTTGATAAAAAATAGGTTTATGTTATCATAAATGCAGTTGAGAGATATTTTTATGTTAGCAATATTTTCTTTTATATATTGTTGTTAGGTGAGTGGCAAAAATTAAAGGTCGTGCATAAAGTGTTTTTAAGGACTTAATTATGAGTTTTCGTGAATTATTTTCATTTTTTGAAAGGGGGAAGAGAGAGGCGCTGAAAGAAGAACCAAAAGAAGAACCAAAAGAAGAACCAAAAGAGGAACAGGAAGAGCAGGAAAGAAGTCTTGGCAATTTTGAAAAAGAACCAAAAGAAGGTTTTGATAGAAGAATGGAATTGAAGACAATAAGCCTCCAAAAAGAGCTTCTGGAGATTGACAGAAATCTCTCTAAATCAGAAGAAGACAAGAAAAGAAGAGAAGAAATAGTCAAGGAGATAAATAAGGTGAGGCAAGATTTAGAAAAATCAAAAGGAAAATAGCAATTAGAAACTGAAATAAAGGAAATATGTCTTTCTTGTTTTCTCCTAATTTTTTGTTTAACTGGCTTTTTTCCCATGGCATCAAAATAGCGGGAGTTCTTATTGTTGCATTGGTTTCTGTGAGAGTAGGGAAAGTTTTTATCTCTAAATATTTGAAATCTTTATTTAGAAAGGGAGTTAAATTCAAGAAAATTAGCGCCGTGTTGGAAGAGAACAGAATAGATACAGTAAATAAGGTGGTATTTTCTATTTTTAAAGCGATAATTTGGATTATAGCCCTGATTACAATTTTACCGGAATTTGGAGTAGAAATAGGCCCACTTTTAGCTGGAGTGGGGGTAACAGGTTTAGCTTTAGGCTTGGGAGCGCGTTCTCTGATTCAGGATTATCTTTCAGGACTTTTTATACTTTTGGAGGACCAATACCGAGTGGGAGAGGAAGTTGAAATTGCAAGCCAGAAAGGACAAGTTGAGGACTTTAATTTAAGAAGAACTGTTTTGCGCGATAGCAATGGGATTTTACATTATATTCCCAACAGCCAGATAAAAAAAGTTTCAAATTTTTCAAGGAAATGAAAAGCCTTTCTCTTAAGAAAAGTAGAATAAAAAAGATTCTTTTAAGAGAAATTAATTTGCTAAAGGATAAGAGAGGTTTTTTAAAAGCCGGTTTGCCAAGATACAACCGGCTTTTTGGCAGAGATAGTTTAATTTCTGCTTGGGAGCTTTTAGATTTTGATTCAAATATTGCCCGCAATACTTTGAAAATATTGTCAAAATATCAAGGCAAGAAAACAAAACAGGGGAGCGAGGAGGAGCCTGGGAAAATTTTGCATGAAGTTAAAAAATTTTTTCCTTGGAATTACTATGGCTCAGTTGATTCAACGCCCCTTTTTTTAATTCTTTTTTATTTTTATTTTAAGGCAACCGCAGATGAAAAATTCTTGAAAAAACACTGGGTAAATGTTCTTTCAGCCCTAAACTGGATTTATAATTATGGGGATAGAGACGGAGACTTATTTTTAGAATATAAAAGAAAAACAAGAATAGAGCTTTTTCATCAAGGATGGAAAGACGGTTTTGAAAATCATTTAAAAATTGCTCCCCCAGTGGCAATTGTTGAAGCGCAAGGTTATCAGTATTTAGCATTGGTAGGCATAGCGCAGTTGGCAGGGGAGGTTTTCAACGACAAGAAACTAAAAAATTCTCTCAATCATAGGGCAGAATCTCTAAAAGAAAAGTTTAATAAAAAGTTTTGGATGAAAAGCAAGAAATATTTTGCTTTGGCTCTTGATGGGCAGAAAAAACAAAGAAAGGCAATAGCTTCAAATCCTGGACATCTATTATTTACTGGAATTTGTAAAAAGGAGAAAGAGAAATTAGTTGTTAGAAGATTGTTTCAAGAAGACCTATGGACTCCTTATGGCATTCGCACACATTCTGCCCTTGAACCAGATTTTAATCCCAGAAGCTATCATTTAGGCTCTATTTGGCCACATGATAATTGGATAATTGCTCAAGGCCTCAGAAGGTTAGGTTATAAAAAGGAATATCATAAAGTAAAAACCGCCCTTTTTAGAGCAGTAGAAAAGTTTGGCTTTGTTCCTGAGCTTTATGCGGTTGAAAAAGGAAAACTGGTGCAGTATCCTGGCTCTTGCCATCCCCAAGCCTGGGCAAGCGGGGCTTTGCTAAGTTTTTTAGAAGATAATTATTAGAAGGTATAAAATGTGACAAGGGCTAACCTTGCCACATTTTATATTTTATAATTGAACTTCTATTATTTCTTTTCGAATTTCGATTGCAAGAGCTTTGCTTGGCTTGCTTGGAAAGAATAATCCCAAACATCTCCTTTTTCTTTTATTTCATTTAAATTTTCTTTCACTTTTTGAATAGCTAATTTTATTTCTTCATTTGAAAAACCTATTTTTTGAAGAGAGCCAGGCATTATATTTTCTGCAGCCAAAGCCAAGTGAACAAATATTCTGTAATCTCCTCCCAAATAGTGCATTCTTAATTCTTTTTTAACCCCTTCTGGATCTATCTTCTTAATACTTTCTTCATATATTTCAGGTGCTACTTCTTTTAAGTGGTCAGTCATTGCCAGGACATCTCCCCATCTTTTTTGTTCCAAGCGAGAATTAATCTCTTTTCTCATTGCTTCTTCCGCTTCTTCTCCAATTTTTATTTCTTTCTCGAATTTTTCCGGATTAATTGTTTTAAGATATCTTGATTGAAAGGAAATGCCCCATCCATCATGATGTTCTTTTTTATATTGGAGACTTGCTTTCATTCCTTTCCAGTCTTCCTCTTCAATTTCTGGTTCCATTCCGATTTCTGCCATTCTCGCTGCGATAAAAGTAGCTCTGCCATATCTATTTTTTTCCCTTGCCTCCTGTATTTCTCTTTCGAGACCTTCTTTTAAGAATTTTTTATCTTCTTCTTTTAATTCAAAACCTTTCTCTTTTTTCTCTGAGGAAAAATTCGGTGTTGGTTCTTTTTCTGGTGCCTTAAACATATTTATGTTTAATGATTTGAAATATTCTGTGCGACCTTTTATTTCTCTTGTCTAATTATAAAAAGTTTTCTCGTAGTTTTCAACTCATTGCTATAGAATATGCAATTTCAAGATTCAAATGGAAATAAGGGCTTTAAAGCCGGAAAAGGCTTGTTGTAAAACTTTTTGGAAAAATTTTTTCCTTTTTTCCAACCTTGTAGCTGCTATTTCTCTTGGTTTGACATTAATGCCTCCCAAAGCAAGATAGGCAACTACTATTTGAAACAATACCTTAAATGTTTCTTTTTTGGTTTGAGGCAGCAAACTTATATATTTTTCTACGAGTTCTTTTCTAATTTTTTTGTTCCCTTCCCAAAGGTGCATAAAAAGATAAGCGACATCAAAAGCAAAATTGTTAACCTTCATTGATTCCCAGTCAATGATTTTTAACTCCTTCCTGGTTTCCATTATATTTCCGAGATTGAAATCTCCATGGGATAAATATTTGTTTTCTCTTTTTAACAGCTCGTAATTTCTTTCTGTTAACTTGGCTAATTTTTGGGTATTTGTGCCATTATTTAGCAATTGTTTGTTGAAAGGAATTGTTTTTGGTATCTGGATATAGTTTTTAACAGGGAACATTGGCAGGCGTATATTGCCAAACAAGGAAACATCTGTTTTTGAAATTTGGCAAATTGCTGAAGCTATTAGTTCTATTTCTCTGCTGTCTATTTTTTTTGTTAATTTTTCATTGACACCTAAAGGTTGTTCTTTGACATATTCTCTTGTAAACCATTCAAAGTCTTTTTCTATAGCTCCATCAAAATATTTGGGAAGAAAATTTGAGAAAAGAAGTTTCTCTTTGAAATTTTTATTTCTCAGTTCTTTCCCAAACAGAAGTTCCTTTGTTACTTTCTCTTTTGCGTCTTCGTTTTGGTGCAGCCTCGCATAAAAAACTATCAGTTTCCCTTTTTTGTCTTGGCACACGGAAGAATAGCGATGTTTTTCGCCTTTTGTTTTTTCAATAAATTTTTGAGGAGTAATTAGTGGCTTTAAGTTAAGTTCTTTAAGTTTTTGCTCGATTTTTTCCCTTATTTTTGGAATTAACTTTTCTGGCATATAAGTTTTTGCTTGCAAGTTTCAAAAAAATCTTCTCGTAGTTGTCAACCATTTTTTCTAAGGAGAATTTCTCCTCTACCCATCTACGGCAGTTGGTTCTTTTAATTTGGTTTATTTTTCCAATTGCTTTAACAAAGCCCCTTATGTTGATGTTTTTCCCCTTGCTATAAAACGGCACAACAAATCCTGTTTTCCCATTTTTAACAACTTCTGGAACAGAACCCCTGTCAAAAGCAATAACTGGCGTGCCGCAAGCCATTGCTTCTGCCATTACTAACCCAAAAGGCTCTTCCCATCTTAGCGGGTAGAGAACTGCTTTAGCGTTTCTGTAGAGTTTTTCCATTTTGAGGTAATTTATCATTCCCAGATACTGTATTTTTTTTCCGAGATAAGGTTTGATTTTTGTTTCAAAAAAAGAACTTTCGGCTGGGCCGCCAGCGATTTTTAAGTTGATTCCGGTTTTTCTTGCTATTTGAACTGCTAAATCAATGCCTTTTTCTGGGCATAATCTTCCAGCCACAAGAAAGTAATCTTTTGGCTTGAAATTGTAATGATAGTTTTTGAGGTTTATGCCGTTATAAACAGTGCCTGCGTAATTTAAGTTTGGAGAAGGTTTTCTTTGGGCATTGCTGATGCTGACGAGATATGTGTTTGGTTGTTTTTTTGTTTTCTCAAGCATATATCGGGAAAATCCTTCAATGGGGTCATGTAGTGTAAAAACAGTTGGAATTTTAGCTAAAGGCGCAAACTGAATTGCCCTTCTGTAAGGGTGGATGTGGATGATGTCAAATTTTTTCTCCTCAGCTAACTGGTAAATTTTTGATATCATTAATTGCTCGTAGAAATTTACAACTGCTTCATTCATCCTAGGAATAAATGGCAAAAGTTTGTTGTTGCGCTTAACAGCGCTCATTCCATAGGACATTAGTTTTGAGTATTTAAGTTTTGATTCTTTGCTGCCAAAATAGTAAACTTTATGCCCTCTTTTTGCTAAGTTTTCTGCTATATAGTAGGCTATCCAGAGAGGGGCGTAGAAGGTGTTTTCTGGAGGAGGGGTAGGCCACTCATTGGTGCAAAAAGTGGCTATTTTTAATTTTCGTTTTAACATAAGCAATTTCGCTATTTATTGGGATTTATGTTTTATGTCTCTTTGATATGAGTTTGTAGTATAGTTTTTCATAGTTTTTAACCATTACTTCTTCAGTAAAGTTCTGCTCAACCCATTTTCTGCAATCTTCTCTTTTTATTTTATCAATGTTTTTTATTGCGTTTGCTAAGCCGTTGATATTTGTTTTTCCCTTTTTATCCTTAAATGGCACAACAAATCCTGTTTTCCCATTTTTAACAACTTCTGGAACAGAGCCCCTGTCAAAAGCAATAACCGGCGTGCCGCAGGCTTGGGCTTCTGCCATATTTAAGCCAAAAGGCTCAAACCATTCAATGGGATAAAGGAGAGCCTTTGCTTTGCCAAAGAAGTCTGATTTTTCTTTGCGGGAATATTCGCCAATGTATTTGATGTTTCGATTTAGGTGTGGCTTAATCCGTGTTTGGAAATAATCTTTTTGGCGGGGGTCTAATCTCCCAGCAAGGATGAGTTTAACCCCGGCTTTTTCAGCCGCAAAGATAGCGTTTTCTATTCCTTTATACTTGTCAATTCTTGCTGCCCAAACAAAGTAATCTTTTGGGCGGGGATTGAACTTAAATTCTTCTAAACGGATGCCGTTGTAAATTGTGGTGGCGTTTAGTTTGACTCTGGACAGCCTTCTCTGGGAATTTGAGATAGTTACAAAGTTGTTATGCTTAAATTTTTCAAAAATGAAAAGCCGGGAATCTAACTTGGAAGTAGAGTATAAAGGATTGTGGATGGTATGGACAGAAGGAGTTTCTACAATGGGAGCAAAATACATGTCCCAGAGGTCAATATGGGTATGAATAATATCAAATTCTTTTGCTTTTTGAAAAGCTCGGCTAAGGTTTAGGATATTGTAAGTGTTGTCTTGCCAAGAAATGTGGTTCTTTATTAAGGAAGTTGGATAAACCGACTTTAACTTGCAAGGAACTTTTGAATCCCCTGAAGCAAAGAGCGTCACTTGGTGGCCAAGTTTTGTTAATCCTTCACAGAGATTATAAACAATCCACTCTATGCCGCCATATTTTTTCGGCGGGATAGAAAACCACAGGGGAGCAACTTGTGCGATTTTTAATTTTCTTTTTTGCATATTTGTTTGTTAGGTGTTACCTCTTTATTATTTTATAATACACCTTTTCGTATTCATTGACCATCCTTTTTAAAGTAAACTTTTCTTCTATCCACTCTCTGCAATCTTTTCTTTTGATTTTGCTAATCTTCTTTATTGCTTCCACTAACCCTTTAATATTCTTTCTGCCGTTTTTATCTAAGGAAGGAACAACAAATCCAGTTTTCCCATCTTTTATTATTTCCCTTGCAGAGCCCCTGTCAAAAGCAATAACCGGCGTGCCGCAGGCTTGGGCTTCTGCCATTACTAACCCAAAGGGCTCTTCCCACTGGAGGGGCGCAATGAGGGCTTTAGATTTTTGGTAGTATTGGTAAATCTTATCGCGGGGGATATTTCCTTCATAGCGAATATTATCCCCTAAGTAAGGTTTGATTTTTTTCTCCCAATAAGCGCCATAATTTGGCGCTCCAACAATAATAAGCCTTTCTTTGGCTTTCAAAGTCGCGTGAACGGCTTCTGCAACACCTTTTTTAGCCATTAGCCTCCCTGAAAAAATAAGTTGGCTTTTGCTTTGGGGGGAGAAAGGGAAATTTTTTAGATTTATCCCATTATAGATTGTTCCAATCCAGTTTAGTTCTTTTGCTTTTTTTCTCTGGCTGTTGGACACGGCTACTAAATATTGATTCTTAGAAGAGAACATTTTAAAAATATGCGCTCGCCATTTGTAAATTGGGTCGTGAAGAGTATAGAGGACAGGAATTTTTTCAAAGGCAAACCCAAAAGGCAAGGCTCTGTCTATGGGATGAATATGCAATACATCTAGTTTTTTCTTGATGGCCTCTTTATACATCAGAGAAATAAGATATTGGTCCCATAGATTGAAAATTTTTCCTTTCTCAGTTTCTTGCACAAAAGGGCTGTGAAGAATTGGATTTTCTTTTCCTGGTTTCCCTTTGAGGGGCTTTAATTTTCCGGATATCACTTTGGTTGCTTTTAATTTAGAGCCTTGGGGAGCAAAAAAATATACATCGTGCCCTTTCTTCGCAATCCCTTCGGCGATATTTTTGGCAATTGATATTGGTGCTTGAATAAGGCCTTTTGGCGGGGGAGTGGTAAAAAGGCCGGATACCATCATACCAATTTTTAATTTTCTCCTTCTCATTTTTTTAACCTTAAGATTTGATAATAGATATTTTCATAATCTGAAACCATCCTTTGGTAGCTGAATTTTGCTTCAACCCATTTTCTGCAATCTTCTCTTTTAATTTCGTTGATGCTTTTCATTGCTTTGACCAATCCTTTTATGTTTTTATTGCCCCTTTTATCTTTAAACGGCACAACAAATCCAGTTTTCCCATTTTTAACAACTTCTGGAACAGAACCCCTGTCAAAAGCAATAACCGGCGTGCCGCAAGCCATTGCTTCTGCCATTACTAACCCAAAAGGCTCTTCCCATTCTATTGGGTAGAGAAGCGCTTTTGCCTGTCCGTAAAAATTTGACAAATTTTTTTGGGAAAGATAACCAACAAATTTTATTTTTGAGCTTAAGTGCGGTTTGATTTTCTCTTTAAAATATTTCTTTTGGTGAGGGTCTATTCTCCCGGCTATGAAGAGTTTGGCTCCAGAGATTTCAGCGGCTCTAATGGCGTTTTCTATCCCTTTTTTTTGGTCAATCCTTGCTATCCAAATAAAATGCTCTTTTGGCTTTGAGTTAAATTTGTATTGGAAGGTGTCTATGCCATTGTAAACAACCCAGCTTCTTTTAAATTTTATTGGACATCTTTTCCTTTGGGATTTTGAAATAAAACAGCCGAAAACATTGTTTCGGTGAAGGTTAAACATTTGCAGCCTAGTGGGCATCTTTTTTGATTTATCTGAGAGGGGGATAGAGATGCGGTTGTGGAAAGTGTGCACAACTGGCGTTTTTGTTAATTCTTGGAAAAACAGTGTCCACAGGTCTAAGTGGCTATGGATGATGTCAAATTTTTCTGATAGGGAGAATGCTTTTGATAAATTTTCTAAATTCCAAAATGGGTCTGTCCACGGAATATTGTCTTGCAGCAATCCTTTTCTGCGCACAGAAAATAATTTGGCTGAAGTTTTGGAATTGCCGGTGGCAAACAGTGTTACTTTGTGGCCTTTCTTTGCCAATCCTTCTGTCAAGTAGTAAACAATTCTTTCAATGCCTCCATATTTTTTTGGAGGGATGGAAAACCAGAGAGGTGCTATCTGGGCTATTTTAAGTTTCTTTTTTTTAGCCATCTTTCCTTTGCCTTAAAATTTTTTTGTAAAGCCGTTCGTATCTATTAACCATTCTTCTTAAAGGAAAATTTTTTTCTACTGATTCGCGGCATTTTCTTCTATCAATCAAGTGAACTTTTTTAATAGCCTCAACCATTTCTTCTTGATTTGAAACCAGAAACCCTGTTTCTCCATTTTTAATAAGTTCTGACATGGCACCTTCTTTATAAGCAATAACCGGCGTGCCGCAAGCCATAGCCTCAATAACTACTAAGCCGAAGGGCTCAACTCTTTTTATTGGATACAAGAACGCCTTTGCGTTTTTGAAAAGTTCAATTTTTTTAGCAAAATCGGCTACTCCTACAAATTGTATTTGTTTTCCGTCAATTAAAGGCTTCAACCTATATTCAAAGTAATCCCCATATTCTTTTAAGAGATTTCCTGAAAGTATTAGCTTTTCTCCCGCTTTTTTTGCCACTTCTATTGCTTCTGCAGGCCCTTTTGGGGGGGTGAGTTTTGAAAGCCATAAAAGATAATCTTGAGGGGAATCATTGAAGGAATATTTTTCTATAGGCAAGCCATGATAAATTGTTCTTACAAAATTAACTCCTGGGGCTGATTTTCTTTGACTTTTTGAAATGGCTACATAATTTATATTTGGGAATTTTTTAAACAAAACCACCATCTCTTCATACATTGGGTGGTGGATAGTAGAGACAATTGGCGGTTTCAAAAAAGAACTATAGGGGGCGGTGTAGAATTCGCAATGGTCATGGATAATATCAAACTCATTCTGCATTTCAAAAATTTTCTTGTACATCAAACCAAAAACCGCATGGGGTACAGAAAGATGCGCCCTCCATAGAGATTTTGGCCAAATAGGTATTAATCTGGCTGAGGTTTTTGAATCTCCGGAAGCAAAAAGCGTTACTTGATGCCCTTTTCTTACAAGTTCTTCGGTGAGCCAAGAAACAATAAGTTCTGTGCCTCCGTAATTGTAAGGAGGTATTGGTATCCAGAGAGGTGCTATTTGGGCTATTCTCATATAATTAAAAAATAGGGGTTGATTTAAGCCAATTTTTTGACTATATTTTAATTATAGACAAGGTAAATCCATTTGTCCACCCTTGTATGAGAATTGTATGAGAAATTCTGCTATTGAGGAGATAAAAAGTAAATTGGACATTGTTGATGTTATTGGCAGTTATATTAAACTTCAAAAAGCAGGAGCGAATTACCGTGCCCTTTGCCCTTTTCATCCCGACAAAAATCCATCGCTTTATATTTCTCCTGCGCGCCAGATATGGAAATGCTTTGGATGCGGCGCGGGGGGCTCAGTTTTTGATTTTGTGATGAAAATAGAGGGGATAGAATTTGGAGACGCCTTGCGCATTTTGGCTCGAAAAGCAGGGGTTGAGTTGAAATCATATCGTCCAGAATTGCAAACTAAACGCCAGAGGCTATATGAAATTTGTGAATTATCTTGCCAATTTTTCGAGAAGCAACTAAAAGAAGGTTCGTCTGGAAAGAGGGCAAAAGATTATTTAATAAAAAGAGGGTTGGACGAAGAGACAATTTCAAAATGGCGTTTAGGCTACGCTCCTAATATGTGGCAAGGCGTGTTTAATTTCTTAATTTCTAAAGGCTACAAAAAGGAGGAAATTGTTGAAGCGGGTTTAGCGGTGCGAAAAGATGCTCGTGGGGAGGGAATATATTACGACCGCTTTCGTGGCAGAATTATCTTTCCGGTATTTGATTTGAATTCCCAAGTAATTGGATTTGGCGGCAGAATATTGGCAACCAGCCGCGAAAAGGGAAAAGATGTGGACGGGAAAACTTCTGATATTGAGCCAGCTAAATATATTAACACTCCCAATACCTTGCTTTATGATAAAAGCTATGTGCTTTATGGGCTGAATTTTGCTAAGATGGATATCAGAAAAGAAGATGCTGTTGTTTTGGTTGAAGGATATATGGATGTAATTTTGTCGCACAAAGCGGGCGTAAAAAATGTAGTGGCTTCCTCAGGAACAGCCCTAACTCCTTCCCAGCTTGATATTTTAAAAAGATACTCAGAAAACCTTATTACATCATTTGATATGGATACAGCAGGGTTTTCTGCTACTGAGAGGGGAATAGGCTTAGCGCAGGAGCGAGGGTTTAATGTAAGGGTAATTGTTATGCCCCAGGGTTCTGATCCTGCTGATGTGGCTTCCAAAAACCCGCAGAAATGGCAGAAATTAGTGGCTGGGAGCGAAGATATTTTTACTTTCTATTTTGAAAATGCCTTTTCAAAATTTGACAAGAAAAGTTCTGAAGGAATTAGGTCTATTTCTAATATTCTTTTGCCTCGCCTTAAATCTATTCCCAATAAGATTTTACAAGCCCATTGGGCAAAAGAATTGGCACGAAGGCTAAATGTATCCTCAGAAGTGATTTTTGAGGAGCTTAATAAATTAAAAAAAACGGTTGCCCAAGGGCATTATCCAGAAGGGGGCGTTGTAGAAAAGGAAATTTCTTTGAAGAAAATTCCCCGCCAGAACTTAATAGAAGAAAAATTGCTCTCGTTGGTTTTTCAAAAGCCTGGAATTTTAGATTTAATTAAGAAAATAGACAATCATTTTTTTTCGGAAAGTTTTAATATAATTGTCGGAGATTTTGAACAGAATTTTTCTGGAAGCCCTGAAAAGTTGGACGCTTTTTTTAGCACCTCTCAGGATAAATATAAGGGTGGGCTAAAGAATCTTTTAGAGAGCGCTGCTTTAATGGCTGAGGTCGAGAAGGAAAAGGAGCCTGAAAAAGAAGCCGAAATTTGCTTAAAACAAATTATGGTTTTTAACACCCGTTCCCAGTTGGAGAAATTGTCAGAGGAAATTAAAGAAGCGGAACAGAAAGGAGACCAAGAGAAAACCTTGCAGCTGGTAAAGGAATTTGATGAGAAATCTAAACTTTTAAGGGAACTTTAAAATTATGGTTTTTTTAAAAAAAACAAAAAAAATAAAGAAGGTAAAGAAGGCAAAGAAAACAAAGAAGGCAACAAAAATGAAAGAGCCTCAAAAAGCAAGAAAAACAAAAAAGAGGCTGGGAAACAAAAATAAGGCGGTTAAACAAGCTAAAGGAAAAAAAACTGGGAGAAAACTAAAGAAAACGAGGGGCAAACAGAGGAAAAATAAAATTTCCAAGAAGGCTCTTCAAGGAAAAGCTCGCAAAAAGAAGATTAAAACACCAAAGAAATTAAAGAAAAAGCCGGGCTCAAAGAGAAAGCCAAAGACAAAGCTGAAGCGGAGAAGAAAATTAAAAGCAGGGTTGAAGAGTAAGAAAAAAACGCGAGAGATAAAAGGGGAAAAGTTCCCAAGGCAGAAGATTGAGGTTTTTCCCCAGGAAAAAGTTCAGTTGCTTCTTAGGAAGGGAGCCGAACGCGGATTTGTTACAGAAAGGGAAATACTTCATTATTTTCCCTATATTGAGCGCGATATCAGTGGTTTAGAGAACCTTTATCAGCTTTTGTCGGAAAGGGGAGTTGAAGTTAAAGAGCAGAACGAACTCTTAAAGATAGAAACGCCTAAAAAGAAAAAGATAGTGGTTTCTAAAAGAAAAATTGACTCTATCCAGATGTATTTGAAAGAAATTGGCAAGGTTCCAATGTTGACAGCCCACGAAGAGAAGGAGTTGGCAAAGAGAATAGAAAAAGGCGATGAGGAGGCTAAAAAGTGCCTTATTCGCGCTAATTTGAGATTGGTGGTTTCTGTAGCTAAAAAATATGTTGGCAGGTCGCCGAATTTGACCTTGCTTGACCTTATTCAAGAAGGAAATTTGGGCCTTTTTAGGGCAGCGGAAAAATTTGATTGGAGAAAAGGCTACAAATTTTCCACTTATGCTACCTGGTGGATAAGGCAAGCGGTCACCCGTGCTTTAGCAGACCAATCAAGGACTATCAGAATACCTGTCCATATGGTGGAAACTATCACTAAATACGGCAAGGCTAGAAGGAAACTCTTGCAAACATTAGGCAGGCCTCCTTTACCCGAAGAGATTGCCTCTGAAATGGGGGTGGAGGTGGATAAAGTACAGCACATAAGGCAGATTCGCCAGAAAGCCGTTTCTCTGGAAACGCCAGTGGGAGACGACCAAAAAGACAGCATTTTGGCAGAATTTATTGCTGACGAAAAAACTCCTTTACCTTCTAAAAAAGTAGCTCAGGATATTTTGAAAGAGCGGCTTAAGGAAGTTTCAGCTGACCTAACGCCCCGTGAAAAAAAGATTCTGGCAATGCGGTTTGGTTTGGAAGATGGGGCAACTCATACATTAGAGGAAGTAGGCAAGGAGTTTGGGGTAACTCGTGAGAGGATTCGCCAGATTCAAGCTAAGGCTTTAGAGAAAATCCGCAAACTTAAGGAGATAAAACGGCTGGAGGACTATTAGATAATTGCTTTGTAGAATCTAAAAATTCTTGGGCTTTTATTTTTTTTGTTTTTTATTTTTTGTGATATTATTTCAAATATGGTTTTATCTGACATAGATATTAAAAAGCTAATAAAGCAAAAGAAGCTGGTTTTTTATCCTTCCCTCTCAAATGACCAGATAGGCCCTGCTTCTATTGACTTGAAACTTAACAGTATTTTTAAGACCTTTAATATCACAAAGCATCATCTTTTAGATGTCAAGAAAGGGTTGCCTAAAAGAGACTTTATGATTACCCATAGAATTAAGAAGGGAGAATATTTTATTTTGCATCCTAATAATTTTGTTTTGGTTGATACCAAAGAATACATCAAAGTGCCCGATAATATAGTTTTGCGGGTTGAAGGCAAAAGTACTTTAGCGAGGATGGGAATTTTGGTCCATACTGCTGGATTTGTTGACCCTGGATATGAAGGCACAATTACCTTAGAAATCAGCAATCAGTCAAATCTTCCCGTTGCTTTGTATTCTGGTATGTATATCTGCCAGATAGCAGTTGAATATTTGTCCTCTCCAGCAGAAACTCCCTACAACAAGAGAAAGAAATCATTGTATTTAAAAGCCAAAGAGCCTTTGCCTGCCAAAACCAATAATTTATTTGACAGCAAGGAGAAAATTTGATTTCTTAATATTTTGTAGTAAAATTGATTACTATTCCGCGGTGGCGCAATGGTAGCGCGGGGGCCTGTTAAGCCCTAGGTTGTAGGTTCGAATCCTACCCGCGGAGCAACGTCGGACTTTGAGAGTATAATTGCCTCAAAGTCCGTTTATTTTCGCCATTTTTGGAGGTTCGAACCTTGTTATGAATGGCTTTAACCTCTTGAGCCGCTTCTTCTATCAGAACAAGTGGTTTTTCTATTGAAATATGGAGTTTTTTGTCTTTTAAGAGGAGGTTCGAACCTAAACTGGAAAGTATTATTTTTTGCTTCTCTGGGTCGCCAGTTTCAAATTCTTTTTTGGCGTCTCGGGCAAGGGTGAAGAATTTTTCAGCCACTTCCAATTGAGCGTTGACTCTATTGTCCGTGTCCTGGAGCAATTCATAAAGTCGGGCTTTTTCTTTGGTCAGAAAAGACATCCTTCTTTTGTAAT
>JAGGVK010000041.1 GCA_021158045.1 bacterium | reverse complement strand
TTATTAACCCTTAAAGGCAAGAAATAGTTTTGACATCTAACATTTAGTTTTGAGATTTGGCATCTAACATTTGACATCTTGTTGTGTTTTGGCATTCTTGTCAACGAGACCCGGACTCGTTGTTATTGTGAGCCGTTAGGCGAGAATCCTAGTTAAAATTCAAATCTCAAATCTCAAATCTCAAAATCACAATTCAAAATTCAAAATTACAATTCAAAATTCAAAATTCAAAGTCTCTTTTAATTTTAGTTTTTCATTTTTCACTTTTCATTTTTAACCATTTGCGCTTTAAATTTTATGTCAGTAAAAATTGCAATTAATGGTTTTGGAAGAATTGGCAGGCTTACCTTTCGCCATATTTTAGACCATTATCCAGAGTTGGAAATAGTAGCTGTTAACGACTTGACTGATACGAAAACATTGGCTCATCTGTTGCATTACGATTCTTCTTTTGGGATTTATTCCAGGCCGATAAAGTATACAGAAAACTCCATTCTCATTGATGGGCATAAAGACGGCGTTAAACTAAAGGTTTTAGCTCAGCCTGACCCCCAAAAATTGCCTTGGAAAGCCTTGGGCGTAGATATTGTTTTAGAGTGCACAGGTCGTTTTACAGATTTGGAGGGAGCAAAGAAACATATCATAGCGGGAGTAAAACAGGTTATTATTTCCGCTCCAGCCAAAAGTGAAGAAATTCCTTCATTTGTTTTGGGCGTAAACGAAGAAAAATTTGATCCTGAAAAGGATAAAATTTGCGATATGGGTTCTTGCACTACTAATTGTTTAGCTCCAGTTACAAAAGTGCTTCAAGATAATTTTGGCATTCGGCAGGGTTTTATGACTACCGTGCACAGTTATACGAACGACCAAAGGATTTTGGATTTACCGCACAAAGATTTAAGGAGGGCTAGAGCGGCGGCGTTGAATATCATTCCTACAACAACTGGGGCTGCTCGGGCAATTTCCAAAGTCATCCCGGAATTAAAAGGAAAATTGGATGGGATGGCAATACGAGTTCCTACCCCTGTGGTTTCGATTGTTGATTTAACATATCTTTTAGAGGAACCAACCACTAAAGAGGAGGTAAACTATGCTTTAAGAAAGGCTTCGCAAAGTGCTAAATTAAAAGGCATTTTGGGAGTAGAAGACGCAGAGCTTGTTTCTTCTGATTTTAAAGGCAATACTTTCTCAGCAATTGTGGATGCTAATTTAACAAAGGTGAACAAAAACTTAGTTAAAGTGCTTGCTTGGTATGATAATGAATGGGGATATTCTACTCGCCTTGCTGACTTTGCTGCCTATATAGCTAAAAGAATAAAGTGAATTTTTAATTGTCAAAAGTAATCTTGAAGAACTTTCTTTGTTGACTAACAAAGAAAGTTTTTATTTTATAAGAATTTATGTTATACTTTCTATTAAAGAATTCCAAAATATATGCCTAAAAGAGCAAAAACTCAATTTGTTCCTATTGAAATATCGGCGCGGCACATCCATATTTCTCAAAAGGATTTAGAGGTTCTGTTTGGCAAAGGGTACCTCTTACATAGATTAAGGAAATTGTCCCAAGCCAATGAATTTGCCGCAAGGGAAACTGTAGACATTGCTTTTGGTTCACAGATAATAAAAAAAGTGCGCATAGTAGGGCCTCCTCGCCAAGCAACTCAAGTAGAATTGTCTTTGACTGATGCGTTTTATTTAGGCATTCGGGCGCCTTTACGATTATCAGGAGATATTCAAGGTACGCCGGGCATCACTCTTATTTCTCCTAAGCGAAAATTGGGAATTAAAAAAGGGGTGATTGTAGCAAAAAGGCATTTACATTGTTCTCCACAAGAAGCGCAAAAGTTAGGATTAAAAAAAGGAATGGAAATATCAGTGAAAGTAAAAGGGGAGAGGGGATTGATTTTTGATAATGTAATTGTGAGAATCAAAGAAGGTTTTCATTTAGCTGTCCATCTTGACACAGATGAAGGAAATGCTGCGGGAATTGTGAAAAAAGGGAAGGGAGTTATAATAAAATGTAGGAAAAATTAAGAAAATATCGGAGATATATTTAATTTTGCCTTTATGATTTTTATAGTAAATTGCGGCAGCCAATCAATAAAATGGAAATTGTTTCAGAATACCTTAAGCTTGGAAAAAGAAGGAAAGAGAAATGTTTTTCGTTCTCGGGATTTTAGAAAATACCTCCGAGAAGAACTTAGGAAAGTGCTTTCCTATAGGAAAGAAATAAATATTATAGGCCATAGAGTGGTTCATGGAGGCTTAAAATACAGAAATCCGACAATTATTACGCAAAAAGTTTTGCAGGATTTGCAACAATTAAGCAAATATGCTCCGTTGCATAATCCTTACAATATTTTGGGCATTAAAGAAGCAAGAAAATTCTTTCCAAAAGTAAAGCAAGTTGCTGTTTTTGATACAGGATTTTTCGCCTTTTTACCTCAAAAAGCGTCGTATTACCCTTTGCCTAAAGAGATATTAAAAAAATATGGGTTTCAGCGGTTAGGATTTCATGGTATTTCTCACGAATATGCTGCAAGGGAAGCAGCAAAAGAAGTTAAAAAGCCATTTGAGAGGCTCAAAATTATTACTTGCCATTTAGGGGGCGGAATGAGTATCAGTGCTATCAAAAATGGTAGGGCAGTTGAAACATCAATGGGTTTTACGCCTTTAGAGGGTTTAATGATGATGACTAGGGCGGGTGATATTGATGCGGGTATTGTTTTAGGCCTTTGCAAAAGGCTTTCTCCAAAAAAAACAGAGAAGATATTAAATTTTGATTCTGGAGTGGTGTCAATCGCCGGGACAAAAGATATGCTTGAAATTTTAGACAAAGCCAGGAAAGGAAATAAAAAAGCGAAGTTTGCGTTGGAGATATTTAGTTACAGAATAAAAAAGTATATAGGAGCGTATTTTGCGGTTTTAGGTAACTGTGATGTTTTGGTGTTTACAGGTATGATTGGCTGGGGCTCTCGAAAAGTAAGGAGTATGATTTGCAAAGAATTAAGTTTTTTAAATAAGACAAGAGTTTTATCCATAGCGCCAAATGAGGAATTAGCCATTGCCAGAAAATTGGCGAATAAAGTGTCTGTATAAAAAGAAAAAGCCTTTGCAATTAAATCTTATTGATAAAAGTCGTTTTTGTTAAATTTATTTGGATAAAGGATTTATGAAAAAAAACAAAAAATTTATTTTGTGGTTTAAAGATATTTCCCATAAGGATGTGCCTTTGGTTGGCGGTAAAAATGCATCTTTAGGAGAGATGATATCGTCTTTGTCGAAAGAGGGAGTGAATGTGCCAAATGGCTTCTCTATTACAACTTTCTCTTATAGGTATTTTTTGAAGGAGGCAGGCTTGGAGGAAAAAATTAAGAAAGTGCTTAGCAGTTTAGATGTTAAAAATCTGAAGTTATTGCATCAGAAAGGGGAGAAGGTGAGAAATTTAATAAAGCGCGCAACTTTACCCGGCGATTTAGAGAAAGAAATTTTAAATCATTATTTCCAGCTTTCTAAGCAATACGGAGAAAGAGAAACCGATGTTGCTGTTAGAACTTCTGCTACCGCAGAAGACCTTCCAGGCGCGAGTTTTGCAGGGCAATATTGGACATATTTAAATGTTAAAGGCAAAGAAAAATTGTTAAAGGCGGTAAAAAATTGCTTTTCGTCTTTGTTCACAGATAGAGCCATTTTTTATAGAGCCCAGAAAGGGTTTGGGCAACTGGATATTGCTTTAAGTTTAGGAGTGCAAAAGATGGTAAGAAGCGATTTAGCCTCTTCTGGAATAATGTTCACTTTGGATACAGAGTCTGGCTTTCCTAATGTTGTTTTAATTGAAGCAACTTATGGATTAGGAGAAATGATTGTTCAGGGAGAAGTGAGCCCGGACGAGTTTTATGTTTTTAAGCCTACTCTTCAGCAAGGTTATAAGTCAATCATTGTAAAAAATTTAGGCACAAAAGAACAAAAGTTTGTTTATAAAAAAGGGGGAGAGGGCACGCAAAGACAAGGAGTGCCTTTGAAGGAAAGATTGCAGTTTTCTATTTCTGATGACGATATTCTTACTTTGGCAAAATGGGGTTGTAAGATTGAGGACCATTATTCCAAAATTGCTCACCGCTGGCAGCCAATGGATATGGAGTGGGCAAAAGACGGCAAAACAGGAAAACTTTTTATTGTTCAAGCCAGGCCAGAAACAATTCACCACAAAAAAACAATAACCACTTATAAAGAATATGAATTGCAAACCGCAAAGAGGCCAATTTTGGAAGGCATAGCTGTAGGGAATAAGATTGGCCAGGGGAGGGCTGAGGTTATAAAGGATGTCTCGAAAATCTCGCAATTTAGAAAAGGGAATGTTTTAGTAACGCGTATGACTGATCCCGACTGGGTGCCAATAATGAAAAAAGCATCAGCTATTGTCACTGACGAGGGGGGGCGGGCTTGCCATGCGGCAATTATATCAAGAGAATTAGGAATACCTTGCGTTGTTGGCACGGAAAAGGCAACAAAGTTGTTGAAAAGCGGAGAAGAAATTACTGTTGATTGCACTCAAGGCTTAAAGGGAAAGGTTTTTGCCGGGAAGATACCTTTTTCTGTAAAAGAATATGATTTAAAGAAAGTTCCTAAGCTAAAGACAAAAATAATGGTTAATATTGGCGCTCCAGAAATTGCTTTTCAGACTTCATTTTTGCCAGTGGATGGCGTAGGTTTAGCAAGAGAAGAGTTTGTAATAGGGGAGAAGATTAGAGTGCATCCGCTTGCTCTCTACCATTATAAGAAATTAAAAATACGAGCAAGAAAAGATAAAAAAATTAGGGAAATTATTAAGAAAATTGACAAGATTACCATTGAACATCAAGACAAAAGAGAGTTTTTTGTAAAGGAGCTGGCAGAGGGAGTAGGGCAGATTGCTGCAGCTTTTTGGCCAAGGCCAGTTATTGTGAGGTTTTCTGATTTTAAAACAAATGAGTATCGTGAACTTGTTGGGGGAGAATTATTTGAACCAAAAGAGGATAATCCTATGCTTGGCTGGAGAGGGGCAAGCAGATATTACGATGAAAAGTTTAAACCAGCATTTTTAATGGAGTGTGAGGTAATAAAAAGGGTAAGAGATGTTTTTGGTCTGAAAAATGTAAAGGTGATGGTTCCGTTTTGCCGAACAGTTGAAGAAGGAAAAAAAGTTCTCTCAATTATGGAAAAAGCAGGCCTAAAAATCGGTATAAATCAGCGTAAAAATCGGCATAAATCAGCGGATGCTTTGAAAGTTTATGTGATGTGCGAGGTTCCTTCTAATGTAATTTTGGCTGAGGATTTCTTGAAAATATTTGATGGCTACTCAATTGGTTCTAACGACTTGACTCAACTGACGCTGGGTATAGATAGAGATAACGCTTCTTTGCAGAAAATCGCCGATGAAAGAAACGAAGCAGTTAAGGTTTCAATCCGAAAGGTTATTCATTTGTGCAACAGGCTCCATAAGTATATAGGAATATGCGGCCAAGCGCCGAGCGATTATCCGAAGTTTGCGGAATTTTTGCAAAAAGAAGGCATTAAGACTATGTCCCTTAATCCGGATACAGTAATGAAAACCATTTTAAGATTGTCAAAAAAATCAAAACCTAAAGTTTAATAATTATAAGCTTTTAATTTCTATGTTTGATGTTGTTACATTTGGCTCTGCTTCTTTTGATGTTTTGCTCAAGATAGAAAAAAAAGACCTGCAACTGATTAGCGAGAGGGCATCTTTGTTTCCAAGAAGGGTAGACTTTCCATTAGGTGCTAAGATTCGCGCGTCAAAAATGGAAACATTTGTTGGTGGAGGAGGAACAAATGCTGCTTTTACATTTAGTTTACAGGGGCTAAAAACCGCTTTTGTGGGAAAGGTAGGAGACGACGATTTTGGGGATACTGTTTTAAGAAAGAAACTTAAGAAGTCAAATATTGCCTTGTTTGTAAAAAAAGATAAACAGCATTTCACGAATTACTCAGTGATTTTATCTTTTCCAGGAGGTGAGCGGACAATATTTGTTTTTCGGGGAGCCTCTTCTTTTCTTCGTCAGAAAGATATTCCGCTTTCCAAAATTAAATCTCGCTATTTCTATTTTGCTCCATTGGCAGGTATTACGAAAAATATATTTCCTCCCCTTGCCCGTTTTGCCAAAAAGAATAATATAAAAATAGCAATCAATCCCAGCCCGGAGCAGATTTCTTTTTTCAGAAAACATCCTTACTTTCTTTCTTTTGTTGATGTTGTGTTTTTAAATAATGAGGAAGCTTCTCTTTTGAGTGGAAAAAGAAACAAGATGCTAACGATAAAGTTCTTGAGAAAGAGAATTAATAAAGGGGGTATTGTTGTGATTACGGCAGGGGCAGAGGATGCTTATGTGGCAAATGGTTCAGACATTTATCAAGTTACTCCTCCTCCAGTTTTTGTTCAAGACAAAACCGGGGCTGGAGATGCGTTTGCTAGCGCTTTTATTGCTGGACTTTTGAAAAAAAATAGTATAGAATATGCTACGAAACTGGCAATAGCAAACGCTATTTCATGCATTCAGAAGTTTGGTGCCAAAAATGGGCTTTTGAGGGGAGAGAAAGTAAGTTTGTATTCAAAAATAAAGGTTAATAAAAGAAAATTGAGTTAGGAGATAATGGCAAAAATTATTCATAATAAATCAAAATGTATTGGCTGTGGAAGCTGTGTTGCGCTTTGTCCTAAATTTTTTGAAATGGGAGAAGAAGGAACAGCCCATCTTAAAGGAGCGAAAATTAATTCTGAAACTCAAAATGAGGAATTGGAAATAGAGGAACCTGATTGTGCGCAGGATGCAGCTAAAATTTGCCCGGCTCAGTGCATTGTTGTTGAGAAATAATAGTTATTTATTATTATATTTTGTTTATTTTTCATATTATGCTTTCTCTTAAAGCTAAAATTAGAAAAGAACTTGGGAGGCAAACGAAGTCTTTACGAAAAAAAGGTTTTTTGCCTGCTGTTTTATATGGTGATAAAGTTGAAAATGTTTCCCTTATAGTTTCAGAGAAGGAATTTGAGAAGATATTTAAGGAGGCAGAGAGAAGTTCTTTGGTATTGCTTGATATTGAAGGTCAAAAGTCTAAAGCGGTACAGGTTTTAATTCATGACTTCTCCCGCAACCCTTTAACTGGGAAGTTTTTACATGTTGATTTTTACCATCCCTCCTCTCACAAGAAAGTAACAGCCGAAGTTCCTTTGGTTTTTGAGGGCACTTCTCCAGCAGTAAAAAATTTAGGAGGAACATTAGTCCATGAGATTCAGCAAGTTGAAGTTAAAGGGTTGGCTCAAAATTTACCCAGGGAGATTAAGGTAAACGTTAAAACCTTAAAAACTTTTGATGATAAAATAGAGATTAAGGATTTAAAAGTGCCCAAAGGGGTTGAAATTTTAAACGAAAAAGAAGAAATTGTTGCTAATGTAATTGCTCCTGAGAAAGAAGAAAAGCCTTCATTAGAAGAGAAAACGGAAAAAGAGGGCAAAGAAGGTGAAAAAGAAGAGAAGAATGAAAAACCTGAAAGTAAAAAGGAGAAGCAGAAAAATGACTAAAAGTAGTATGCTTTCTTTCTTTACCAATAAAGATGCTCAATTTTTAAGCATAATGAAGCTGGTCTTGGCAAGCATTTTGATACTTGCTTTTTTATTGCCATACTTCAGAACTTTTGCTGAAGACGATTTGGAGAAAAGTTGCCAATGGGAAAGAATTCAGAATAAGCCAGAGAATTTATCAAACAGTGATTACGAAAGCCTTCTGAGAAAGTGCCTGGAGTATTGGCAGGCTGAAAGTGAAGCAATTGAAAAAGACATTAACCAGTCTCAAGCAAAGAAGAATACGCTCCGCAACAAGATTTATACCTTAGAGAGAAAAATTAAAAGTTTGAATTACCAAATATACCAGTCTAATATAATGATTCGGGATTTAAGCAGCCAAATTAATAACACTCAATCATCAATTAGCAAGACGTCTCATAAAATAGAGGATATCAAAAAGAATCTATCTAATATTTTGCAATTAAGGTACGAGGAGGACAGAAGAGGAATTGTTGAGATAGTTTTGGCAGATGGGGGATTGTCTGCTTTTTTTGACAATTTAATGGCTTTGGAAACCTTGAACACGGAAACCCAGAGGCTTTTAGAAAACATAAAGAATTTAAAAAAGGATTTGGAGCGCCAAAAAGATTCTATGGATAAAGAAAAAGAGGATTTGGAAAAGATGCTTAGGATTCAAACGATTCAAAAAGAACAGTCGGATAAGACAAAAAAAGAACAAGAGTATTTCTTGAGAATGACAGAAGCAGAATACCAAAAGTATCTTCAAGAGAAACAAGAAACAGAAAGAAAAGTGGCTAAAATCAGAGAGAGGATTTTTGCGCTTATTGGCGTAACGAAGGCGCCCACGTTTGGTGAAGCATTGAAACTTGCTGAATATGTAGAGAGTATTACCGGTATTCGCCCCGCTTTCTTATTAGCAGTTTTAACGCAAGAGTCTAATATTGGGAAGAATGTTGGCCAATGTTATTTAAAAAACAAAAATACAGGGGCGGGAATTGTTGCTCGGACAGGCGCGCCGATAAATAGAGTAATGAAGCCAATGGGGCTGTCTGGCAGAAAAGGAGATGTAAATGATTTTTTTGCTATTTGCAAAGAGTTGAGCAGAGACCCATATCACACTTTAGTTTCCTGCCCAATGAGTTATGGCTGGGGAGGCGCAATGGGGCCTGGGCAGTTCATTCCTTCTACATGGATGCTTTATAGAAAAAGAGTTGAAAAGGTTACTGGTAAACCGGCTGACCCATGGAATATCAAAGACTCTTTCTTGGCAACGGCTTTCTATTTAGCAGATTATGGAGCGACTAAACACACTTATAGTTCAGAATGGAAAGCAGCAATGATATATTTTTCTGGAACAAGCAGAAAAACAGTGTATAATGGATATGGGTTTTATGGGAATAACGTGATGGCTATAGCCAAAAAACTTCAGCAGGATATTGAAGTAATTAGTTCTGCGCCTTAAAATTTTATTTTTCTAATTGGCGTTTGAGCTCTTCAATAATAGGATTTAGATTTCCTTCCATAATTTTTTGAAGATTGTGCCAGGACTTTTTTATCCGGTGGTCAGTAACTCTGTCTTGGGGGAAATTGTATGTTCTAATTTTTTCTGGTCGTTTTGCTCCTTTTATTTGTTTTCTCCTTTTTTCGTCTGTCTTGAGTTCCTTCTCTTGTTTTTCTTTTTTTAGTAGCTTTGCCCTTAAAATTTTAAAGGCATTTTCTTTGTTCTGTTCTAAGTGCCTCGTGGCTTGTGAAGAAACTACTATTCCTGATGGTATATGTAAAATCCTGACAGCTGTTTGGCGCTTATTAACATTTTGCCCTCCGGGACCCGAAGATTTAAAATATTCTACCTTAAGGTCTTTTGGATTGATGCTTACTTGAGATGTTTCTACTTTTGGCAAAATTGCAACTGTTACTGTTGATGTGTGAATCCTGTTGTTTTTTTCTGTTGAGGGAACTCTCTGTACCCTATGTACTCCTCCTTCATATTTTAATTTTGAAAAAACATCTTTTCCCGAAAGTTCAAAGATTATTTGTTTAATGCCTCCAAGTTCTGTGGGGTGAACATCTAAAATATTTTCTCGCCAAGATTGTGAAGCAGCGTATTTCTGATACATTCTATAGAGGTCTCTGGTAAACAAGGCGGCTTCTTGGCCGCCTTGGCCAGCTCTAATTTCTATTATAATATCACGTGCCTTCTGTTTTTCTTCTTTGGTATCTGTTTTGAGAAGTTTAGAGATTTCTTCTTCTAATTTTTTTATTTCGCCTTTAAATTCTGCGTTTTCCAACTGGGCAAGATTCTTAAGTTCGGTGTTTTCTTCTGAAATAATGATTTGTTCGTTTTGCTTGATTTTATTATTTAATTCCTCCAGCAATTTTTCTTTTTCAATAATTTTTTCAAGGCGAATTTTCCTTTGAGAAAGTTCTTTAAGCTTTTCCCAATTAGAAATAAGCTTAGGGTTGCTAAGCTCTCTTAAAAGTTCTTGATACTTCTTATGGAGTGAGTTTTCTTCGCTCATCCTTCTTGCTATTTTTTATTCTTCCTCGCTAATTCTTTTTGCTTTTTTAGTCTTTTTTGGAATTTCTGGACCTGGCCCACATCTACAACTCTTTTTGCTCGCCCGGTGAAGAACGGATGGCATTTATAACAAATTTCTATTTCGAGATTTTCTTTTGTAGAACCCACTTCAAAAGTGTTTCCACAAGCGCAGTGAACTTTTGCGTGAGGATAGTATTTTGGGTGAATATTAGGCTTCATAATTGTGATGCCAATTCTACAAACGCGCGCGAGTAGTTATTTGTTGTTTGTAGATTTGCATTAAATTTGTATATTAGTATCATAACTTATTGCTATTGAAAAATCAAGAGAAATATTGTAATATATCAAATATGGCAGTTACAAAGGAAACAATTGAAAAAGAAAAGAAAAAATATAAGTTTGGAATTAATTTAGAGAAGATGATGCAGTCAGGATTGCATCTTGGCCATATAGTTTCAAAACTCAATCCTAAAATGGCTAATTTTGTAGTTGGCGTAAGGGGAAATGTGCATGTTATTGATTTAGAAAAAACAGCCTTGCATCTTGAGAGAGCTTTAGAATTTATAAAAGAACTTACTAGCCAAGGGAAAAACATCCTTTTTATAGGAACTAGGTCGCCTATAAGAAATTTAGTTTTAGAGAGCGCAAAGTCTGTTGGTATGCCCTATGTTGTAAATCGATGGTTAGGGGGCACCTTTACTAATTTTGAGACAATTCATCGAGGAATGAAGCATTATAAGGAACTTCAAGAAAAGAAAGAAAAAAAAGAATTGTCCCAATATACTAAAAAAGAAAGAGTTCGTTTTACTAAAGAAATAGAAAGGTTAAAAATAAAGTTTGAAGGTTTAGAAAACCTTGATGAACTTCCAAGCGCCATCTTTGTTTGTGATGTTGGCGAAAATATATTGGCTATTAAAGAGGCAAGAAAAATGAAAATTAAAGTAGTTGCTATTGTTGATACAGATTGTAATCCAAGTTTAATTGATTATCCTATTCCAGCAAGCGATAATTCAATACCGTCTGTTCGGTATATTTTAAAAAAGGTTGAGGAGGTGATAAAAAAATCCAATCCTGAACCACGGAGAGCGCAGAGCTAGCCTGTGTCTCCTGTGATAAGGATAAAATTTAAATGAATTCTTTGTACTATGGTTTCAATAAAAAATTTACAACAACTTAGGGAAGAAACTGGAATTTCTATAATGGAATGCAAAAAGGCTCTTGAGGAAGCTAACGACGATATCCAAAAAGCGAAAGATATTTTAAGGGAAAAGGGGCAGAAGATGGTTAAGGGAAAGGATGGGAGAAGTACCGGAGAGGGCATTGTTGCTTCTTATATACATCCAGGAGCAAAGATGGGTGTTTTGCTTGAGTTGCGGTGCGAAACAGATTTTGTTGCAAAAAGCAGAGAATTTCAACACTTAGCCCATGAAATTTGTTTGCAGATTACAGCAACACGGCCCCAGTTTGTAAGCGTTGACGATATCCCAGAAGCAATGTTGGAAAAAGAAAAAGAAATTTATCATAAACAATTTGAAAAACTTAATAAGCCTCAGGCAATAGTTGAAAAGATTATAAATTCTAAACTTGAGAAATACAAGAAAGAAATATCGCTTTTAACCCAACCTTGGGTAAGAGACGAGTCAAAAACAATTAGTAATTTAGTGGATGAATATTCAGCAAAACTTGGCGAAAAGATAAAAGTGGCAAGGTTTGCGAGATATGAAATTTAATGAATTTAATATTTTTTGCTTTTATGTTAGCCTTATTGTCTAAATTTGTTTTGTTAGGGAGTTCTGTAGGAATGCTTTTTATTACAATTCGCAGAATTCCTGATTTAGTGAAACTTCCCCAAAATATTGATTTGTCTCACAAGAAAGACGAATTTGTATCAGGCAATAAAGGAAGAGGAAATTTTTTTCAGCTTCTTTCTTTTTCAAAATTATTTAGCAGCAGAATTAAAAAACCGGCAACAAAGAAGAAAATGAAAAATCTTAATAATGGCGAAGATGTAAATTTCTCTGAGGACTATTGGGAAAAGATAAGAAAAAGTTAGAATTTGTCTCGTAGTAATTTATTGATTCTGTGAGCTTTATTGTGCAAATTACCAAAGTTTTGATGCCAGCACATCTTTATGGCAAAACGGTAGTTCTGTCTGTTCACAATTATCTATAAGCCGAGGTAGCTCAATGGCAGAGCAATGGTTTTGTAAACCATAGGTTGGGGGTTCAAATCCTCTCCTCGGCTCATTGGCTCATTAATAACTACGCGTGCGGGTTCGATTTCTGCTGTGGACTTATGATGTCCAATGCCCAATAAACAATGGGTTAAAATTCAAATCTCAAATCTCAAAATGCGAAAGAAATGTTAGATGTCAAATGTCAAATGTCAAATCCATATGTTAAATGTTAAATCTGAAGGAGCAAACTTGGTTGAAGAGAAATCATCAAGTTCTAAAAGAGATTTCATTAAGTTTTACGAGATTGCCCTCAAGGGTTGCAACGAGGCAATTTACTGGTTAGGTCTTCTATAAGATGGGAAGTTGACAAGTGCTTCAAAGATTAGTCCCTTAATAAAAGAGGCTAATGAGATTGGAAAAATGCTTAGTTCAAGTTTATTAACCCTCAAAGGCAAGAAATAGTTTTGACATCTTGTTGTGTTTTGGCATTCTTGTCAACGAGACCCGGACTCGTTGTTACTTTTTAGATTTTATATTTTAAATTTCACACGCATTTTGCATTATACAAGGCTTTATGTTGACAAAGGGAAATTTTTGAATATAATGGTAATAGTTATAGCAGTGCTATATTTGTAGTGATGCTATTTGTTCTTTTCAATTTATTATAAGTGTTTTTGTTTTTTTTGAGTTGCTCCATATCAGTTCAATCCAAGGAATTTTGATTACAGAATTTCTTGGTTTCTTTTGAGAGTTTGATCCTGGCTCAGGATGAACGCTGGCGGCGTGGATAAGGCATGCAAGTCGAACGGTCCGACTTCGGTCGGATAGTGGCAAATGGGTTAGTAACACGTGGGTATCTACCTCTAAATCTCGCATAGCTTCGCGAAAGCGGAGGTAATTCGAGATAGTCCCCGCTAAATTTCTTTTGAAATTAGGCAGGGTAAAGGCTTGAGTAATCAATGCCGTTTAGAGATGAGCCTGCGGCTTATCAGCTTGTTGGTGAGGTAATGGCTCACCAAGGCTATGACGAGTAGGGGGCGTGAGAGCGTGTTCCCCAACAATGGCACTGCGACACGGGCCATACTCCTACGGGAGGCAGCAGTCTATAATATTGGTCAATGGGGGAAACCCTGAACCAGCGACGCCGCGTGCGGGACGAAGGGGTTTTGCCCTGTAAACCGCTGTCAGACAGGAGGAAAAGGTCTTTAGAAGACCCGGGACAGTACTGTCAGAGGAAGGACCGGCTAACTACGTGCCAGCAGCCGCGGTAATACGTAGGGTCCGAGCGTTGTCCGGATTTACTGGGTGTAAAGGGTGCGTAGGCGGGCTTGCGCGTCAGGGGTTAAATCCCACGGCTTAACCGTGGAACTGCCTTTGATACGGCAAGTCTTGAGTGTGAGAGAGGATGATAGAATTCCTGGTGTAGCGGTGAAATGCGTAGAAATCAGGAGGAATACCGGTGGCGAAGGCGGCTGTCTGGACTGACCCTGACGCT
>JAGGVK010000027.1 GCA_021158045.1 bacterium | reverse complement strand
GGACTCCTCGCAATGACAAAAAAAAGAATGTCATTGCGAGGAAGGAGCGAAGCGACTGACGAAGCAATCTCTTTTTTCTATTACTGCAATCCTGAGATTGCCGCGTCGTCCCGCCTTCGGCGGTCCTCCTCGCAATGACAAAAAAGGGATGTCATTTTGAGATTTGAGATTTGAATTTTGTTCATTGGTCATTTTTTCGTCATTCGTCATTCGGGTTTCGTCATTAAAAAGTCCTTGTCTTTTTTATTTTATTCCTCACTGTCATCCTGAGCGAAGCGAATAAGGCTCTTGACAAAATTTAATTGGCGAATAAAATAGAAATTAGCAATCAAAGGTCGAGACTGCTAAAGTGATGCCCCAGGAGCACAAGCCATAGGCAAAGTGCAATTGGCAGGCAGAACTTTACCGAGCACATAAATTTATACGGAAATTCAGAGAAAAATAATTTCATTATTGCCATTAAAAAAGATATTTAAGGGTAGAAAGGCAATTGGATTTATGTGCTTAGGCATAAGAACTTCTAGTCCGCCAAACTTTCGCTCTGCGAAACTTAGGCGGAAAGAATTTCTAACATGAAGATAAAACCACTTTCAGACCATATCTTAATTGAGCCTGTTTCTAAAGAAGAAAAAACAAAAGCAGGCATTTTATTGCCTGATACCGCTGAGAAGGAAAAGCCGGAACAAGGAAAAGTTATTGCTGTAGGACCCGGCAGAGTGCTTGATTCCGGTGAGAGAATATCTCTTGAAGTTAAAAAGGGAGATATTGTTCTTTTTACTAAATATGGTCCAAATGAAATAAAGGTCGATGGCAAAGAATATCTTATTGCAAGAGAAGAAGATATCTTGGCAATCTTAGAGTAATCAACGAATGCTCTAATCACTACGAATTTACGGATTTCGTATATTTGTTGATTGATTTGTGCGTTCGTTGGTAACAAAATGAGCAAACAAATTGAATATTCCGAGGCTGCTCGGAGAAAGTTAAAAGACGGCATTGATAAATTAGCAAATGCCGTTAAGGTAACATTGGGCCCCAAAGGAAGAAATGTTGTTTTGGATAGGGGTTTTGGCGCTCCCAATATCACAAACGATGGAGTTACTATTGCTAAAGAAATTGAGTTAGAGGACAAAATAGAAAATTTGGGAGCAGAGGTGGTTAAAGAGGTTGCCTCTAAGGCTAATGATATAGCCGGTGATGGCACCACTACCGCTACAGTTTTAACTCAAGCCATTTTTCAAGAAGGGCTAAAGAATGTAACAGCTGGCGCTAACCCCTTGGCTTTGAGGAGAGGCATTGAAAAAGCCTCAAAAGCAATGGTTGAGGCGCTTAAGGGAATTTCTAAAAAAGTCATAAAGAAAGAAGAAATTTCTCAGGTGGCAACAATTTCTGCTGAAGATTCTGAGCTTGGCAATCTTATTGCTGATGTTATGCAAGAAGCGGGAAAAGATGGAGTGGTTACGGTAGAAGAGTCTCAGACTTTTGGCCTTAGCAAAGAAGTTGTCAGGGGATTGCAATTTGATAAAGGTTATGTATCTCCTTATATGGTTACTAACACCGAAAGAATGGAAGCGGTGTTAGAAGACCCTTACATTCTCATTACAGATAAGAAGATTTCTTCTTTGCAAGAAATTGTCCCTATTTTAGAAAAAGTGGCTAAAACTGGGAAAAAGGATTTGGTGATAATAGCAGATGATATTGAAGGGGACGCCTTAGCGACATTAGTTGTTAATAAGTTAAGAGGAGTTTTTAATGCTCTGGCAGTGAAAGCGCCTGGTTTTGGTGACAGAAAGAAAGAAATGTTAGAAGACATTGCCATTATAACAGGCGGGCAGGTAGTTTCTGAAGAAAAGGGCCAAAAATTAGAAAATGTCGATATCTCGATGTTAGGTAAAGCAAGAAAGGTGGTTTCCCGCAAAGAAGAGACAACCATTGTCGGTGGCAAAGGCAAAAAGTCGGACATTGAGGCAAGGATAAATCAAATTAGGCATGAGATGGAGATTTCAACCAGTGATTTTGATAAAGACAAGTTAAGGGAACGTTTAGGAAAGTTAACAGGCGGCGTGGCTGTTATTAAAGTTGGCGCTCCTACTGAAGTTGAACAAAAAGCCCGCCAGCAAAAAGCAGAAGACGCCCTTTCTGCTACAAAAGCCGCAATTGAAGAAGGAATAGTGCCTGGTGGAGGAGTTGCTTTAATTAGAAGCGCAGAGGCGCTGAAAAAATTAAATTTGAAGGGTGATGAAAAAGTGGGAGCTGAAATTTTATCTAAGGCAGCGGAAGAACCTCTGAGAATGATTGCCAAAAATGCCGGCGTGGAAGGTTCGGTGGTAGTGGAGAAAGTAAAGGAAAAGAAAGGCAGCTTTGGTTTTAATGCCCAAACTTTAAAGTATGAGGATTTGATGGCAGCAGGAATTGTTGACCCTACAAAAGTTGTTAGGTCAGCGTTGGAAAATGCTGTCTCAGGAGCTAGCATGTTGTTGACTACTGAAGCAATAGTTGCTGAAAAGCCTGAAGAAAAGAAGCAACAGACACCGCCCCCAATGCCTCAAGGGTACTAGAGCGGTTTAAGCTATATTTCTGCAAAAACTCTCCCATTGTTTTTTGGGAGAGTTTTTGTTATAATAAATTAAGAATTTAAGGATTGTCTTGCTGAAAGGAGAATCCAACGTAAAACTCTTGTAAGCGCAAGAAATAGGATAACGTCTAATTTTGTTTTAAGTTTGTATTTTAGATTGAAGTTTATGGTTTGTCCGCTTTGCAAAACTGAGTTAAAAAAAGCAATATTTTATGGAGTAGAAGTTGACTATTGCCCTAAATGCCTTGGGCTTTGGTTTGATAAAGACGAACTAAGGCAGGCAAAGGATAAAAAAGACAAAGATTTGAATTGGCTGGATATTGATTTGTGGAAAGACGAGACACAATTTAGGATTTCTCCTTTGCAAAAGATTTGCCCAAAATGTGGCGTGCCTCTTTACGAAGTAAGATATGGGGATGCAGATATCAGGGTTGATGTCTGTAATTTGTGCGAGGGTATTTGGCTTGACAGAGGCGAATTCAAAAAAATTATTGATTACTTAAAAGCAAAAGGGGAAGAGGAAATTTTGCGTAATTATTTTAGGAATTTGTTAGAAGAGGGTTTTGAGGTTTTTGCCGGTCCTGAAACTTTCAAAGAAGAGGTTGGCGATTTTCTGGTAATCTTGAAGCTTTTAAGTTATAAATTTGCCGTTCAGCATCCAATAATATCTAAAATAATTTCTCAATTGCCCCAATAACTTAGTTCTAATTTTAGCCATAGAAAGGTCGTTTGCCTATAAAATTTGAAAAAAGTATGGTGTTATATATAATTTTTATCTTAATTCTTGCTTTCTTTATTTGGTTTGTAGCCAGTTTTAATGGTTTGGTAAAACTTAAAAATAGGGCAAAAGAAGCATGGGCAGATATTGATGTCCAATTGAAAAGGAGGTATAATCTTATTCCAAATTTAGTTGAAACAGTTAAAGGTTACGCTAGCCACGAGAGAGAAGTTTTTGAAAAAGTGGCTGAGGCGAGGTCTCGAGCAATGGGGGCTCAGAGCGTTAAGGAAAAGCAAGAAGCAGAAAATGCTTTAACCAATACTTTAAAATCTCTTTTTGCTGTTGTGGAAAACTATCCCGACCTTAAGGCTTCTCAGAATTTTTTAGAACTGCAAAGGGAACTTCGTGACACGGAAGACAAAATTCAAGCAGCAAGGAGGTTTTATAATGGCTTGGTTCGTGACTTGAATATCAAAATAGAAGCCTTTCCTTCAAATATGATTGCTCAAGCGTTTGCTTTCAAGAAGATGGAGTTGTTTGAGTTAGAAGCGCCAGAACAAAGAGAGGCGCCAAAAGTGAAATTTTAATGTGATAATTAGTCAGTTTTTTTGCCCTTTGTTTGGCAGGGGGCTTAATGGATAAAATCAAAACTTAAAGGTGAAGGGATAATATTAACTGCGAAGAGTGGTTCAATTTGCGAGATGAATTTATATAAGCAAGCAGAATTGAACATTCGTAAAACTTGGTTTTTAATTACTGGCTTTTTGTTGTTTATCATCTTTTTAGGATGGTTATTTTCTTATCTTTTTAACACTTGGTGGTTTTTAATTATTGCTGTTGTATTTAGCGTTCTCCAAAGCTTTCTTTCTTATTGGTGCTCGGATAGGATTATCCTTAGGATGGCTAGAGCATATCCTGTTTCAAAAGAGGACAATGCCGAACTTTACAGAATTGTGGAAAATCTTTGTATTACAGCAGGTATCCCAATGCCAAGGATTTACATAATGCGCGAATCCCAGCCAAACGCTTTTGCTACTGGAAGGGACTCTAAGCATGCAGCCATCGTTTTTACTACAGGTCTTTTGAGTAAACTTGAAAGAGCAGAAATAGAAGGAGTGGCTTCTCACGAATTATCGCACATCAAAAATCGGGATATTTTATTGTCATCGGTTGTAGTTGTTTTAGCGGGTGTTGTAGCTTTGCTTTCAAACTTCTTTTTGCGAATTAGCTTTTGGGGCGGGCTGTCAAGAGAGCGCGACTCAAGGGATTCGGGAGCCGCTGTGATTATGGTTTTAGGGTTAGTTGCTGCTATTTTAGCCCCTATTGCTGCTACTCTAATCCAACTTGCTATTTCGAGAAAAAGGGAATTTTTAGCAGATGCTTCGGGCGCTCTCTTGACAAGATATCCAGAGGGATTGGCGAGGGCTTTGGAAAAAATCTCTCAAGACCAGAGCCCAATGCGGGTTGCCAATAGTGGAACTGCTCATCTTTTTATTGCTTCCCCCTTTCGCGGCAAGCAAGGGAAGAATTGGTTTACCAAACTCTTTATGACTCATCCCCCTGTGGAAGAAAGAATTAAAGCCCTCCGCGGAATGAAGGTTTAGAAATTCTAATTGTTGACTTTGCTTTTAAATTCAGTAAAATAAGAACAAGATATGGCTGGTAATATTAGCAAAAACTCAATAAGTGTTTCTAAAGAAATTTTGAAGAAACAAGGTGGAGTAGTTGTTTTGGGTTTGAAAGAATATAAGAGATTTTTGAAATACGAAATGGAAAAAGAATATATTGATAAAATTATTAAAGAAGGATTGAAAGAGAAAAGAGAAGGGAAAACCGAACCTCTTGAGAGTTTTCTTAAGCGGGAATATCCAAAACTATATGAAAGTTATAAGCATTGAACTTTCCAGCCGCTACAAAAAATCTTTTCGAAAACTTCCTTCCGAGATTCAGAGAAAAGCGATTGAGAAGATAAAAATCTTTAAAGAGAATCCATTTGACCCAAGATTAAAAACCCACTCTTTGTCTGGCAAAGAGAAAGAGGGTTGGGTTTTTTGGATAAAATATAGTTACCGTGTAAAATTTATCTTCCTTACGAATAAGGAAGTTTTATTTTTAGATATTGGAACGCACGATATTTATAAGTGAGGAGGGGTGTGGTGAATTGGCAAGCCGCAGCTCTGGAGAAGCTGTGAGGAGAAATCCTCTTGCAGGTTCGAGTCCTGTCCCCTCCGCAGTGAGCAAAGCGAGCGAGGAAGGGACAGACGAGAACCTCAAAAAGGGGTCGGGTCGGGTCGCGAGGCATTCCTGCGAAGCAGGATGCCCCGACCGGAAGAAGAATTCT
>JAGGVK010000020.1 GCA_021158045.1 bacterium | reverse complement strand
GAAACAAGTAAAAAAATCAAAGAAGTTAAAATTCAAGGAGCAACAATGATTTCTAAAATTATTGTTGAAGCCTTAAGAATTTACTCAGAGCAAGTTAAGGCAAAAAGTGTGGGGGAGTTTAAAAATAAGATGAGAAAAGCCAGGGATGTTTTGCTTAGCCAAAGGCCTACTGAGCCAATGAGCAGAAATGCCTGTAAGTTCATTTTTGCTTCTGTGAAAAACAAAAGGAGTGTTGAGTCAGCCAAAGAAGAGTTTCAGAAATCTTGCAGCGGGTTTGTGAAGATAATTGAAGAGGCAAGGAGAAAGATATCATTTTATGGTGCCAGGATGATAGGAAATAGCGAGAATATTCTTACGCATTGCCATTCGTCTTTAGTAGAAGAATCGTTTAAAGTTGCCAAAGAAACAGGCAAGAAATTCTATGTATTTAACACGGAAACAAGGCCTTTGCTTCAAGGGCGCATTACTGCCAGAAATTTGTTAAAAATGAAAATACCTGTAACAATGGTTACTGATTCGTCAGCTGCCTTTTTAATTTCGAGATATTCTGGTAAAAAGTTGATGATGCAGAGAGTAATTATTGGTTCGGATGCTATTTTAGAAGATGGCTCAGTTATAAATAAAATTGGCAGTTTTGGCATCAGTTTAGTGTCTTTTTATGAAAAAGTGCCTCTCTATGTTATAACTTCTCTGCTGAAATTTTCGCCTGCTTATCGGATTAAGATTGAAAAGAGGCCAGCAGGCGAAGTATGGTACCGTGCTCCACAAGGGCTTAAAGTTATTAATTTTGCTTTTGATATTGTCCCGAACCAATTTATTGCCAATATAGTATGTGAAGCAGGAATTATCCGTCCCCAGGAAGTGAAACAAAAAGTAAAAGCAGTATATCCATGGATTTAGGGGGCAAGACTCTGGCTGGAGCTATGCCCCAATTAACAGAAAACGAAGTGAATTTTAAAGATTAAAATTTTTTATATTATGCCCTCTTATCTCAAACTTTCATATAAACCCCAAAAAAATGATATTGTAGCAATTTATAAAGTGGAACCATCGCGAGAGCTTGGTTTAAAAGAAGTAGCCCAGAAGATTGCTGCAGAATCATCAATTGGCACTTGGACTAAACTTACCACTTTAAGAGAAGATATATTTAATAAACTTTCAGCCAAGGTTTTTTATGTTTCCGAGAAACGAAAGATTATAAAAATTTCTTATCCAATTGAACTTTTTGAACCGGGAAACATCCCCCAACTCCTGTCAAGCATTGCGGGAAATGTCTTTTCGATGAAAGCGGTGAAGAATTTAAGGCTGGAGGATATCCAATTTTCTGAAAAATATATTGCTGATTTTCCTGGGCCGAATTTTGGGATTGAAGGCGTCAGAAAAGTTTTAGGAATTTATAATCGCCCTATTATTGGTTCTATAATTAAGCCGAAAGTTGGCTTAACGCCAAAGGAGCAGGCTATTTTAGCATATGAGGTTTTTAAAAATGGGGTAGACTTGGTAAAAGATGATGAAAATTTAACAAGTTTGTCGTTTGATAAATTTGAGAGTAGGGTAAAAAATGTTTTGAGGCTGAAAAAAAGAGCAGAAAAAGAAACCGGAAGCCCTAAATTATATGCTTTCAACATTACCTCTCCGGTGGATGTAATGTTGCAAAGAGCAAAGTTTGTAAGGAAAAATGGAGGCAGGTGTGTAATGATTGATATTATCTCTTGTGGCTGGTCAGCGGTGCAGTACTTAAGGAATCAAAATCTTGGTTTAATTTTGCACGGACATCGGGCAGGCCATTCGGCGTTTACTCGGGATAAGCGTCACGGAATTTCTATGTTAGTGGTGGCGAAATTAGCAAGGTTGGCTGGTATTGACCAGCTTCATACCGGGACAGTAGTAGGGAAAATGGAAGGAGGAGAGAATGAAGTATTAAAGATAGATGAATTATTAAAAGAGGATTGGGAAGGCATTGATAAGTTAAGAGAGAATTGGGGGAAGTTGAAGGCAGTGATGCCTATTGCTTCAGGAGGTTTACATCCTGCTCTTGTGCCCCAGCTTCTAAAAATTTTGGGTAAAGACTTGATAATAAATTTTGGCGGAGGAATTCATGGACACCCTCAAGGTTCACAAGCAGGCGCTAGGGCAGTTCAGCAAGCAGTAGAAGCTGTGATAAAAAAGATTCCTCTTAATAACTTTGCTCGGGAGCATAAAGAGCTAAGAGAGGCTCTTGATTACTGGCGGAAATAAATATTATTTTTATAAATTATGGAAAGCGCTAAATTTTATCTTAAAGCAAAATTAATTGATATTGAAGCAAGAGTTTCTTGGATTGTTGTGATAAACAAAGACGATTGTCAAAGAATAGGAATAAGGCCTGGAACAGGGCTTTTAATACATCTTAAGGGGCAGAGAGTTGGGGTGTATGTTGATGAAACAGATTCTCTTGTGAGTCCTGGAGAAATTGGAATTTTTAAGGATTTAGTAAAAAGGTTTGGCATAGTTGAGAAAGAACCGTTGGAATTTTCTATCATCTACAAACCCGTTTCTCTTAACGCTATTCAAAAGAAACTGTTCGGGAAGCATCTTTCTTATAAAGAAATTTATTCTATTGTAGCAGACATTGTTTCTCGTAAACTCAATGATGTAGCCGTGGCTTTTTTTATTGCTTCCTCCTTTTTTGAGAACATTTCGGAAAAGGAACTTTTTTATTTAACAAAAGCAATGGCAGAGACCGGCAAACAGTTAAGTTTTTCCGGCATTGTAGCTGATAAACATTCTGTTGGCGGACTTTGCGGCAATGAGACAACCCCTATTTTGGTGCCCATTGTAGCAAGCTGCGGCATTACAATTCCAAAGACTTGTTCTCGCGCTATTACTTCTGCCTCAGGCACTGCTGACACTTTTGAAACTGCAGCTCCGGTAGTTTTTCAAACAGAAGAGTTGAAAAAGATTGTGGAAAAAACAAATGCTTGTATTACTTGGGGAGCAAGAGATATTGTCCCTTCAGATGCAAGAATTATTGAAGTTGCTTCTCAGCTTTCAATTGAATCATTTTCGAAAGCCCTTTCAAGCATTGTGGCTAAAAAAGTGGCTATGGGAGTAAGGTATTTAGTAATAGATATTCCTGTGCAAAAGACAGCAAAAATTAAAAGTATTAGAGAAGCAAAGCGTCTTAAGAAAATGTTCTTGCGCCTCACTGGCAAATTTGGAATTAAAACTTTAGTTTCCATTAACAAAGCTAAAGGTCCCATAGGCAGGGGGATAGGAGCTGGATTACAGTTGAGGGATGATTTAAAAGTTCTTTTTCAAGAAAAAGATAGGCCTCTTGATTTGGAAAGGCGGGCTGTGGAACTTGCAGGCTATATTTTAGAACTTACCGGAAGAGCGAAAAGGGGGAAAGGCAAAGTTTTGGCTGAAAGGAAACTTCTTTCGGGAGAGGCTCTTTGTAAATTTAGAGAGATTGTTAAAGCTCAAGGAGGCAGTGCAGACATTAAAATCGCCTCTATTTCTCTTTCACCAGTTTCTTTTGAGGTAAAATCAAAAAAGAAAGGAAAAGTTAGAGAAATTAACAATCGGCATTTAGCAGAAATCTGCCGTATTTTGGGCGCTCCTTTTATAAAAGGAGCAGGAATTTATTTGAACAAAAAAGTAGGCGAGAGTGTTAGGGATGGAGAAACTTTAAGCACTTTTTACGCCCCTACTCGTTTTCGATTAGATTTAGCGCTAAAGGCTTTAGCGAAAAGTCCAATATTTAAAGTAAGTTAGCTTGGTTAATATTGTTAGAAAAAAGATGATAAAAGGAATGGGTTTGAATTATGCTTCCTAAAAAGGAGCAAGGTTATTTTTAAGGCAGAAGCCTTTCGGAAATGGAGATTTTTCATTTTTCAAATTTTTCTTTATATGTTCCCAATAAAAATTGCCAAGAAAGCGTAAATCTTTAGATATTTTCTTTGCTGATATTGAGTTTTTCTTTCAACTCTCCAATTTCTTTTTTTAATTCTCTCATTCTTAATTCCCTATCAACCATCAGTTTATTCATTTTCTCTAATTCTGCTACTTTCTTCTTTAGTTCATTACTTTTCGCAGTAACTTCCAAAGTCTTTTTCTGCAAAGACTTGGTTCTTTCTTTAACTTTTTGTTCCAAACTTTGCGCAAGTTCTCTTAATTCTTTTGTTCTGGCTCTAACTTTTGTTTCCAAGCTTTGTTTTGCTTCTTCTAATTCTTGAGTTCTTTCTTTAACTTTTTGTTCCAAAGATTTTTGAGACTCTTCTAACCTTTGGTAAGTTTGTTGAAGGGCTTGAGCCATCATATTAAAGCCTTGGGCTAAATCGCCGAATTCGTCATTTCTCTTACTGTTTATTCTATAGTTCAATTTGCCTTGGCCAAAAACATTCATCCCTTTTTTGAGTTCATTGATTGGGTGGATTATCTCCTCTCCTAAAAGCAATACCATCAGCATCACAATAACAAGGATTCCCTCAAGCATTATTATAGTGATTTGTTTTTGCGTTTTTGAAACAATTTTGTTGAGAGTTTCAAGAGATAAATTGACTTCGTATGTTCCGACAAGTTTGCCAGAAATGTGAATAGGGGTAAGCACCCAAATAGAGTTGGGCATTTTAGTAGTGTTTTCATTGACAATAATTTCATCTTTTTTAAGGACAACGAGATTGTCAGCAGAGGGCCTATGCCCTATAGAAGCGGTATCATTTGAGGCAATGATTTTTAGTCCCTGCTTTGTTAAAAAGTTTATATTTATCCTTGACACTTCTGGATTAAGCCACATTATCTTGTAAATTGTGTTCTGAAGTTTAGTTTTGTTCTCAAAATCTTGGCGAGTGGTTAAGGAAGCGTTTAGGGCTTGCGCAGTACTTATGGCCTGTTGGCGGAAACTTGCTCGGAGAGCTTCTTTTTCTTGGTTAGATATGAAATAAGCCAAAATAACAAAAATAGAAAGAGAAATTATAATCACTAAAAAAGTAAGCTTTATACGAAGCGATATTCTAACTCTCATAATAATTTGAGATTATCTTTGATGCTTTACTTTAAAAACCATTTACTCTCTATTTCTTTCAGTTTCCCTTCTCTTTTAAGACGAACGATTGTCTGGTTTATTCTTTGCAAAAGTGCCCTGTCTTCCTTACGCACTGCTACTCCATAAAATTCTTCAGTGAATGGTTCTCCCACGATTTCTAAATTTCTGTCGCCTTTTATTAAACCCATTCCTGCTGTATAATCTACTATTATAGCATCAAGTTTCCCTGCTAAAAGGTCTTTTTCTGCAACATCATAGGTTTCGTAACGCATAACTTTATCAGTATATTTTTGGGCTGTGTAGTCGCTGGTAGTGTCTTTTTGAACCCCTAATCTTTTATCGTGCAAATCTTCTGTTCCCTTGATTGCCGCAGCCTCATCTTTTCTAATAACTATTACCTGCCCGGCGTTGAAATAAGGGTCCGAGAATGCCATTATCTTGGCTCTTTCAGGCAAGATGGTGATGGACGACAGTAAAATGTCTACTTTTTTTTGCAACAAGCTTTTGAAAATTTTGTCCCAGACAATATTTTTGAATTCAACTTTAACACCTAAATCAGAAGCAATTTCCTTGGCTATATCAATATCTACTCCAACAAAGTTGCCATTTTTGTCAATATACTCCATTGGGGGATAAGTGGCTTCTGTACCCACAACAATTTTTCCCCGAGATAAGATACTCTTAAGAGTTGTGTCAGTTATCTCTTCTTGTGTAATTTTTGGAGTTGTATTTTGCAATTGATACCGCCAGTAATATCCCAGCAAGGCTACAACGATAATTAGCGCTGTGAGTGTAAAAGCAAGTAGTATTTTTGACATATATTTGTTTAAAAGAGTTAAATCTTTATTTATATCAATATCACGCCGACCTTTTTTTATTTTGTACATTTTCTGATTTTCTAATTATATTATACAACTTTTATCTGCTTTCACAAATGCAAGTGAATAGTAAAAATTGGATGTTTATAAATGCTTATATTTACTTGAATAATATTTTTATAGGGTTAGTATTTCTAAGAGAATTATTTTTATGTTCTGCCAAAACTGCCCTAGACATTGTTATACAGAAAGAAAATTCTGCTGGGCCCCGGACAATATTAAAATAGGTCTTTGGCAGCTTTTTTATGGGGAAGAGCCTTCTATCTCAGGCAAAAATGGTTCTGGGGCTATATTTTTCTCGCATTGTAACTTGAGATGTGTTTTTTGCCAAAATTATCAAATTAGCCAGCTCAACCAAGGCAAGGATATTACAGATAAGGAATTTCTTGAAATTTGCTATGAATTAAAAAACCAGGGAGCCAATAACATTAATTTAATTTCTCCCACTGTTTATCACAGGAGATTGGTAAAATTGTTACGGAAATTGAAAGAAGAAAAGTTTCCCTTGCCCATTGTTTGGAACTCTAACGCTTATGAGCTAAGAGAAAACATTAAAGAGCTTAGGGGCTTAGTGGATGTTTATTTGCCAGACTTTAAATATGGTGTCAATGAACTGGCTCTGAAGTATTCTCAAGCCCCCAATTATTTTGAGATTGCTCAACAAGCAGTTTTGGAAATGTTTTTACAGAAACCACGCAATAAGTATGAAGAGGGGGGCATAATGAAGGCTGGATTGATAGTGCGCCATCTTGTTTTGCCGTCAAATATAGAAAATTCTAAAATTGTTTTAAAATGGCTTAGAGACAATCTTGGTTCTGAAATCCAGATTAGTTTGCTTTCACAATACACGCCTCTTTATAAGGCTTCGCTTTTTCCTGAAATATCCAGATCCCTAATCCAAAAGGAATATGATGAAGTTTCTCAGTTTGCTTTATCCTTAGGATTCAAAAATATCTATTTTCAAGAGTTGTCTTCTGTTGGCAGAGAATTTATCCCCGAATTTTAGTATGTGCGATTGTATGCGCCAAAATAAAAAAGGCAGTTCATTAATGCTTCTTGGTATCTCTTACTTCTTGAGATTGCCGCGTCGTCCCGCCTTCGGCGGGACTCCTCGCAATGACAAATAAGGATGTCATTGCGAGAACCCTCCCTCTGTCATTGCGAGGAAGGAGCGAAGCGATTCTCCCTCTCTGTCATTGCGAGGAGCGAACGGAGTGAGCGACGAAGCAATCTCTTTCTTCTATTATTGCAGTCTTGAGATTGCCGCGTCGTCCCGCCTTCAGCGGGACTCCTCGCAATGACAAATAAGGATGTCATTTTGAGATTTGAGATTTGAGATTTTATTCATTGCCCTGCTCTCCGTAGTTCAGGGTTGGGCTTACAAAAATTGTATTTTAGGTGTTTAATATATATATGGTTTTATTCAACCCAGATGATTTTTACAGAAAAAGAGCCAAAGAGGAAGGATATCCGGCAAGGTCTGTTTATAAGTTAAAGGAAATAGAGGAGAGATATTCTCTTTGTAAGGAAGGCGATAAAGTTTTGGATTTAGGATGTGCTCCTGGCTCTTGGCTTTTGTATATATCAAAGAAAGTGGGCAGCAGAGGCAAGGTTGTTGGAGTTGATATTGAAGATATCCGAATACAAAAACCTAAAAATGTTGTTTTCATTAAAAAAGATATTCGAGATTTGAAAAGTTCTGATTTGTCAATTACGAATTTTGATGCTGTCCTTTCTGATTTAGCGCCTTCAACATCTGGAATTAAATCTCTTGATGCAGCAAGGTCATTGGAACTTGCGCAATTAGCATTTGAGAAATCTAAATTATTATTAAGTAAGGGAGGAAAATTTTTATACAAGGTTTTTGAAGGAGAAGGGTTAGAGGGATTTATAAGAACTCTAAGGGAACATTTTAGGACTGTTAAGAAATTCAGGCCGCGAGCAACTTCCAAAGGAAGCCGAGAAATTTATATCATTGGTATTTATAATTTATTTGAGAAATAAAAACCACTTATGCCGAAAAGCAAAAACAACAACCGATTAGAACTTTTTTGGCTTTTGAAAGAGAAATATAAAGATTTTGTAATTGGAAAAGGCCGGAACAATGCAGAGAAACTGAAGAAGGATATAAAAAGGCTAAAAAAAGGAGAGCCTGTTGATTACATTATAGGTTTTGTTGATTTTCTTGGGTGTAGAATTGATTTAAGAAAAAAACCTTTTATTCCCAGAATTGAAACGGAGTTTTGGACTCAGAAAGTAATTAACATTCTTCTTTTAGAAAACAAAAAACATATTAGATGCCTTGATATGTTTGCGGGGTCAGGATGTATTGGTATCTCTATTTTAAAGCATATTAGAAACTCAAGAGTTGATTTTGTTGACAATAACAGAGAATTCTTAGAACAGGCGGGGATTAATTTGGATATTAACAAGATTTCTAGAAGGAGGTATAGATTAATTCAGTCAGATGTTTTTGAAAACATTACCGGCAGTTATGATTTTATTTTTGCCAACCCCCCTTATATTCCTGAGAGCGGTGTTGGCGATGTCCAGAAGTCTGTTTTGCAATTTGAGCAGGCTAGCGCTTTGTTTGGAGGAGAGGATGGATTGTTTTACATTAAGCGATTCCTTAAGGAGGCTAAATCCTATTTATCAAGTGGGGGAAGGATTTATTTGGAGTTTTCTCCTTCGCAAAAAGGGGAAATTGCAAGAATTTTAGATAAGCTCCATTACAGCAATTACTGCTTTTTTAAAGATTTATACCAGCGATGGAGGCTTGTAGAAATTTATGGTAGCAGTTAATGGGAAGTTAAGAAACTTCCATTTGACGCAGGCTCTCTTCCTTTGGTATAATTTCTTAGGAGTTTATAATAGAGTTAGGGAGATATAATTATATGGAACAAATTGGTGAAACAGAAAAAGAATTAAGAAAGATTAAAGAGGAAATTATAAATTGCCAGAAATGTCCTTTGTTTAAAACAAGGATTTATCCGGTAGTTGGAGAAGGGAATCATAAAGCCAAAATAATTTTTATTGGGGAAGCCCCCGGTGCCAACGAAGACAGAACCGGTCGTCCGTTTTGTGGCAGGGCGGGGGAAGTGTTAGATAAACTTTTAGCAGGTATAGGGATAAGAAGAGAGGATGTTTATATTTGCAATCTTCTAAAATGCCGTCCGCCTGGAAATCGCGACCCGAAGCCAGAAGAAATAGAGGCATGCAGCCCTTATTTAATGCGCCAGATTAAACTCATTAATCCGCAAGTGATTTGTCCT
>JAGGVK010000040.1 GCA_021158045.1 bacterium | reverse complement strand
TGTTTTCTGGCAATAACTATGCCTTCAAAGGCTTGCGTTTTTTCTTTTGCATTTGCAGAAGAAGAATCTTTGAATTTTTGATAAACTCTAACCGTATCTCCCGGCTTAAATTGCGGTAAATCGTCCCTTAAATAAGGCTTTGAAAATTTTGCTGTTTTTGTTATCATAAGTGTGTTGTAAATGTCAGAGGAATGGTTTCAGCTTTTGTCCCTGTGGCGGAATTGGCATACGCGTAGCGCTTAGGACGCTATCCCGAAAGGGTTGCAGGTTCGAATCCTGCCAGGGACACAGGACAAACTCTAAAGAGAGCAAAATTAAAGCGATTAAATAATCTTAATGCGTCTGCTTAACTGAAAACATAACTTAACAGAAAGAATTTAATCAATCTGTTTTCTCTGACACATTAGGTTGTAATATTAGAATAGCAAAAAAATTTAAAAATACAAGAAACAGGAGATTGTTGCGAAAACTCTTTTTGTGGCAAGATAAATCTAAAATAGAATAAAAACCAAGTTTGATATTTACTTACTTGGTTTTTTAATTGATGTGAATTTGTGAATTTTACACGTGGGCGCGCCCCGATTTGAACGGGGGACCTCATACACGTCAAGTATGCGCTCTAACCAACTGAGCTACGCGCCCTTCTTATATTGCTCTTTTGATGAGAGTTATAAAAGTCGGATGGGAGTGATGAAACTTTGTTGGGCTTAAGAAGCATTTCAATGCTTGGTTGAGTGCGCACGGCTGGATTTGAACCAGCGACCCCCACTTTATAAGAGTGGTGCTCTAACCCCTGAGCTACGTGCGCACACGATTTCTATCTTTTGTGCTTCTCTTCTTGAGGTCCTCTCTGCAATTTTTTCTTTCTGTTGCCAGAACCCTTATTTGTTTTTACAGATTTAATTAACTTTTCAAATTCTTCTTTTTCAATAGTTTCCTTTTCTATTAAAGTCTTGGCAATTTTCTCAAGAACTTTTCTCTTTTTTGTCAAAATCTTCATTGTTCTCTTCTCAGCTTCCCTTATGAATCTTTCTGTTTCTTTATCAATTGCTGCAGCTATTTTTTCTGAATAATTTCTTTCTCGCTCCTCTCCTTGCCACCCCAAAAAAGGAAGGGGAAATTCTTTGCCAAAAGAGACAGGTCCTAATTTAGACATTCCATATTTAGTTACTAAATCACGAGCCAAAGCACTGGCTTTTTTTAAATCGTTTGAAGCTCCTGTAGAAATTTCTCCAAATTTTAATTTCTCAGCGCAATATCCTCCTAATAGAATAGAAATATCTGCTAAGAATTCTGACTTCTTCTTAATTTTTTTCTCAGTTTTTGGCAAAGCCAATGTATAACCAGCAGCAAAACCTCTGGAGATGATAGAAACCTTTCTAACTTGTTCTCCTTTTGCTAAAAAGGCTGTAACTAAAGCATGGCCGGCTTCATGAAAAGCAGAAACTTCTTTTTCTTCTTTTGTCAAGAGGTGGCTTTTTCTTTCAGGGCCTAACAATACTTTTTCTATAGATTCCAGAAAATCTTCTTGGTAGATTTTCTGTTTGTTGTGTCTGGCAGCTAAAATTGCTGCCTCATTGACTAAGTTGGCTAAGTCTGCTCCTGAAAATCCTGGCGTGCGTTCAGCAATTTCCCTAAGATTTACGTCTAAGGCTAATGGCTTGTCTCGGCAATGAATTTTCATAATTGCTTCTCTTCCTTTAATGTCTGGCAGCTCTAAAACAATTCTTCTGTCAAACCTGCCTGGCCTTAAAAGGGCTGGGTCTAAAAGTTGGGGCCGGTTTGTAGCAGCAAAAACTATTACTCCAGTGTTCTTTTGAAAGCCGTCCATTTCTGCCAGAATTTGATTAAGGGTTTGCTCTCTTTCTTCATGCCCTCCTCCAAAACCTGGCATCCTTACTTGACCAATAGAGTCAATTTCGTCTATAAAAATAATTGAAGGCTGGTGTTTCTTTGCTGTTTCAAAGAGTGAACGGACTCTGCTTGCTCCTACTCCTACAAAGAGTTCAATGAATTCTGAGCCAGACATTGAAAAAAATGGGACATGGGCTTCGTTAGCAACGGCTTTTGCCAGTAAAGTTTTACCGCAGCCCGGAGGGCCTATTAACAAAACGCCTTTTGGAATACGAGCCCCTATTTTCCAAAATTTTTTAGGATAGCGGAGAAAATCAATTATTTCTTTTATTTCTTTCTTAGCTTCTTCTAAATCAGCCACATCTTTAAAAGTTACTTGTTCACCGGGTGTTTTACCGGTGCCAAATAACTTAGCTGGGGATTTTAGAAAACTAAAAGTTTGGTTGGTTCCGCTTTTTGCTTGCTTAAAGATTGCGCCAAAAAACCAGATAAATATTAAAAGAGGCAAGACAAAACTCAAAAGAGGAATCAGCCAATCAGAGGTGTTAGTAGGCTCTTTTTCTATTTCTACTTGAAGGTTTTTTATCTTTTCCTTAGGAACGCCGTAGTTGATAAGAGATTGGATTAGGGAGGAGCTGGGTTCTTTTCGTGAGGTTGCTTTTTGTCCGTTTTTATAAGTAATGTTGAGGATATCGCCTGTAACTTTTATATCTTTAACTTCATTTTCGCTAACCGCTTTCGCAACTTGATTTAGAGGTATATTTTTTATTTTCTGGTTAATGGAAAAGTCAGCGCTTAAAGCAAAAATGGCAGAGATAAAAACAAAAATTATCGCCACTGCTAAGAAATTTTTTAGTAGTTTGCTCATAAGCCTTTAAAAGAGAGATAAACCCTGTTGCCTGTTATTTCTATAATTTTTGCTTTGTGATGCTCTCCTGTTTTAAAGTTTTTTGCGGAATCCTTCTCTTTTTTTTCTGGCATTTCAGAGATATGCACAAGCCCTTCTAAATCTCCTTTGCCAAACTTTAAAAAAACTCCAAAAGCCGTAACACCTGTGATTTCCCCTTCTACAATATCTCCCACTTTATAATTTTTTAGAGCTTCTTTGGTTTTTTCCTCCTCATTTGCCCTTTCAGATAAAATCAACTTATTTTCTCTTTGGTTAAGGTTAAAAATTTTGACTCTTAAATTTTGCCCCACGAATTTCTGTAAGGCTTTAACAATTTTTGCGGGGTCTCCTCCTTCAACTTTTGGGTAGTGTTTTGGGCTGAGTTGAGAAACAGGCAGAAAAGCAGGAATTTCCATTATTTTTGTTAGAAGCCCTCCTTTATTTGCGCCTGTTATTTTTACTTCTAAAGTTTCTCCGCTTTCGCTTTTTTCAATTAGTTTTTCCCAATTTAGCTTTTGTGAAGCCTCCTTAATTGAAAGCGCTCTATAGCCATCTTTTGTTTCTAGTTTTGTTATCTTTGCAGATATCTTGCTGCCAACATTTAATTCCTTTAGCATATTTTTTGCTCCTAGGAGCTCATCTCCATATACTACTCCGATTCCTTTTGCTCCTAAGTCTACAAAAGTGGCATTTCCTCTTTTTTCTATAATCTTTCCTTCTACAATTTCTCCTATTTTTGGAGGACCGATAATTTCCTGTTTGAGTTTTTTAGCGGTTTTCATATTTTTTCTTTTTAGCAATTTATAGCAGTTTGCGCTTTTGGGTTTTATACTTTTAGAGTATACAGGAAAACAATCATTAAATCAATAGCCTTTATTGATTAGGGCTAGAGAATGTGGTAATATTAAATAGAATAATTTTAGAAGCGTATCAAATAAGATGTTAAATTTGGATTAAACTTGGCTATTAAAAAGTTCTGAGAAAAGTTTATTTGGTTTTTGGTTAACGAACTTGGAATAGTAGATTATTTATTTTTATGCAAATAATTTGGCATGGACAATCTTTTTTTGAAGTTTTGGCTAAGAACGAGAATCAAGAAAGCGTCAAAATTGCTATTGACCCTTTCAGCGAAACTATAGGGTTGAGAGTTCCAAAAGTTGAGGCTAACATTTTGCTTTGTTCCCATCAGCATTATGACCACAATAACAAGAAGGCAATTTTAGGGAATCCTTTTTTGATTGAGGAGCCAGGAGAATACGAGGTTAAAGGAATTTATATAAAAGGCATTAATGCTTTTCATGACGATTCACAGGGAAAGGAAAGGGGATTAGTAACAATGTTTACAATTGAAGCAGAAAATATAAAGATTTGCCATTTATCTGATTTTGGGCAAAAAGAGCTGACAGCAACTCAACTTGAGAGTTTAGGAGATATTGATATTTTGATGGTGCCGGTTGGAGGGATTTATACGATTTCAGCCCGGGAAGCGTTAGGCGTCATTTCCCAAATTGAACCTAAAATAGTTATTCCTATGCATTATTCTATTCCTCGTTTGAAAATAAAGTTGGACAGCCTTGACAAATTCCTTAAAGTTATGGGTAGGGACAGTGTTGTTCCGGAGAAAAAACTAAAGCTAAAAGCAGATAACTTGCCAAGAGAAGAATTAGAAGTAATAGTTCTTCAACCATTGTAAATCAAAGTTCTAAACCAAGATGACCCTCTTGCAAAGAAAATTTTTCTTGTGGTTGGTGTTAATTATAACAGCAGTAGGGTTAGGTGCTATTGTTTTGCAGCGTTTTGAAGCAAATATGCGGAGATTCCGAAAAGAACATTTGTCAGAAAAGCTTGGTATTGAAAAATTGCAAAAACTTGAAGTAGTCAGTTCATCTAGAAAGAGTTTTCAGGAATTTGGGGAGGAAGCTAAAAATCTTGGTAAAATTTTCAAGGAGCTCGGGAAAGAAGGTGCTACAAGCATTACTATAACTTTGCCGCTTACTCGTCAAACTTCCTCAACTTCTTCAACTTCTTCAACTTCCTCAGCTTCCTCAGCTTCCTCTACTTCTTCTTCAGGTGAAGCAAAAGGAAATTTTTCCCCGCAGTAAAGTAAAAAAGAAATAAATTTTATAAAGTTTTCTAAGTTTATGGCGAAAAATAAAAGTTTAGCAAAAAAAGAAGAAAAGGAAATAGGTTATATCAAATCGCGGGAGATTACCCAAGAGATGCAGGAGGATTATTTGGATTACGCAATGTCGGTTATTGTTTCTCGGGCTTTGCCTGATGTCCGCGATGGCCTAAAACCAGTGCATCGCAGGATTTTGTATGCAATGTATGGAATGGGATTGAAACACGATGCCAAATTTAGGAAATCAGCAGCAGTTACCGGAGAAGTTTTAGGGAAATTTCATCCGCATGGCGATGTAGCGGTCTACGATGCAATGGTGCGTATGGCTCAGGATTTTTCTTTAAGATACCCTTTGGTGCAAGGTCAAGGCAACTTTGGCTCAATAGACAACGACCCGGCTGCGGCTCAAAGATACACAGAAGCTAGGCTTTCAAAAATAGGAGAATTGATGTTGCTGGATATTGAGAAAAACACAGTTGATTTTAGGCCAAACTACGATGGCACAAGGAAGGAGCCCGTAGTTTTGCCCTCTCCCTTGCCGAACTTGCTATTAAATGGTTCTTTAGGGATTGCGGTTGGTATGGCAACTAACATTCCTCCCCATAATATTTCTGAAGTTTTGGACGCTTGCATCTATTTAATAAGCCACCCGTCTTCAACAACAGAGGATATTTTCCAGTTTGTAAAAGGTCCTGATTTCCCAACTGGCGGCATTATTTATGGAAAGAAAGAGATAATATCTGCCTATTCCCAAGGAAAGGGTCCAATTTTGGTAAGAGGAAAAGCCGAGATTCAGGCAGGGCAAAGAGGGAATTCTCGGATTATAATTACAGAAATACCTTTTCAGCTTCAGAAATCAACTTTAGTGCAACAAATTGCTAACTTGGTTGAAAATAAACGGGTAGAAGGCATAAAGGATGTAAGGGATGAATCAGACAAAGAGGGAATGAGAATTGTTATTGAATTGAAGAGAGATGCTCTTGCAAACAAAATTTTAAACGCCTTTTACAAATACACTGACCTTCAGAAAACATTTTATTTAAATATGTTGGCTTTGGTTGACGGATTGCAGCCAAGGGTTTTAAGTTTAGTGGATGTTTTGAATTTGTATTTAAATCACAGGAAAGAGGTAGTTTTGCGGCGAACTCGGTTTGATTTAGAAAAAGCAAAAGAGAGGGCTCATATTTTGGAAGGTTTAATGGTTGCCTTGAAAAATATTGATGAGGTGATTAAAACAATTAAAAAGTCTCAAAACCGGGAGGATGCCCACAATAATCTGAAAAAGAAATTTAAGTTAACAGATGTCCAAGCTACTGCTATTTTGGAGATGAAACTTCAAAATTTAGCAAAACTTGAGCGGAGCAAGATTGAGAAAGAATTAGCAGAAATAGAAAAGAGAATTATTTATCTGGAGTCAGTTTTGAAAAATCCGAAAAGAGTAAAAGAGATAATGAAAAAAGAATTTCAAGAAATGAAGGAAAAATATAAAGATGGCAGGAGAACAAAAGTTATAGCCGCAAAACCCGGAGAAATTGCCAGAGAAGATTTGATTCCTCAAGAAGAAACGATTATTATCTTAACTAAAGGTGGCTTTGTTAAAAGAGTAAAGCCGGCTTTATATAAAACTCAACAAAGGGGAGGAAAAGGCGTTATAGGGATAGAAGTTTCCGGAGAAGATTTTGTGGAAAAATTTCAGGTGGCAAATACTTTGGATAAACTCCTTTTCTTCACAGACTCGGGCAAAGTTTTTCAATGTTCGGTTTGGGAAATTCCTGAAATGGGAAGGACTGCTCGAGGGAGAGGCCTTTTAAACTTTCTAGAGATATCCCAGCACGAGAAGGTTTTGGATGTTGCTGTGTATAATAGCCAAGAAAAAGAAGTGAAGGATAAGTATTTGGCAATGGTTACAAAAAATGGCATAATTAAGAAGACGAATTTATCCAGTTTCGCAAATGTGAGAAGAACAGGACTTAAAGCTATTAAACTGCAACAGGGTGATGTTTTAAGAGCGGCAAGGATTGCTAAAAAAGGCGAGGAGGTAATGCTGGTAACAAAACAAGGAAAATCAATTAGGTTCAAAGAACACGACATAAGAACTATGGGAAGAGGGGCAGTTGGAGTGAAAGGAATGAGATTGGCAAAAGGCGATGAGGTTATTGGCATGGATATCATTAAAGCGGAAAGAGAAGAGCGAAAAGAGAAAAGTTATTTATTAGTGGTGACGGAAAACGGATATGGCAAAAGAACTAAGGTTAAAGGATTTAGATTGCAACATAGAGGCGGTTCGGGAATTAAAGCGGCTCGAATTACTGAAAAAACAGGAATGATTGTTTTTTCCCAGATTATTGGGGAGGAAAAGAAAGATTTGGTTGTTATCTCTCAAAAGGGTCAAGTTATTAGAACTCCTTTAAGTTCAATTTCAATTATTGGCAGGGCTGCTTCTGGGGTTCGTGTAATGAAATTGGATAGAGGAGATAAAGTTGCTGCGGCAATATGCCTTTGAAAATTCAAATCTCAAATCTCAAATCTCAAAATGACAATTCAAAATGCAAAATTAGAAAATTCAAAAATCAAGATTAAAAATTTGAAAATTCAAATCTCAAATCTCAAATCTCAAAATGACAATTCAAAATGCAAAATTTAAAAAAGAAGAGTTTATTAAGCGTTTAATTCGGTTTTCTATTTAGATTCTCAGATTTGCTGAAAAAATGCGAAAAGAAAGGATTCTTTGGTCAATTATCGACCAACTTATCAGAAGCGCCACTTCGATTGGAGCCAATGTCGTAGAAGCCAAATCTTCCAGTTCAAAGAAAGACTATATCCATTATTTCGAAATTGCCTTAAAATCGGCAAACGAAACAAAATATTGGCTAATAATTATAAAAGAAACAATGCCATCTTCGAAAGAAGAGATTGAACGATTATTAAATGAAATTATTGAACTTGCTAACATTTTGGCTTCCGGGATTTTAACTATGAAAGGCAAAAGGTAATTTTGAATTTTGAGATGTGATTTTGAGATTTGAGATTTGCATTTTGACTTTTCTATTATGCCTGAGTTTATTAATCCAATTGAGATTTTGAACCAAATTGGTTTGCGGCCAGATATGGTAGCGGCTGATTTTGGCTGTGGCGCTGGAGGATGGGTTATCCCTTTGGCTAAAATTCTTAAAGATGGCAGGGTCTATGCCATAGATGTTCAGGAAGAGCCGCTCTCAGCTTTGGAGGGCAAGTTAAAAATGTTTGACATTAAAAATGTCGTTACTGTGCGTTCTGATGTTGAAAAGGTGGGTGGCTCAAAAATACCAGAGGGAAGTTGCGATATTGTATTGATGGTTAATCTTTTGTTTCAAGTTGATGACAAAGGTGAAGTTTTTAAAGAGGCTAAGAGAATTTTGAAAGAAAATGGTAGAGTTTTAGTTGTTGATTGGCTAAAGAACGCTCCTTTAGGACCGGTAGAGGGCAGGGTTTTGCCAGAGGAGGTAAAGAAAATTGCCCAGGAGAACGGTTTTAGGGCAGAGAGAGAATCAAAAGCAGGTAATTTCCATTATTTGCTTTACTTTACAAAAAGCGAATGATAAAATAAATTATGTTTCCTTTTGTTAAAAAGTTATTTCCTTTTATACCTTTGCTGCTTTTTCCTCTTTTAATAAGGGCAGATGTCGTTATAAGCAATCCTCTTACCTCCAATAGCGTAGAGGGTATTGTTTCAGGTTTGAGCAACTTTGTTTTGAAAGTTGGCCTTGCTGTTGCTCCGGTGATGATTATTGTTGCTGGGTTTTTCTACATTACCGCCCAAGGGGACCCCGAAAAAATCAAGAAAGCAAATAATATAATTTTCTGGACAATTGTTGGATTGGGCGTTATACTTTTAAGCAAAGGGATAGTGGCAATTATAAAAGAGCTTTTGAAAGTTAAATCCAGTTAACGGGAAAACATTAGAAGCGCGGAACTTTTCTCTGTAATCTTGAAAATATTGGTAAATTATTGTAAAAATGAAGAAGAAACTTTTATTTATTACTTTAAATAGCCTTTTGATGCCTTTGATAGGCTTTGCCGATAGTGTTGAGCCAGTTGATGTTGGCAATGCCACAGATGTTATTAATATAATAAACAGAGCCGGAAGTTGGATTTTTGGCATTGTCATTTCTGTGGCTGTTATATTTTTTGTCCTTGCTGGTTTTTACTTCGTGAGTGCCCAAGGGGACCCCGAAAAAATCAACAAAGCAAAGCAAATGATTATCTACACTACAATTGGAGTGGTTGTGGCTTTAATAGCCAAGGCAGTGCCTTATTTCATTTATACGGTTTTAAAGCCTTAATTGCTTTCAAAATAGTAAATAAAGGTCGTTAAATGCTTATAATAGGTTAATGAAATCAACAAATAAGATGAAAAAGATAAAAAGAATTTTTCTGGTGTTGGGCCTTTTGGCTGTTTTTTCTGTTCCTGTTTTAAGTTTAGCAGTGGAAAATCTACCGCAGTTGTCATCAACATCTCTTACTACTAGCTCTGTTTCGAAAGTTGTAGATACTATCTTTAATTGGATTTTTGGTATAGTTAGCACTTTAACTGTTTTAATCTTTGTCCTTGCTGGTTTTTACTTCGTGACTGCCCAAGGAGACCCCGAAAAAGTCGGCAAAGCAAAGCAAATGATGATATATGGTGTTATTGGCGTGGTTGTTATGATTATTGCTAAAGCAATTCCTTACTTTATTTATACTATTCTGAAGTAGTGCTGAAGACAGAATTAAGATTTATTAAAACGGGTATCTTTTGACTGGGAATAAAATAATCTAAAAAGCCGCCTCTTTTTAGAGAGGTGGCTTTTTGTTTTTTTATTCTATTTCTATTTTTTTCTTTTTTTCTTTTTTAAGAAGCGGTATTGTTATTTTTAGAATTCCTTTTTTTAGCGTGGCTTTTGATTGGGAAATATTGACATTTTCAGGCAAACTAATCTCTCTATGAAATTTTCCCCAAAAGCATTCTTGGTAAAAATAGTTGTTTTTTTCTGATTCTTCTGGATTTTGCCTTGAGCCCTTGATAATCAACATTTTATTCTCAATAGATATATCTATATTTGAACTGTTTACTCCAGCAATAGGGGCTAAAATTACAAGTTCGGAATCTTTTTGAAAAACATCAACGGCTACCTCTCCTTCGTTTTTAGACCATTTTGAGGATTGAGATGCGTTTTTAAGATTATCTTTTTTAAACTGGCTGATTGTTAAGCGTTCTTCTTTTTCATTGGCAGGTTTCATATTTTATTTATTACATTAATTATTTTTCAGCAATTAGGCAAACACCCTTCATTTTTTTAAGTTTTTTGAAGAGAAAACTTACAATAATTGCCATCGCAACCAGAATCGCAAAAGGCAAAATGATATTCTTTGCTCTTGCAATATCCATTATAGATAGATTATATAGCCCATGCAATATGGAGGCGATTCCTAATCCTGCAAAGAATGTCCTCTTTTGAAATTTTAATTTGTAAAAAGACATTGCTAAAAAATATCCTAAGATGCCAGAGCATAAAGCATGCAGAAAAGTTGCTGTTAAGAAACGCAATCCTACAATTTCCACTAATTGCCCTAATGGAATGGAGTAGTATTGTTGGGCAAACATTAATAAGATATTTTCTGAAGCGGCAAAACCCAAAGCAGATATTATCATATAGAGCATTATATCCAATGGCTCATCCAATTCCGGATTTCGGAGAACCTCAAGCTTTATAACCAAATATTTCATATATTCCTCAATTAGCGCCCCTCCGATAAAAACTTGCACGATGTTAAAAGAAGCAGAAGATATGTTAGGGATTGAGAGGAATATTTTTTTTGCCCCAAGTTCCAAGAAGATAGCAACCAAAGCAGCAAGCATTCCGTAAAGAAAAACTTTTACAATTTCACTGTTTGATTCTGGATGCGCATCTTCTCTTAAGTAGAAAAGCAGCCAAATAACGCTTGGCAGGATTCCGCCTAAGGCATAAAATGGGTAAGGTGTCATAAAATATAGTTATAGTTTTAAATTTTTGGCTTTTGGCTGGGCCAGCTTTCTACCATTAGACATTTCTGTTTGTTTTTTATTGGCAGTTTTTGATAAATTTCCTCAGTGAGAAATGGCATAAAAGGATGCAGAAGTTTTATTGACTGCAGCAGAACATAAAGGAGTATTTTCAGGGTTTCTTCTTGCAGCGCCTTTTCTTGGAGTTGCTTTTTTGATTTTTCTATGTATAAGTCGCAAAACCTATGCCAGAAGAATTGGTAAATTTTTTGCAAGGCGTTATGGAATTGAAAATCATCCAAATCTTTTGTTACTGACCCTATTATTTCATTGAGGCCGTTTAGTATTTTTTTATCAGCCTCTGTTAGGTTTTGAATTTTAAATTGCAATTTTATATTTTGGGTTTTGAGTTTTGAGCTTGAGATTTGTTGAAAAATAAATCGTGAGGCATTCCAAATTTTGTTAGCAAACCGTTTTTGCCCAATAATTTTCTCTTCAGAAATTATGATGTCTTTTCCCGCTCCTGTTCCAAAAACTAATGCTGCTCTTAAAGCATCAGCTCCATATAAATTAACAACACCTAATGGGTCGATAACGTTTCCTTTTGATTTTGACATTTTTTGCCTGTCTTTATCACGCACCAAGCCGTGCAAAAAAACATAACGAAAAGGAACCTCTCCTGTTACATAAAGGGATAGCATAATCATTCGCGCTACCCAGAAGAAAAGTATGTCCCAACCGGTTTCCATCACTGAAGTAGGGTAAAAGTATTTGTAATCTTTATTTTTTGGAAAGCCCAAAGCAGCAAATGGCCATTGGCCTGAAGAGAACCAGGTATCAAAAGTGTCAGTTTCTTTCTTCAGATAATCAGAGCCCTTTGGCAATTTTGGTTTCTTTTCAGAAACAATAATTTTCTTTATTTTTCCGTTTTTAATTCCGTACCAAATAGGTATCCTAATACCCCAGACAATTTGTCGGGATATGTTCCAATCTTTAATGTTTTTCATCCAATGGAAATATATTTTTTTATAATATTCCGGAATGAATTTTATTTTCCCTTTTTCTACTGCTTCCATTGCTGCTTTAGCCAGCGGTTTTATTTTCACAAACCATTGTTCAGAAATAAGGGGCTCAATAGGAGTTTTGCATTTATAGCAGACGCTAATTTGATGGGTATAGTTTTCTGCTTTTTCTAAGTATCCTTTTTCTTGGAGTTCTTTTACAATTTTTTCTCGGCATGCGAGAGTCGTTAACCCTTGGTAAGAGGGAGGCACGTTCTTCATTTTTCCATCCTTTCCTACGATTTCAATTATTTTCAAATGGTGCTCTTTGGCTATCTCGAAATCAATTACATCGCACGCAGGTGTTACTTTTACAGCCCCTGTGCCAAAATTAACATCAACTTTGTTTGAAGCAACAATGGGAATTTCTCTGTTAATGAGAGGCAGGATTGCTGTTTTGCCAACAAATTTCTTATATCTTTTGTCTTTAGGGTTAACCGCAATCCCTGTGTCACCAAGCATTGTCTCTGGCCTAGTGGTTGCTACTATAATATAGTTCTTGCTTCCTTTTTCTTGCTTTTGGAAGTTTGTCTTTTGGCTTTTAAGATAATATTTAATATGCCATAATTTTCCTTTCTTTATTTCGTGCTTTATTTCCAAATCAGAAAGCGCTGTTTGGTGCCGGGGGCACCAATTGATAATTCTCTTGCCTCTGTAAACCAAACCATCTTTGTAAAGTTTTTTGAAAGTTTTGTAAACAATTTTAATAATGCCTTCCTCTAGTGTGAATTTTTCTCTTGACCAGTCGCATGAGGCACCGAGTTTTTTAAATTGTTCTCTTACTATTTTTCTGTTTTTTTGAGTAAAACCAAATATCATTTGATAAAGTTTTTTGGGAGGGATTTGGAAACGTGTTTTCCCTTGCTTTTCCAACTCTTTTTCAAACACCACTTGCGTTTCAAAGCCTGCATGGTCAACACCCGGCAGCCACAAAACATTCTTCTGGCGCATTCTTTGGTAGCGTATCATAATGTCTTCTAAGGTGACAAAAACAGCATGCCCGATGTGCAAGGGGCCATTAGCATTAACTGGAGGCATTATAATACAAAAAGGCTTTTTGTTTTTGCTAATTTTAGTTTTCAAAAAACCGCTTTTTTCCCAGAGTTTATAAATTTTGTTTTCTATTTTCTGTGGTTGATAATGTTTAGAAATTGACATAATTTATTATTCTAATCCACGTTTTTTATTTTTAGCCTTGCCTTTGCTCTAATTTTTTTCCATCTATCTGTTGCGCTTTTTCTATGGAAATAGGCGGCTTGAGCAATCATTGCTGCGTTATCAGTGCACAATTTTGGCTCAGGTATAAAAAGTTTAACATTTGGCAATTCGGTTTTAATTTTCTCCCTTAACTGCTTTCTTAATTCCTTATTGGCTGCTACTCCTCCCCCTAGTATAACGCTTTTGGCGTTGAAGTTCATAGCAGCCTTTAATGTTTTTTTAATAAGCACATCTATAATTGCTTGCTGGATTTCTTTTGCCATTTCTTGGACATATCTTTTTGAAGCCCTCACCTCTTTTGGTCTTTTTTTGAAGTCATACAAAACTGCGGTTTTTAATCCGGAAAAAGAGAAATCATAATTCCTTGAGTTAGCCATTGGCCTGGGCAGCTTAATTGAGAATTGGGAATTGGAGATTGAAAATTTAGCTGCTTCAGCAGCTATTGCCGGCCCCCCGGGATAGGGAAGCCCTAAGATTCTTGCTGTTTTATCAAAGCATTCGCCTGCTGCATCGTCTCTTGTCTCGCCTATAATTTTATATTTCCCAATGTTTTTCATTAAAATTAACTGAGTGTGCCCTCCAGATACCACTAAACAAATTGCCGGAAATACGATTTTTTTGGTTGTTGATGTTTGGAGGTTGGGATTTTTGCCAACCGGTAGCAGCAAATTGGCAAGTATATGCCCTTCAATATGGTTTACAGGCACTATTTTAACTTTTAATTCCTTTGCGAGCAAAATAGCAAAATTTATTCCTTGCCATAAACACGGCTCCAATCCTGGTCCAATTGTTACTGCAATCAAGCCAATTTTTGGCTTTTTGTATTTATCTAAAAATTCTGCTGAAGGAAAATGAGTGGGTGTTTTGTTTTCTGAAGTTTTTTTTGTTTTTTTAGTTTTCAATTTTAGCAATCCTGCTTTTGATAGAGATTTTTCCAATACTATGCTAAGGTTGCGCTGATGTTCCCTTTTTGCTAAACTTGGGTATACTCCTCCATATAGGGCGTGTAATTTTACTTGGGAAGACACAATGTTTGAAAGAATTTTAGGATTGTTGTTTTTTTCTTCTATTATGCTAATTGAAGTATCGTCGCAGGAGGTATCAATTGCTAATATAATCATATATCTTGTAATTCTCTAATTTTTTACTATGATATATTTATTAAAATTTTATAGTTTCTCTATCAGTAGTTTACAATAGGCTTTCTATGAGGTTGTTTTTGGTGAATTATTATTGTTGCTCTATCAATCTAGTTGCTTGGGCACTAGGCTTTTTGCCGCCACATTGAATGATGACCCTGTCGTCTAGTGGCCAGGACACCAGGCTTTCAATCTGGTAACAGGGGTTCGACTCCCCTCGGGGTCGCAGCAAATTTGGGAGAGAACAACTTAACCAACAAAGGCTTAGCTTCTATAGCGCCAATTTTTTATTTTATTTTGTTTTCACTTGAAGTTGTTTCTGTAGAAGTGGCTTTAGTGGAAGTGGCTTCTTCTAACAATTGAAGATTTGTGTATTTTTCAAGAATTTTTTCCAAGTTCTCTTTGTTTTTGAAGCCGTAAAGAACTTTGTCGTTGACAATTAAAATCGGAAACTGCTCTTTTAAGTTGTAAACTGATTTAAGAGTTTGTAAGGCGGAGAGCTCGAGGTTCCAATCAAAGGAATAAATTCTTAAGAAGGGATATTTTTTTCTGAAATAACTTAGGATAAGCCCTTGGGACTGGCAATTGGGGCAATTTTTTTTATCTGCGTAGAAATAAATTATAAAACTAAGATTTAATTTGCAGTTTTTTGAAGCCCTTTTTATTAATAGCCAATGTTTGAGCTCTAAAATTGAGTAGTATTTTTTTAATTGTAAAAAATAAGGATTGTCTCTGCCTAAATTGTTTTCAACAGAAGTTAATTTTTGGGAAATGTCATAAAGTTCTTTGGTTAAAGTTGATTCATTTAAATTTTCACACGGTGCTTGGGTTAATATTGAAAATTGCGTTTCTAAAGAAAGAATATCAATCCTTAAAGATTGTTGAAGGATATTTAATTTTGTTAGTTGTTTTTTGCTGAGAAAGTCGCTTAGAAAAAATCCGCTGGCAAAGATTAGAGAGGTAAGAAAAAAGACCGAAAGGTGCTTTTTAATGTTGATTTTTTTATTATTCATAGCAAATTTACTTCCACTTAAGTTCTTTTTTGAAGAGAATAGAAGCGAAAGCGGAAACCCACCAAGAAGCATTTAGAAAAGCATATATTACAAGATAGGAAATAGTTTTTCCTTTCAATTTTGATTTGTCGCAAGTTAAAATTTTCCCCAGCATTAGATATATCAGAAAAACGGTTAAGGATAAAATTCCTAAAATAAAAGTTGGTTTCGTGTTGAGAGAAAACCAGCTGAGATTAGGGAAGGAGAAATTAAATCCTGCAACAAGAAACTGTTGGGTTTTTTCTAAGAAAGAAGCTAAGAGTTTGAAAAGGGCGTAGCTAACAAGGGAGATGGAAAGAAAAGCCCCGAAGATGTTACAGAAAAACAAGAAAGACAAATTTCCATGTTTCCTAAAATCTAAAAGTTGGGGGTAATCTCCTAAATTTAACAAAAATCCTCTTCTCCACCTTAACCTTTGCAAAAACAACCCTTTTAATTTTGGTTCTCCGAAAGTGTAAACTATTGCCTCAACGGCATGGGCAATTTTGAAATTAGCATTTTGCAATCTGAAAGCCATTTCTAAATCCTCGGCTTGATGGCCTTTTTTATAAGGGCCTAAGGTTTCAAAAACCTCTTTTCTGAAAATGGAGAGGGGACCCGGAGTAACAGTAACGCTGTCCAAAAAGGAAAAAATTTTCCTTAGGAAAGCCGCTATTAAGAATTCAACATATTGCACGCCTTCCAGAACAGTATTTGGTTTTGCTATTTTGATAGTGGAAGTTACAACCATTGTTTTTGGGTCTTTGAAATAACCAAGCGCTTTCTTAAGGGCAGTTTTTTCAACATAGCAATCAGCGTCAATGCTCCCAATAAATCTTCCCTGTGCTCTTTTTAACCCATAGTTTAAGGCAGTATATTTGCCGCCATTTTTCTTTTGGAAAACTTTAATGATTTTACTCTCTTTTGCTATTTTTGCCGCTTTTGCAAAAGTTTCGTCTTTGCTTCCATCGTCAACAACGATAATTTCCAGTTTGTTTTTAGGATAATCTAAGTTTAGTAAGGAACGAAGAACTCTTTCAATATTTTTTGCTTCGTTGTAACAAGGGATAATTAATGAGACCAAAGGGAAGTTTTTTATTTTTTTAGACTCAAAAACCCTCTCTTTGTTTTCAAGAAATGTTAAAAAGATAAAATTTGCAAGATAGAGGCTAAAAAAGATGCCGACGTAAATTAATATCTCACTATAATGCATATTTTTTTATTTTTGCCTTTTTACCAAGTTGATTTATTTATATTATTCTAAATGGATTCTTTTTTCAAATCCTTCTAATCTTTTTTTCAAGAGAGGATAGTTTTGTAAATCAGGGTCTTTCTCTAAAAGTTCATTTGCAATTTCTCTTGTTTTTTCAACTAAGGGAAGGTTCTTTAAGTTTTCCATTGCTAAATCTGGTATGCCCCATTGTTTGACGCCATATAAGCTTCCCGGACCGCGGATTTCTAAATCTTTTTGGGCTAATTCAAATCCATTTTTGGCTTTTAAGATAGCTTTCAATCTTTGTTTTGTTTTTCCAGTTTTAGAATCGGTAAATAGGAGACAGTAAGATTGCAAGTTTGACCTGCCAACTCTTCCCCGGAGTTGATAAAGTTGAGCCAACCCAAATCTTTCTGCTCCCTCAATCACCATTACTGTGGCTTTAGGGACGTCAATGCCAACCTCTACCACTGAAGTTGATATTAGGATGTCTATTTTGCCTCTTTTAAATTCCTCCATCGTTTTTTCCTTTTCTTTCGGTGTCATTTTGCCATGGAGCATAGCAATTTTTAAATCAGGAAAAATTTCTTTTGAAAATTTCTTGTATTCTTCTTTTACTGCTTTTACTTCTGCCCAGCTTGTGACATTGTTTGATGCTTGAGGTTCAGTGTTTGGCAAATCAGTTTTGCCCTGCGTCTTTGAATTTTCAGGTTCTGGCTTTGGGCTTTCTATCCGTGGACAAATTACAAAAACTTGTTCTTTTCTTTTTACCCTCTCTTTTATAAATTTATAGATTTTTTTTCGTTCTTGAGGCAGTATAATTTTAGTGGCAATTTTCTTTCTTCCTTTTGGCATTTCATCTAAAATTGATATGTCTAAGTCTCCGTAAATAGTTAAAGCCAAAGTTCGTGGAATAGGAGTGGCAGTCATTGAGAGAAAGTGGGGAATTTTGCGAATCTCCTTGTCTTGAGAAACATAGGAATTGCTCTTAGTGGTTAACTTCGCTCGTTGTTCTACTCCAAATCGGTGCTGTTCATCAACAACGCACAGAGCCAATTTGCCAAACTTTACTTTGTTTTGTATCAGAGAATGAGTGCCAATTAAAATGTCTACTCCCACATTAAATTTTTTTGTTTGAGGGTTAATTTTCCCTCTCACCTTATCTAAAAGTTTGTTTCTTGATATTTCCAAAATTTCAGGGATTGGGCCTTTGCTTGTTGAACGAAATAATTTTTGGGAGATGATTTTGTCTTCCTTGCCTGTTAGAAGCGCAATTTTTACATTGAAGTTCTTTAGAAGTTTTGAAACTTCTTTAAAATGTTGCTTGGCTAAGATTTCAGTTGGAGCCATAAAAGCCACTTGATAGCCGGCTTTTACCACATTTAAAGCCGCTATAATGCTGACTACGGTTTTCCCTGAGCCCACATCTCCTTCAAGAAGCCGAGACATTGGGTTAGTTTTTTCTAAATCTTTTAGAATTTGCCAGGCTGCTTTTCTCTGAGCATTAGTTAATTTGAAGGGGAGTGATTTGACGAATTCTCTAGTAATTTCAATATTTGGAGGAATGGAAATTGCTTTCTCTTTCCTTAGTCTTAGCCTTTCTCTTAGGACAAAAAGTTCTATTAAAAATAATTCTTCAAAAGAAAAGCGGTTTCTCGCTTTTTCAGCTAACTTTAAGGAGTCAGGAAAGTGTATTTGCCAAATTGCCTGCTCTATTGGCAGAAGATTAAATTTATCTATTATGTGTTGTGGAAGCGTTTCGGGAATTTTGTTTTTAAAGGTTAAAAGCAAGGGCTTGAGAATATATCTGAACCAGCGGGAGGACAAACCTTCTGTTTCTGGATATACTGGAACAATTCTGCCTGTATGCGTGAGATTGCTTAAATCTTGAGGGCTTGTTATTTTTTCATACGCTGGGTTTGACAGATAAAGCCCATCTTTTTCTAAGCTTACTTTTCCAGCAAAACATACATTGTCTCCTTTTTTGAGCACCTTGTTTAAGTATGGTTGGTTAAACCAAACTGCTTTTATAGCTCCGCTTTTATCTTCAATAAGGGCTTGGGTGAGCAGCATTTTTTTCTTCCAAGTTCTGGAATTTCTTATCTCTAAAATTTTCCCTAAAACGCAACAAGTCTGATTAAGTTGTATTTTTGATATGGGTCCTATATTTGAGAAATTTTCATAGCGGTGTGGAAAATGAAAAAGAATATCCTTTACTTTTCTAATACCCATTCTTTGGAGTTTTCTAAGAAAAAAAGGCCCGATTTTTGGTATTTCTTTTATTGGTGTTTCTAAATTCATAATAATAGTGCCCCTAGGAGGAATTGAACCTCCATTCCAACCTCCGCAGGGTTGTGCTCTATCCGTTAAGCTATAGGGGCAGATATTCAACAGTACCACGAATTAAGCGTATTTTCAACGAAGGAATTTAGGAGAAAAAGAATTGTTTTTGCTTTCAACTTATAATTTGAAATCAAGCCTGTAGGAGGAGTTGAGGTTTCAAATTAGTACTTGTTATTTTGATGTATTCGGGTTGAATTAACGCATTTTTAATGTTAGAATAATTTTGGTTTCGGAGGAGTGGCCCAATGGTACGGCAGAGGATTGCTAATCCTTAGCGGTGTAAAAAGCCGCTTGTGGGTTCGATTCCCGCCTCCTCCGCAACGAATTTAGATAAAGTTTTTAGGAGATGTGTTTTTGTATGGAATTAGTTTAACAATTCTCTGGCAATTGCTATTCCCCATACCTTCTTTGCTCCGGCTGCTTTTAAGACGCGAGCGCATTCTTCCATTGTTGAGCCGGTTGTAAAAACATCGTCAACTAAAAAAATTCTCTTTCCTTGAATTTGTGGAGGGTTTTTTATTTTGAAAACCCCATTAATATTTTTTATTCTTTCAGATTTTTTAAGATAGGCTTGAGGTTTGGTTTTTTTAATTTTTTGGAGATTATTTGCTTTCAGAGGCAGCCCTAAACAGATGGAGAGATTTTTAGCAATTTCTTCTGCTTGGTTAAAACCCCTCCATCTTTTTTTTGACTTGTGGATTGGAACAGGCAAAAGAAGGGAATTTTCTTTATCTTCCAAAAATATTTTGTTGTCTATGGAGTGAAGATGTGCTATTATTAATTGTGATAGAGGCTTGGAAAGCTCTTTTATAAAAGGTTGGTACTTGAATTTCTTTATCAAGGTTTTAACTACAATATTATTGTAAGAAGCAGCAAAATAGAGGCCGTCAAGTTTCAGATAACGATGTAATTTGCATTTGCCTTCTTTAGACATCACTCTCCTTTGGCAAAAAGGGCAGTATCTATACTCCATAATTTCTATAAGGCTTAAGCAATCTGGACAGACTAAGTAATCTTGCCTTTTGCAGATAACGCAAAATTTTGGGAAAATGATGTCTAAAACCTTGTTAATAAATTTTTTAGTTGAATTTTTCATAGCAGTTTAAGCGGATTTTTGTAAATTGGTTGTATAAATTGTATAATAATAATGGATTAAAAGAAATAATGTTCAGTAAATAACTTATGGGAGTTTTTTCTAAAGAATGTTTAGGAATTGATATAGGTGTCTCTTCAATTAAGGTTGTGGAAGTTTCACGTCTTTTTAAAAAGAACAAACTTTTAAATTACGCAGATTTCCAATTGCCAGTTGGCATTTCTTCAACAGGAGTTTTATGGGATAAGGATTTTTCGCTTTTGAGCAATAATGTTTCGTCTATCTTGAAAAATTTATTGAAAAGAGCGAAAATTAAAACCGGGAAAGTTTTCTTCTCGCTGCCGGACTTTTCTACTTTTTTCACTACTTTTGATTTACCCCCAATGCCACCTTCAAAAATTCCTCAGGCAGTATCCTTTGAGGCTAAGCATCATATTCCTGTTGCTTTATCTGAAGTTGATTTTGATTGGCAAGTTGTTAAGGGCATAGAGCGCGCTTCAGCCAAAAGAAAAACTAAAATATTATTGGTGGCAGTCCCTAAAAAAATCATTTATCAATATCAAAAGCTTTCTATGTTGGCTAATTTGAAACTTCAAGGATTAGAGGCAGAGGTTTTTAGTTTAGCCCGCGTTTCCGCGTCTTTATCGGAAGTGCCATTTTGTTTGGTTGATATGGGAGTTCAAACAACTACAGTTAATATTGTTGCGAAAGAAGTTTTAGAGAGCCATAGTTTTGACATTTCTTCTCGTACTCTTACAGAAAGTTTAGCAAAGGGTTTGGGGGTTAGTATTTCCCAAGCCGAAGAAATTAAAAGAAAATATAGTTTCAACCGTGAAAGAGAAGATGTTTTTAAAATTATATCGGGTTGCCTCAATTCCCTTTGCAAAGAAATAGATTCAATTTGTGAGAGGTTTTATCAAACCTATGGGAAAACAATTAACGATGTTAAGATTGCGGGAGGGATGGCGCTCTTGCCGGGATTGCCAGAATATATGCAAAATTTTCTAAAAAAGAATGTTTTGGTTATCAATCCTTTTTCTATAGTTTCTTACCCTCCTTTGCTAAAACCCCGGTTAAAGGAATTAGGCCCCTCTTTAGCCATAGCCTTAGGAACTGCTATTAGAGGAGTTAGCGAACAGTAAAACTATATTATGCCTCAAGGGTTAATTCCAAGAGAAAAAATTAAACCTTCCCCAATAACTGCTTTTCTTTTCTATTTTTCTCTAATTGTTTTAATGGGTTCTGTTGCAGTTACTGTTTGGCTGCAGTTTAAAGTTAATCCTTTGAAAAAGAAGTTTGAAGAAAATAAAATATTGATTTCTAAAATCAAAACACCAGAGGACGAAGTTATAGAAAAAGAAATGTTGGAAGCAAAGAAAACTTTAAAGGATTTTTGGGAAGTTTTTGAAAAGAGGAAAGTTGTTTCCCGTTTTTTCGTTTTGCTTGAAAATACAACCCATCCACAAGTTTTCTTTGATAATATGAATTTAAACGTTAAAGATGGCAAGCTTAGATTAGACGGCCACACAGAGAACTTTAGGGATTTAGGGGAACAGATGTTACTTCAAAGGGAAAACAAGTTTGTAGAAGATGTTAAACTTCGTAAAGTAAGTTTTAATAAAACAGGCGGCATTGACTTTAGCTTGGAGTTATTGCTCAATCCTAAGATATTTCTTCCAGCAGAAGGAGAAGAATAATTTAAACTATAAACTTATTGTAAAATGAAACGCTCCATATTTATTCCAATATTTTTATTCCTCAGTGTGGTTACTTTTAGTTTTTTTACTTTGCCAGAGCATTCCCTTTATCTGGACCTTCAAGAGAAGATAAAAGAGCAGGCTCTCCAAATTTCTCAGGGTGAGCAATATTTTACGAATCTTAGGAAGGCTTTCAAAACAATCCAATCGCATCCTGAGAACCTTGAAAAGGTTGAAAGCGCAATTGCTAAAACTCCCTCTTTGCCGCCTTTGTTAGATTATTTAGAGCAGAGCGCCAGTCAAAGCGGCGCGGTTCTCAAAAGCATAGGCATAGAATCGTTTAGGAGTAAAGGGGGTTTTCCCAACCAAAAGATTAAGAAATTCAGTTTAGGGTTAGAATTAAGAGGGGATTATGAAAGTTTGAAGAAATTTGCCAGCTTATTGGAGAAATCTTCCCGTTTAGTAAGCATTGAAAATGTTACTGTTGGGGGTTATAAAGATGGGCTTTTTGATTTTAAATTGTTAATAGAGTCTTATTATTTCCTATAAAATGCAACACGAAAAGAAAATTGATAAGCCAACTATATACTTAGCGGTTATTCTGGCAGTAGCAAGCGTATTCATCCTCTACAAGGAGGTTTTCTTAAAGAGGAGCCTTTCTTCTTTATCTATTTTTCCTCAAAATGCAAAATTTACTGTAAATTTTCAGGTTTTTGACCAGAAAAATTTCAAGGAGCTTATACTTGTTAAAAAAATATCTTTGCCGAAGAAATTTGGGAGAAGCAACCCATTCGTTCCCTATCAACTTTCTCCAACCGAGGAGACGATAACTCCAGTTTCTCCAGTTTCAACTTCCACTTCATTCTTAATGCTACCTTCCATAGAATTGCCGGTTTTTAAGGGCGGCAATGGCTGAATAGCAATCTATAGAGAGAATTCGTTTAAATATAAAATTTATGGATATTATCCAACAATTAGTTAAAAACAAGATTGTGAGTCCTCAAACAGCAATTGGCTTAAGGACAAAAATAAGGCAAACGCAGAAGACAGCAGAGGAGATTATTTTGGAAGAAAAAATTATGCCCGAGGATACCTTGTTTGAATTAAAGTCCCACCTTTTAAAAATTCCTTTTAGAAGAGAAATGCCTGACAGCATTCCTCCAAGGATTTTGGAAATAATCTCAAAAGAATCCGCGCAATATTACAAGGCAGTTCCTTTGGAAATTAAAAACGGTGTGCTTGAAATAGGAATGGTTTATCCTGAGCGCATTGAAGCCCAAGAAGCATTGAAGTTTTTAGCCCGACAACAGAAATTTGAATATAAAATTTTTCTCATAACATTATCGGGCTTTAAAAGTTGTATTGCAAAATACCGTGCTCCTAAGCAAGAAATGAAACGGGCTTTAGCGAAACTAGAGGCAGAAATTAAGGCGGAAAAGGGAACTAAAATATCAGGGAAGGCTGTGAAATTTAAAGCCACAATGGAAGAAGCGCCAGTGATTAAAATAGTAGCCGTTATTTTAAAGCAAGCAGTTGACGGAAAGGCTTCAGATATTCATATTGAACCAACCAAGGATAATTTAAGAGTCCGTTATAGATTAGATGGCATCTTGCACTCTTCTTTGCTTTTGCCTAAAGCAATTCATCCAGCAATTGTGGTTAGAATTAAGATTTTGTCCGGTTTGAAAATTGATGAAACAAGAATTCCTCAAGATGGCCGGTTTTCAGCTAATATTGGGGGGGAAATGATTGATTTCCGGGTTTCTACTTTTCCTACAACATTAGGTGAAAAAATAGCTATTAGGGTGCTTGACCCTTCCCAAGGGCTTAAATCTTTAACAGATTTAGGATTAAGTGAAAGGAACTTCAAGTTGGTAAAAGAAGCAATTACTAAACCTTATGGGATGATTTTAGTTACTGGCCCCACAAGCTCAGGAAAAACTACCACTTTGTATTCAATCTTGCGAAATCTTAACAAGGACCAAGTTAATGTTGTAACTCTGGAAGATCCGGTGGAGTATTCTATTAATGGTGTAAGCCAATCACAAATTAAGCCGGAAATTAATTATACTTTTGCTCGGGGGCTTCGGCAAATATTAAGGCAAGACCCAGATGTTATTATGGTAGGGGAAATAAGAGATAAAGAAACAGCGGAACTTGCTGTGCACGCTGCCTTGACTGGCCATATTGTTCTCTCAACCCTTCACACGAACAATGCCTTAGGCGCTATCCCCCGATTAATTGATATGGGTATTGAGCCTTTTCTAATTCCGCCTTCTCTCTTGCTTGTTCTTTCCCAAAGGTTGGTAAGGGTTCTTTGTCCTTTTTGCAAGAAGAAGGTAAAGGCGGATAAAAAGATGAGAGATTTTATATTAAAAAAGATTGAATCTTTGCCTCAGGAAGCAATAGGAAAAATGAAGGCCTTAAAACAACCTCTTTATCTTTATGAGCCAAAAGGCTGCAAAAAGTGTAAGTTTAAGGGTTACGCTGGCAGGACAGGCGTTTTTGAAGTTTTAAAAATGACTGATGATTTAGCCAGAATTCTAACTAGTGGGATGCAAAGAGATAGGCTTTTAGCTGAAGCAAAGTCTCAAGGGATGGTTTCTATGGAAATGGATGGGATATTAAAGGCTCTTGAGGGAGTAACTTCTGTTGAAGAAGTAATGAGAGTTATTAAAGAGAAGTCGTAGGGACTTTTGGGTGTACAAAATTTAGTTTTATAAAGGCGTATAATAAATAAAGATTTTAAAGAAATTTTATGAAATCAATACTTCTGGCTGAAGATGACCCATTCTTAATTGATATTTATAGGCGCCGCTTAGAGGACTCGGGTTTCAAAGTGATAGCGGCGAAGGATGGTTTGGCAGTTCTTAAGAAACTTCAACAAGGAAAATTTGGTCTTCTGATATTGGATATTGTTTTGCCGAATATGGATGGTTGGGAAATTTTGGAAAATATAAGAAAGAATGCAAAATTGAACAATCTTAAGGTAATAGTGCTTTCTAATTTGGGCCAAGAAAGCGATGTTATAAAGGCTAAAAAATTGGGAGTGGCAAAGTATTTAATAAAAGCGCACTACACACCAAGCGAAGTAGTGAAAATAATAAAGGAAGTATTGCAAACCAAATGACAAAATTGAAGATAAAGAGGTGGTTAATTCCAAAATTATTTTTAGTTAATTTAATGGCTTTTTCCCTTAATTAATTAACTCTTACAATTTATGGATTATAAAAAACAACTTAGGGGGCTTCTAAAAAAAGCGATTCAAAAAGGCGCTTCTGATGTTCACATTTCTGTCGGGCATCGTCCTGTTTTAAGAATTACCAGAGTTTTAGTGGAATTAAAAGAAGAGAAAGTTATTGAGCCGAAAGACGCACAAGAATTGGCTTTTTTGTTAACAAGCGAATTGCAGTGGAAGAAGTTTTTGGAAGAAAAAGAGATAGATTTTTCTTACGACTTTGAAGAAGAAAACGTTAGGTTTAGAGCCAGTATTTTTTTTCAGAGAGGCTCGGTTAGTGTCGCTTTGAGGTTAATTCCAGAAAAAATTAGGACTCTGGAAGAATTAAATCTGCCAATAGTTTTGCATAAATTCACTCAAGCCTTGCAAGGGCTGGTGCTTATTACAGGCGCTTCTTCTCAAGGGAAGTCAACGACTTTAGCTGCACTTATTGACGAAATAAACCATAAAAGAAAAGAGCATATTATTACAATTGAGGACCCTATTGAGTATGTTTTTCAAGATGACCAATCTATTATAGACCAAAGAGAAGTTCATAGAGACACTTTAAGTTTTGCTAAGGCTTTGAGGTCAACTTTAAGAGAAGACCCGGATGTTATTATGGTAGGAGAAATGAGAGACTTAGAAACAATCTCAATTACCTTAACAGCAGCAGAAACAGGGCACTTGGTTTTTGCCACTTTGCATACAAATTCTTCTAGCCAAGCAATACACAGGATTGTAGATGTTTTTCCCGCTTTTCAACAGAATCAAATTAGAGCCCAATTGTCAGGTTCGCTTTTAGGAATAATAGCCCAGAGGCTTTTGCCCAGAAGCAAGGGGGGGTTTATTCCTGCCTGCGAAGTTTTATTTTCTACGCCGGCTGTTAGTAACCTAATTAGAGAGAACAAGATTCATGAGATTCCTTCTGTGATTGAAACTTCTAGGAAAGATGGAATGGTTTCTTTTGACCAATCTTTGGTGGAATTAGTAAACATAGGCGAGATTACTGAGGAAGTGGCTTTGAAATATGCTCGGAATTTGCATGACATACAAAGCCGGCTGTCAAAATAATTTTTATGCGATTTGCTTATAAAGCTGAAACTAAGGAGGGAAAGATAATAAAGGGCTTTCTTGAAACTGTTTCCAAGCAGCAGGCTTTGGCTCTTTTGGAGAAATATGGGTTTTATGTTGTTTCTTTAAACGAGGTAAAATTAAAAGGCGTCTCTCCCTTTGGGGGATTGTTTTTTGGGAAAATTCCTAAAAAAGACTTTATGTCTCTGGCGCGTCGTTTGGCGGTAATGTTGAAATCTGGTATAGCAATAGATGAGGCTTTAAGAATACAGGTTGCGCAAGTTTCAAATTCAAACTTGCGAAGCGTGCTTCTGGGAATGGCGGAGGCGGTGGAAAGCGGCAGTTCTTTAAGCCAGGCTCTTTCTTTATATCCAAAAGTTTTTAATTCTTTTTATATAAGTTGCGTTAAATCAGGAGAGGCTTCAGGAAAAATTGATGATGCCTTATCTTATTTAGCCGACCACTTGGAGAAAGAATATGCCCTGAGGGCCAAGATTAGAGGAGCAATGGTCTATCCCGCTTTTATTGTTTTTGTTTTTATAGCCATATTTTTTGTTCTGGGAACTTTTGTCATGCCAAAGTTGATGGTTGTTTTAAAAGCGTTTGGAGGAAAACTCCCTGCGCAAACAAAGTTTCTTATATCTCTTGTTGGTTTTATGTCGCGCGGGGGATGGATTATAGTTTTGGCTTTTCTAATTGCCTTAGGAGCTTTGGTTATGTTTTTTAAAAAATCAAAAAAAGGGAAGAATATCTGGGGCGCTTTTGTTCTCAAAGTGCCTCTTCTGAGAGATTTTTATAAGAAAGTTTACCTCACGCAATTTTGCGAAAGCCTTTCGGTCTTAATAAAAGCAGGGGTGCCTATTACCCAGGCTTTGCAAATTACCAGAGATGTAATTGATAATGTTCCTTATAAGGAGATTATTGAAAAAATAAGAAAAAGAGTTTTTAGAGGAGAGAATATTAGCTCAGTTTTGGGCGATTATCCAAAGTTAGTGCCCCCATTTTTAACTCAAATGGTTTTTACAGGAGAGAAAACAGGCCATTTGGAGGACACTCTTATGGAGGTTGTTAAGTTTTATCAGGCAGAAACAGACAGGATGATTAATAGTTTTGTGAAACTTTTGGAACCAATTCTGATTTTAGTTTTGGGCGTTGTTGTAGCAATTCTGGCTGTTGGCGTGCTTTTTCCCATATTTCGGGCTGGTTTTTCTGGCTTAGGTAGTTGAAATGGAAATTGTATGAGTTTGATATATAATATAATGATGAAGGACAGAAATGAGATTGTTAATGAAAAAAGCAAACAGTGTTTTAAATTTATAAGTTTATAAGTTTTTAAATTTATGAAAGGTTTTACATTAATTGAGCTCTTGGTTGTTATCACCATCATAGGCATTTTGGCTTCTGCTGTTTTGATTTCTTTTCCTGGGGCTGTGCAAAGGGCTCAAGATTCAAGAATTGTTTCTGATATGAGCCAGTTGCGCACAAAAGCAAGTATTCTATATGCCAATGAAGGGAATTATGGCAGTGTTCAATGCACTGTTTCAAACAAAATCTGCAGTTGCCAAAATTCAGATATTAAGGTTCTTTGTGATGACATTGAACAGGAAAGCGATGAAGACATTACAGTAAATGTTAATGATGATGGAAAAGGGTTCTGTGCTGTTGCGCACCTTCCCGGGTCAGGAAAATACTTTTGCGTGGACGGGGATTTAAGGGCAAAAGAATACCTTACTTCACCGGTATTGGGTGGCGCTTGTGCTGCAGACTGCAGAGGGGATAATGATTGTTCTTGTGAATAGATTTGACTTGCTAAACAAAAGAGTTAAAATAGATATAATACGAGCATACAAAAAAGGTCGAATTTAAATAAAGAAAAAAAATATGGAAAAAGGTTTTACATTAATAGAGCTTTTAGTTGTAATTGCCATTATTGGCATTTTAGCTTCCGTTGTATTAATTACTTTCCCGGGCGCTACCAAAAAGGCAAAAGATGCAAGAGTTATCTCCGCTATTACTCAGGCAAGAACTGTTGCTGCTTTTATCTATTCTGAAGACGGTAATTACGACAATTTTACCTGCACCTCCTCTCAGATGGTTAATCTCTGTAAGGATATAAATAATAATGCAGATTCTTCCACGACTATTGAATATGCTCCCTCGCCTAATTCTACTACTACCTGTATATACGCTAAGTTAAAAGGAGGGAAGGGAGGAAAAATGTGGTATTGTGCTGACAGCAATGGAATAGCGGGTTATTGTACTACTGATCCTAGCGGTGATGGCAAGAGTGGTGTTTGCCCCGATGATTGTAGTGATTAGTGCTGAAGGATTGATTTATTAAGAGGCTGCTCTAAAAGGAGCAGCCTCTTTTAAATGGGACAGTTTCAAGAGAAAATTGTTTTCAAATTGTTTCCAAGTTTGTAAGGCAACAAATTGCTGCGGTGTCTGTTTGTTGCCTCTCTGGCTGTATGGTATAATGGAATTCCAAGGCTAACTATCTTACTGCCTATGTTTCAGATGGGGTATCTTTCTCGTTTAGAGAAATAAGGGCTTATTAGGAAAGAGTCTAAGGTAAAAGTTTATTTTAATAGAACAAGGGAAAAAGTTGGTAGCTTATACTTAGAGATGGATATTCTATTTTAGACAAAAGACGGGATAGGAAGTTGAGAGTAATAATTTTAAGTGTTCCCAAAAAAGTTTTATGGGAGTTAACCCAGCATGGCTTAGAGGGTGGAGTGTTTATTTTTTGCAATTGACAAAGTTGATAAGAGAAGGGGCTGATAAAAACTTCTGGAAGAGTAAGCTTTAATGGTAACAAACCAGCACATCGCAGCGATTTGTTGCCAAAGAAGCCTTGGGAAACATCAGTTATTTCTTTAAATTGCGTATCTCTTTATTTTGTGTATGGCATACATTTTTCTTATTTTTTATCTAATTGTTTTTGTTCTCGGAATGGACATTGGCAGTTTTTTAAATAGCGTAATATACCGCCTGCGTGCAAATGAGAGTATTTTGAAAGGGCGGTCTCATTGTCCAAAATGCGGGCATATTTTGCGATGGTATGATTTGATTCCTGTTTTGAGCTTTCTAATCTTAAAGGGAAAATGTAGGTATTGCGGAAAGAAAATCTCTTGGCAATATCCAATAGTGGAGGTGTCAACAGGGTTGATTTTTCTTCTAATTTTCAATTTTTCCATCCCATTAGGCAATTTTATGTTTCAGAGAACGGGCTTTCCGATTTTCAATGGTTTTCCAATTTTTAATTTTCGAACTCTTATTAATCTTTTCTATTTGTTGACCGTTTCTTCTCTTTTAGTTGTTATTTTTGTTTACGACCTTAAACATTATATTATTCCAGATAAAATAATTTATCCGGCAATAATAATATCTATTGTCTGGTATTTGCTATCGGGTGTTTTTTTAGGTTTCTGCGCTCAACACAAGATGATAGAGGCTATATATTCCGCTTTTGGCGCAGGAGGGTTTTTCTTTCTTTTGTGGCTGATATCTCGCGGTCGCTGGATGGGTTTTGGAGATGTGAAGTTGGGTTTTTTTATAGGGCTTTTTTTGGGATATCCTCGCATTTTTGTTGCTTTGTTTTTTGCTTTTCTCATTGGTGCTATAATAGGGTTAGGCTTGGTGACCAGCCACAGAAAGACGCTTAAAAGCAAGATGCCATTTGGCCCGTTTCTGGTAGCAGGAACCTTTATTGCCTTATTTTGGGGACCGAATATAATTAATTGGTACCTAAAAACCTGTTATAAATAACGCGATGCCAATCTACAAACCTAATACTAATCTACAAATTGCGAATAATTCACATGTGCCTTTTCGCGCAAAGCGAGCCGCAGCTTGCTTAGGCTTTTCGCATGCTGGATTTACATTAATAGAGCTTTTAACAGTGGTATCAATTGTTTTTATTCTTTCTTCTGTTGTCTTTGCTGATTGGCGCTTTGGCGAAAAAGATTTAGAACTCCAAAGGGCTGCTCATCAACTTAGTCAGGATTTGGCAAAAGCAAGAGAGATGGCTTTAAGCGCTGAGGAAGCTAATTGCGGAGGGTCCAGCAAAAGCAATAATTTTGGTATTCACTTCGAAAGTTCTTGGCCAGACCACTATATTCTTTTTGCGGATTGTAATGGCAACCATCAGTGGGAAAGTGGCACGGATGTGCTCCTGGAAACAGTTTACTTAAAGAAATCAATAGAAATTTCTTCTCTCAGTCCAGCCTCTTCTTTTAGCATAGTTTTTATCCCTCCTGACCCAATTGTATATATTAACACTCAGAGTTCTTCAACCCTGTCGGTTGTTACCCTTTCTAATGGCCGGAGAAATCGAAAGGTTAAAACGAATACAACTGGTATGATAGAGGTAGATTGAGAAGATAAAAAAATTTTGGAAGTTTTTGACAATGGTAAAATCATAAATAAAATAAAATGCCTAAAGGGTTCACGCTACTTGAAATAATGATAGCTATTGCGATTATGGAGGTTGGTGTTGTTGGCGCTTACGCTGCTGTTTTAAGAACATCTTCTTCTTTATATTCTGTTTCTTCCCGTTATATTGCTTCCCAGTTGGCTCAAGAAGGTATAGAACTTGTAAGAAATATTAGAGACAAAAATTGGCTCAAAGGTTTTAATTGGAATAGGGGTTTGGAAGGTTGCCAAACAGGTTGTGAAATTGATTATAATGATTCTGCGCTTTCTTCATATAAAGGGAGAAATCTTTATATTAATGGAAGTAATGGTTTTTATGAGTATATTGATTCTCCTTCTCCAAATGATAAGAAAACGCCGTTCAAGAGAAAGATTACAATTAAACCTGAAACTGGCGCTCCGGCTTTAAAAGTTACTGTAAATGTAAGCTGGCAGGAGAGAGAAAAAAACAGTCATTTTGTTGTTGAAGGAAAATTATATGATTGGAAACCATAATCAAATAAAGGAAAGAGCCAAATATGGATTTACCTTGGTAGAACTTTTAGTTGCGATGGCAGTTTTTTCAATCAGCGCTTCTGCAATTGTAGGTCTTTTTGGTTCTGCTGTGAAAATTCAGATGAGTGTTTTGGAAAGGCAATCTATATTGGATAATATCTCCTATAGTTTAGAGTATATGTCCCGCGCTCTAAGAATGGCGCAAAAAGATCTCGGGGGCCATTGTATTGCCAAGGGATATAATTTCCAACAGTTGGATGGTCCATCTAGTGTTAGGTTTTTGAATTATGATGGAGATGGAAAATGCGAGGAGTTTTTATTGAAAGACGGGCAAATTATGGTAAGGAAATCTTCTGACAATTCAAAAGACAACCTTTCTTCTCCAGAGCCTCTGACCTCTTCAAGAATTACTGTTGAAAACTTGATTTTCTGCCTTTCCGGCGAGGAGCAGGGCGATGAATTGCAACCAAAAGTTACAATTGGAGCAGTTTTACAATCGCAAAAAGGAAAAACACAGGAGATTAGAGTGCAAACAACAGTTTCTCAGAGGAATTTGGATGTGCAATATTAAATTAAATGTTGATATGACGCAAAAAGGGGTCTCTTTATATTTGGCAGTGGTTATTTTGGCTGTTTTAATGACAGGCGTTTTATCTTTGGTTGCTTTAACTGTTGCCGAGATTAAAATAACAAGCACCGTTGGCTACTCAACAGTTGCTTTTTACGCAGCTGATACTGGTTGTGAGCATTCTTTGTATGATATTTTAAAGAAAGGAGGCAGCGGAGAAGTAAACGGTACGCTGGATGAAATATTAAAGAGTTATCCTTCTTACAGCGTATCTATTTCTACATCTGAAGGCAAAACTACTATTAGTTCGGTGGGCGTTTTTAAAAATACCAGCAGGAAAATTGAAGTGAGCTATTAAAAGCAGAGTTATAATTAAATGTTGCTCCTTTAGCGCAAAGAGAAGCAGGATTGTGAATTTAGGCTTGATTGCTGCTTTATTAAAGACAATTTTGCAAGCAAAGCGAAGCAATAAATTTATGACTAAAAGTGAGGCAAAAAAGAGAATAGAAAAATTGAAAAAAGTTATTAACTATCATCGCTATCTTTATCATGTCTTGGACCGCCAAGAAATATCAGACGCTGCTCTTGACTCTTTAAAAAAAGAACTTTTTGATTTGGAAGAACGCTATCCCGAGTTTCGAACTCCGGATTCGCCAACTCAAAGAGTGGGAGGAAAACCTCTTGGAGAGTTTAAGAAATTTCCTCACTCTGCTCCTATGCTCTCTTTTAATGACGCTTTTTCCCCCGAAGATATGCAAGACTGGCTGAATAGGATTTCGAGGCTTCTTTCAGAAAAGGAGAAAAAAGAACTTGATTTTTATTGTGAACCAAAACTTGATGGATTGGCAATAGAATTACTTTACAAAAACGGGATTTTAGAAGTTGGAGCTACAAGAGGAGATGGTTTGATTGGTGAAGATGTTACACAAAATTTGAAAACAATTGAGGCGATTCCTTTAAGATTAAGAAGCTCAGAAGAGGTAATTCAAGAGTTGGACAAAGAAGGGCTTGGAGAAATAGCCCAAAATATTCAAAAGAAAGGATTGAAAGAGGTTATTGTTAGGGGAGAAGTTATTATTACAAAAAAAGAATTTAAGAGAATTAACGCACAAAGAATTAAAAAAGGTTTTCCCCCTTATGCCAATCCTCGTAATATTGCTGCGGGGTCTGTCCGGCAATTAGACCCGAAAGTTACTGCCTCCCGCCATCTTGATTCAAATATTTATGAGCTGATAACTGATTTAGGGCAAAGGACTCATGAGGAAAAACACAAAATTTTGAAAGCCCTTGGTTTCAAGACAAACAATAAATACAACAAATATTGCGCTTCTTTAGAAGATGTTTTTCATTTTCATAGGTTTTGGCAAGAGCATCGCAGTTCTTTGCCCTTTGAAATAGACGGGATAGTTGTTATTGTTAACAATGTGAGGCTTTTTGAAAAGCTTGGTGTTGCGGGAAAAGCGCCCAGAGGGGCTATTGCTTATAAATTTCCCTTGAAACAGGCTGAGACAATTGTCCGGGATATTAAGGTGCAAGTTGGCAGAACAGGGGCAATAACTCCTGTGGCTTATCTTCAACCTGTGAAAGTAGGAGGAGTAACGATTACTAAAGCCACTTTGCATAATGGTGATGAAATCAAGAGATTAGGAATTCGTATTGGAGACACTGTGATTGTTGGTAGGGCAGGTGATGTGATTCCGGCAGTCATAAAGGTTTTAAAAGGCTTGAGAACGGGTAAAGAGAGAGCGTTTAAAATGCCTCGTTATTGTCCTGTATGCGGTACTTGCCTTCAAAGGCCGGAGGGTGAGGTTGTTTTGAGATGTCCCAATCCAAATTGTCCAGCGCGCAAAACAAGATACTTCTATCATTTTGTTTCAAGAGGCGCTTTTGATATTGAAGGCTTTGGACCAAAGATTGTGGACCAATTATTAGATGAACATCTAATCTCAGACCCGGCTGATATTTTCTCCTTGAAGGAAGGTGATTTGGTGCCCTTGGAGAGGTTTGCTCAGAAATCAGCCCAAAATCTCATAAGGGCTATTAATAAAAGCAAGAATATAACTTTAGCAAGATTTATATATGCTTTAGGAATTAGAAATGTGGGAGAAGAAACAGCGCAGGACTTAGCCGAACATTTTGGGAGTTTAGGGGCTCTTCAGCATGCTTCTCAAGAAGAACTGGAGAAAATAGAAGATATTGGACCAGAGGTTAGCCGGTCAATTTATAAATGGTTTAGGAACAAAGATAATATAAAGTTTTTGGAGAAATTAAAAAAGGCAGGAATAAAGATTGAAAAGCCAAAAAAGAAGCGTAATTTAAAATTGGAGGGGAAAATTTTCGTTTTCACGGGCAGCTTAAAAAGTTATTCAAGAGAAGAAGCGAAAGAAAAGGTGAGAAAGTTAGGGGGAAAAGTGACAGAAAGCGTTTCAGTTCATACTGATTTTGTGGTTTGTGGCAAAGACCCGGGTTCAAAACTTGACAGGGCAAAAAAATTAGGAGTGAAAGTTATTAGTGAGAAGCAGTTCCTTGCGCTAATAAAGTAGTGGTTCTCTATGTAAATATAATGGTGCTCTTGAAGACTCTAAAAAAATTTGATTGGCTCTTGATATCTGCTGCTTTAGGGTTGGCATTATTTGGAATTTTAGAAATTGCCTCTATATGTCAAAGGAGCGGTAATTTTTTTGACCTTGAAAAACAAATAGTATTTTTGCTTGCGGGAGTTGGGTTGGCAGTAGTTGTGAGTTTTTTTGATTACAGAGTCTTGCGGGCTGATTCCCGTTTGATTTTTGCTTTTTATTTGATAAGTGTTTTGCTTTTAGCAGGTCTTTTATGGGTGAAGCCTATTAGGGGCATAAGGGGATGGTATAAAATTGGTATTTTTTCTTTTGACCCGGTGTTTATATCTGCTTTGGTTCTCTGTTTGGTTTTGGCTAAATATTTTTCTAAGTATCATGTGGAAATGTATAGAATTCGGCACATCTTTTTTTCTTTACTTTGGGCTTTTTTGCCTGCCTTTCTAATTTTTTTACAGCCTGACCTTGGTTCCTCTCTCATCCTAATTGCTGTTTGGGGAGGGATTGTTTTGTTTTCGGGCATAAAAATTCGCCATTTTTTGCTTCTTATTCTTTTAGCTTTGGTTTTGGTTGTTTTTTCTTGGTCGTTTGTCTTGCATAGCTACCAGAAGCAGAGAATTATTGCTTTTTTAAATCCAAATGTTGACAAACAAGGCATTTCTTGGAATGTCAATCAATCAAAGATTGCCATTGGCTCTGGCGGCATTTTCGGGAAAGGTTTTGGCAAAGGGTCGCAGGTGCAGTATGGGTTTTTGCCGGAGCCAAAAACGGATTTTATTTTCTCGTCTATTGCTGAAGAGACTGGTTTTTTAGGAGTAGCAGTTTTATTTTTATTATTTTCAATCTTTCTATGGCGGGTGATTAGAATAGCATTTAGAGCGCCTGATAATTTTGCTCGGCTTTTCAGTTTAGGATTTGCTTTTCTTTGTTTGTTTGGGGCAGCTGTAAATATAGGAATGTCATTGGGTATTTTGCCTATTGTGGGCATTCCTTTGCCACTGGTTAGTTATGGCGGCTCTCAAATTTTAGCCTTTTGGTTAGGAATAGGCATACTAATGAGTATCAAATTACATCAGAGTTTAGCTCCAGAAACAACAAAATAAATTTTAAATTGTTGGCTTTGCAATGGAAAAATACAAAATTTTAGAACATAAAGCAGATTTAAAAATCAGAGCGTTTGGCAAAACAAAGCAGAATCTTTTTTCAAACGCACTTTTAGCAATGAGCGATAGCCAAAGAGCTGAGGTTTCAAACCAAAAAACAAAAAGAGAAATTAAAGTAAAATCTCCTAATTTGTCCTTGCTTTTAGTTGATTTCTTAAGCGAAGCGCTGTATCTAAGCCAAGTTAACAAAGAAGTTTATAAGGATGTAGAATTTAAGAAATTTTCAGACACTGAAATAGAAGCCGAATTAATTGGCAATGAAACCAAAAGCTTTGGAGAAGACATTAAGGCGATTACCTATCACGATTTAGAGATTTATCAAGAGGGAAATGGTATTTGGCAAGCAACCATTTTATTTGATATTTAAAGCGTAAAAGTAAAAGAATATGTTCTCTAAAAAAGATTTTATAAAAATTTCAGAGTATCTTTGGGAAATTCCAAAAAGTTTTAGGCCTGATATGCAAGTTCCCGCTAGAGTTTACGCTTCCGAAAAAATGTTGGAAGATATTTTTCGCGACGAGTCTTTAAACCAATTAATTAACACCACGACTTTGCCAGGAATCGTAAAATATGCTTTGGCAATGCCAGACATTCACGAGGGATACAGCTTTCCAATTGGCGGAGTGGCAGCTACTAAATATCCAGATGGCGCTATTTCTCCTGGCGGAGTTGGGTATGATATATCGTGTTCAGTCAGATTATTAAAATCAGAATACACTGAAAAAGAAATTAGGCCTTATTTAGATAAATTGGCTACTGAAATTCAAAAAGAAGTGCCTTCAGGGCTTGGAAGGGGAAGGCAGATAAAATTATCAATTGAAGAAATTAATAGAATTTTAGAAAGAGGAGTACCTTATTTAGTAGAAAAGGGTTATGGAGAAAAAGAAGATATTGAAAATTGTGAAGAGAGAGGAAGGATGGAAGAGGCTGATGCCTCTTGCATTTCAGAACGGGCTAAAAATCGGGGGAGAGATCAGTTAGGGACTCTCGGGTCCGGCAACCACTTCTGCGAGATACAAAAAGTAGAAACAATTTTTGATGAAAAAACTGCTGAAGTTTTCGGATTATTTAAAGATCAAATAGTAATAATGGTGCACTGCGGCTCCCGTGGTCTTGGTCATCAAATTGCTACAGATTATATAAGAATAATGATGAAAGCTATGCCAAAATATGGGATAAAACTGCCAGATCGAGAATTAGCCTGCGTCCCATTTAATTCCCCAGAGGGACAAAGGTATTTTAAAGCGATGTGTGCTGCTGCAAGCTATTCTTGGTCCAATAGACACATGATTACTCATTATATTCGCGAGGCTTGGAAAAATGTCCTAGGGGGAAAAGCAAATCTCAAATTGGTTTATGATGTAGCCCATAATATTGCTAAAGTTGAAGAACACGAAGTAGATGGCAAAAAAATGAAATTAATTGTTCATCGAAAAGGAGCCACTCGGGCGTTTCCTCCTGGACATCCAGATTTACCAGAAAAATACAAAGGAGTTGGGCAGCCGGTTCTACTTCCTTCCTCTATGGGAACACCCTCCTATATTTTAGTGGGTCAAAAAGAAGGAAAGGAAGCTTTTTATACTACTGCTCACGGTAGTGGTAGAAGAATGTCCCGCCATGCAGCAATCAGAAGATTTTCTGGCGGAGTTGTTATTCAAAACCTAAAGCAACGAGGAATTATTGTGAAATGTCATAGTTTAAGGGGTATAGCTGAAGAAGCATCTGGCGCTTATAAAGATGTTGAAGAGGTAGTAGAGGTTATTCACCAAGCCGGGCTTTCAAAAAAGGTAGCTCGCTTGACTCCTTTAGCTGTAATCAAAGGAGAGTGATATTTAAAGCTAGGAGTTAAATGTAATTTTCCTTGATAATTTAAATAAATTAAGTTAGGATACAAAATATTATGCAGTCTCTTTTGAAAATTTTTTTATTTAGTTTCCTTTATGGCAAAAAAACAACTTCCCAAAAGTTTGAGAAAATATATTCGTAAAGAGAAAGCCCGGATTCGCCGGGAAATTTTAGACTTGAAAAAGCAAAGAGAATTAATTGACCAATTATATAAGAGACTTCTAAAAAAGGTATGACAATAAACGAGATATTCAATTTAGCAATACAAATGGGCATAAAAGCTGACTTTAGAAGCGAAGATGGAGTGAAAAAATTTTTGGACAGGAAAAGAAAAAAATACGAAAGGTTGCCCGCAGACAAAAAAGAAGAATTTGACAAAGAAGCGCTAAAGAATCCGTATTTAGATTCAAGGATTTACAATATTGCTAAAGATAAAGAAATAAAAAAAGTTTTGGTAGGCATTGACATAGGCCCAGCTGAAATCTTGATGGCAAAAGAAATTGGTGGAATTGATTTGATTATCGGCCATCATCCAATTGGAAAAGGATTAGCCCATTTAGCCGATGTAATGGATTTACAGTGTGATGTTTTGAATTATTATGGCGTGCCCATAAATATTGCTGAAGGGCTGATGGCTCCAAGAATTGAGGAAGTGGCTAGGGGAGTGAATGGAGTCAATCATCAGCGGACTGTTGATGCAGCCCGGCTTTTGAAGCAAAATTTAATGAACCTTCATACTCCTTGTGACAATTTGGCTGCAAGTTTTTTAAAAGATTTGATTGAAAAAGAAAAGCCAGAACGAATTGAGGACATAATAGCTATTTTAAAAGAAATTCCAGAATACAAAAAGGCAATGGAAATTGGAGCCGGCCCTAAAATATTTGTTGGTTCAGAAAATAATAGATGCGGTAAAATTGCTCTAACTGAGATTACAGGAGGCACAGAAGGCTCGCCAAAACTCTATGAAAAAATGGCTCAAGCAGGGGTTGGCACAGTGGTTGGGATGCATATTTCCGAGGAGCATAAAAAAGAAGCCGAAGCAGCAAATATAAATGTAGTTATTGCCGGGCATATGTCTTCTGATTCCTTAGGGATGAATTTGTTTTTAGATAAGTTGGAAAAGAAAGGGATTGAAATTGTCCCTTGCTCTGGCTTAATCCGCATTTCTCATCAAAATTAACCTTTGCTGTAGAGATGAAAAAATATTCCTCAAAAAGGGCAAAAAAGGGAAAGTTGGCTTTTAGAACGCCAAGCTCTTTTGTCGAAAGATTAATGTGGAACAAAAAGAATAGGAAACAAAGGGGAAACAAGAGAGTTAAATAGCCTTTATCATATAGGTGTCTTTTAGCCTATATCCCAGTTTTCGATAATAGCCTCTTACTCCCACACCGGAAATCACAGCTACTTTTTTAAAATTGGATTCTTTTTTTGTAATGTTTTCTGCTATAGACATTAATTTCTTGCCTAGCCCTTTATGTTGGGGAGATAGCGACTTTTTGCCAATTGGCAGCATTTGTCCATAGGTGTGGATTTCACGGATTAGGGAAGCATTTTTTAATGCTGGGAATATTTTCCAAAGAATTCTCTGAGATGGAGAAGGAATACGCAATCTCAAAAGTGCATAAAGTTTTGTCCTTTGTTTGTTCTCAAAACTTAAAAATATTTCTCTTCCTCCTGAGGCAGAATATTGCTCTTTATAAAGATAGATTTTCTCCTTTGGTTTATAGCCTGATTTCACCTCTCTGCATCTTATACAATGGCATTTGAGACGCCTTTTTTTCATTTCCTTTTGCGCAATCTCTCTTAAATTTGATACTTTTGCTCCTCCCGCAACAATATCTTTGGAAGGAATATCTCTAACAACTCTTTGGATTCTACAATAATAAGGGATTTGTTTTTTTATTTCTATAAGAAGTTCGGTTAATTCTTTTTTGGAATATGGAACAAACTTTTTTTTCAGATACCATTTATATAAAGGGGTGCTTTTAATTAGAGCCAGTGGATAAATTTTAAGGAGGTCTGGTTGAAAGTTTTGGTTTTGAAAAATCTCTCTGAACATTTTAACGTCTCTTTGAAAATTAGAACCAGGAAGATTTGGCATCACTTGATAGGAGACCTTAAATCCTGCATCTTTTAAAAGTTGGGTTGCTTTTATTGTGGAAGAAATATTGTGTCCTCTCTTTACTAATTTTAAAACATCATTATAAATGCTTTGTATCCCTAATTCTACTCTGGTAACACCTAATTCTCGCATCGTTTTTATTTCCTTTATGGTTATGTAATCAGGCCTGGTTTCAATAGTGATGCCAACGATTCTGCATTTCGCTTTTTCGTTTTTTCTTTGCTGTTCTTTTAACTTTCTTTTTGTTGCCTTTATATGTGATGCCGCATTATTACGTATTTGTTTTTTTGAGGGAAACTCATTGCAAGCCCTGAAACACTCCTTAATAAACCAGCTCTGGTATTGCCTCGGATAATAAGACCATGTCCCACCAATTATTCTTAACTCAATTTTGTCTATAGGATGGCCGGTTTTTTCTAAACTTTCCAAGCGGGTCTGGATTTGAAGGTAAGGATTGAAATTGGTTGAAATTGCTCTTTGGACTGCTGGTTCTCCTTTTAAATAGCTTTTTGGCAGATTTTTTTGTTGGGGGCAAAAAATGCATTTTCCCGGACAGGGAAATGGCTTTGTTAAAACAGAAACATTGACTATTCCCGATAACGACCTTACAGGCCGCTTGCGTAGCAAGTTCTCAATGATTTTTACAGGTTTTATGCTTTTATTCTTGACCAATTTGTGATAAATTTTAAGTAGTTCCACATTGCTTGGACAAGGAATTTTGTATTTTTTAGCAATTTTTCTCTTAAAAGAATCCAATTTGTCTTTCCTCTTAATTCTGCTTCGAATTAGTTCTTTAATTATTTTATCTGCAATTCTTTTTGTCTTATAATTTTCAATCATAATGAAGAAATGAAAAAAGAATACGCTCAATATCTACTGAAAATGAATAGAGAAGGTTATAATAAGATTGCCAGAGAGTTTTCAGACAGCAGATGGAAAGTTTGGCCAGAAATGGAATTTCTCTTTAATGATTATATTCAGGAAGGAGATAAGGTGTTGGATTTGGGATGTGGAAATGGCAGGTTTTACAGTCTTTTAAAAACTAAAGGGATAGATTATATAGGCGTTGATGTTTCTGAAGAACTGGTTAAAATTGCCAGGAAGAGATATTCTGGGGCAAACTTTCAAGTGGCTGATGCCTTAAATTTACCTTTTTCTGACAATTATTTCAATAAGGTTTACAGTATTGCCCTCTTGCACCATATCCCTTCAGAGAAAATGAGGCTAAAATTTTTAAGGGAAACAAGAAGAGTTTTAATGGAAGGGGGCCTTTTTATTTTGACGGTTTGGCAAATAAGAGAGAAAAAGAGTATTGCTTTGATTTTTAAATCTATAATTGCGAGGTTGCAAGGAAGGTTAGATTTGAAAGATAGTTTGCGGTTTTGGGGCAAGAAGGCTATGATTTATTTTCATAGTTTTTCAAGAAGAGAACTTAAAAAATTGGCTGAAAGGTCCGGATTTAAAATATTGAACATTGGGTTTGTTAGAAATAAACAAGGAAACAGAAACAATATTTATCTGATTGCCCAGAAATAGACATTTATAATTTCTATAAAGTTCTAAAATATTTTTAAGAAGAAGACCTTTTGGTTTGCCCTTGTGGTTTAATGGATAAAACGCAGGTTTCCGGAACCTGAAATGTGGGTTCGATTCCCGCCAAGGGCACTTGAGAGAGCAAATGCAAGTTGCATCTAAAGCAAAAGCAAAAATAAAAAAAGCAAGAAGCAATTTTTAATTTTTTAGATTAAAGAATCGCTTTTATCTTAATCCTCCCCCGCAAAGAAGGGAAAGGCAATTAACTGTCTTTACTTTATTTTCCCTTCTTAAGATAGAGAAAAAAGAGGTGAGAGAAAGATGAGAGCGAAAGGGAGATAAATGAAGTTTATTGCTGATTTTCACATTCACTCGAAATATTCACGGGCTACTTCTCCTCAGTCAGACTTAGAGAACTTAGACAAATGGGCTCGAATAAAAGGAGTTGATGTTTTGGGCACAGGCGATTTTACCCATCCTCAATGGCTTGGGAATTTAAAAGGAAAATTAGAACCAGCAGAACCAGGATTGTACAAACTTAAATTTCAGATTCCAGATTCTGGATCTCAAACTCCATGTTCTAAGCAGAAAACACGGTTTATTTTGACAACAGAAATTAGTTGCGTTTACTCCAAAAACGGCAAAGTGCGCAAAATTCACATTTTGGTTTTAGCTCCTGATTTTCAGACAGTAGAGAAAATTAACACCCATTTAAGTTGGGTTGGCAACTTAAAAGCAGACGGTAGGCCTACTTTGGGGTTAGACGCTAAAGAATTGGCGAAAATTGTTTTGGGTATTAACTCCCAATGTTTGATTGTTCCGTGCCATCTTTACACTCCGTGGTTTTCTCTATTTGGCTCAAAGTCTGGTTTTGATTCTATTGAAGAATGTTTTGAAGACTATTCAAAATATATATATGCTGGGGAAACAGGATTGTCTTCCTCTCCTCCAATGAGTTGGAGAAATTCAAGTTTAGACAGGATTACCTTAATCTCGAATTCTGATGCTCATTCTCCTTCTCATATTGCCAGAGAAGCAAATGTTTTTGATGCGGAATTAAGTTATCAGGGTATTGTTGAAGCAATAAAGTCAAAAGACCCAAAGAGGCTTTTATATACTATTGAATTTTATCCTGAAGAGGGAAAATATTATTATGACGGACACCGAAATTGCGGGATTTCCCTTTCGCCGCAAGAAACCAAAAAGTATAATGGCATTTGTCCAGTTTGCGGTAAGCCTTTGACTATAGGAGTTTCCAATAGAATTGAACAATTAGCTGACAGGCCCCAAGGATTTAAGCCAAAAGGGGTGATTCCCTACAAAAGTTTAGTGCCCTTGAAAGAAATTATTTCTGAAGTTTTAGGAGTTGGGGTTGCCACAAAAAGCGTTGACAGAGAATATCAGCGGCTAATTGAAAAAGTTGGTTCTGAATTAAAGATTCTTCTTGAAACTCCTGATTCTGAGCTTAAATCAATTACTCTACCCGAAATTGTTGAAGGTGTGTTGTGGGTGAGGCAAGGGAAAGTTGAAGTTGAGCCCGGTTACGATGGTGTTTATGGAAAAGTAAGAATATTTTCTCAAGCAGCAAAGAATAATAGCAAAAATAATAGCCAAAGAACGCTGTTTTCTTAGCATAAGGCTGCCAGTAAGAATTTAGGCGCCGTTTTTGAAGCAGTGGAGGTTTTAAAGCGTTGAATGCGCTGCGCTTTTAATCTCTTAGATAATTTGTTAAGATAAATAACTAATGAAAGGTCGTTGGGCTAAGTTATTTATACTATGCCTAAGAACCTAAAAAAAGATAAACCCATTGGTAAAATAACGCACTATTTTGGGCAAATTGGCGTGGCAGTAGTAAAATTGAGTTCTCCTTTGAAAATAGGAGATGAAATTAGAATTGAGGGTGGAGAGTCAACAGAATTTAAGCAAAAAGTTTCTTCTATGGAGGTTGAGCACAAAAAGATAAAAAGAGCAAAGAAAGGCAACGAAATTGGCTTAAAAGTAAAGGAGAAAGTCAGAGAAGGGTACAGGGTATATAAAGTGTAATTGTCAACGAATTTGCTAATCAGTGCGAATTTACGAATATTCGCATATTCGCAAGAGATTTGTATATTCGTTGATGGATATGTTTTTTGATATTTCACAATTTCAATTAATCTTGCAGCTTTTTTTAGCGGCTCTTTTAGGAGGATTGGTTGGTTTAGAAAGAGAGTATAAAAGAAAAGAAGCTGGATTGAAAACTTTCTCTTTAGTTTGTTTAGCTTCTTCGCTTTTTACTTCGCTAAGCATCTGGTTAAGCTCTCATTATTTTTTCTATCTTCGTTCTTTTGTGCAAGTTGACCCTGGAAGAGTTATACAGGCGGTAGCAATAGGGATTGGCTTTATTGGTTCAGGAATTATTATATACCGCAAAGCCCAAGTTGAAGGGCTTACCACTGCTGCTGCTTTGTGGACCTCAGCTGCTATTGGTATTGCAGTAGGATTGAGGTTGTATGTTTTGGCAATTGCGGCTACTTCTTTAACGCTAGGAATTTTAGCAACTTTTAGGTTAATTGAGGAGAATTTGTTCCATAAAATTCCTCCTACCCAAGATGGTAAAAAATAGTAATTTTTATGAGAAGGATATCTAGTTTTATTTTGGCGTTGGCTTCTTTTATTGGAACGATTATTGGAGCAGGGGTTTTTGCTGTGCCTTATATGACTTTTCAAAGCGGAGTTTTGACTTCTGCTTTTTACTTTTTGGTTTTGGGAACTGTTGTTCTTTTTTTGACCCTTTTTTTTGGAGAGGTAGTCCTGCGCACAAAAGAAAAACACCGTTTGATTGGTTATGCTGAAAAATATTTAGGCAAAAAGGCAAAAATATTGGAAACATTGACAATGATTTCAGGAACTATCGGCGCTTTGGTAGTTTATATTATTTTGGGAGGAAGTTTTTTGAAAATTAGTTTTCCTTCCCAAATTTCTTCCTTTCAATTCAGCTTGCTTTTTTGGCTTTTTCTGTCTTTTTTAGTTCTCTTGGGAATTAAGTCGATTGCCCCAGTAGAACTTTTAATAAACACTGCCTTTTTTATTGTCTGTGCTATAATTTTCTTTTACAGTTTGCCCAAAATTCATCTCTCAAACCTTGTTTTGTTTAATCGGCACCATCTTTTTTTGCCTTACGGCATTGTTCTTTTTAGTTTGGTTGGATGGAATGCTATACCTGAAATTGAGAAACTTCTATTGCATAAAAAAGACCTTAAAAAAGTGATAATTTGGGGAATGTTAATTTCTGTGTGCTTTTACTTTCTATTCGGCTTAATTATCAGTGGCGTTACTGGGAAGTTTACCACAAAGGAAGCTTTTGAAGGATTAGCACCTATTTTAGGAAGAAAGATTATGTTCCTTGGCGGTCTTTTTGGCCTTTTTTGCGTTTCAACATCTTTCCTTATCTTAGCAAACTATCTTAAAAATGCTTTAGTTTTTGATTATCATTTTCCGCGCATAACAGCGTTTATTGTAGCCACTTTTACCCCTCTTTTCTTGTTTCTGTTGGGGCTAAGAGAGTTTTTACCAATTGTTTCTTTTATTGGTGCTTTTATGGGGGTGGTGGAAGGTGCAATTATTTCTTTTTCCTTTAAAAAAGCAAAAAATCAAGGTGATAGGATACCAGAATATAATTTAAGGGTGCCCAAATTTTTAGTCTATTTGGTTCCGATTGTTTTTAGCGTCGGCGCTGTAGTTCAGATTGTATATTATATAAGAGGTTAAGTTGGTATGTTTTTCTGAACCTGGAAATAAATAATAATGTAAAGGCAGTTTTGGTAAAAAATATCTATGCTTGTCAAAGTAAAGTTTCTTCCTAATTCTAAGAAGGAAGGGGTTGTTAAGAAAAGCAACTCTTCTTTTGAGGTTAGAGTTAAAGAAAAACCAATTCAAGGAAAAGCCACTCGGAGAGGAAGCGAGATTTTGGCTGAATATTTTAAAGTTCCCCGCTCTAAGGTAAGGTTAGTGAGAGGGTTTAGAAGCAAAAATAAAATATTTGATATTTTATTGGAAAAGAGCCAAAATAAATATAACTGATAGAAAGTAACAACATATTCTATGAAACTAATAATTCTTATTCTGGTTGGATTAATTGTATTTCTTGTTGCCTTTACGTTTTGGCATTTTTTTCAAAGGTCGCGAGGGAATTCCTCTAACTTCTTTTTGAAAGAGGAATTTAAGGAATTGCCTAAAATTATGGAAATTGAAAGTCCGGCTTTTAAAAACAATGGAAATATTCCTTCAAAATATACTTGTGACGGAGAGGATATTAATCCGCCTTTGAAAATTAGCAAGGTCCCCTTGGAAGCGAAGAGTTTAGTTTTAATCGTTGAAGACCCTGATGCTCCCGGAAGAAGTTTTTTGCATTGGCTTCTTTGGAATATTCCCCCTGAAACAAAAGAGATTCAAGAAAGCAATATGCCAGAAAGAGCCGTCCAGGGCATAACCGATTTTGGCAAGAAAGGGTGGGGAGGCCCGTGCCCTCCTAAAAATGTTGGTTTACATCATTATTTCTTCAGGCTTTATGCTTTAGATAGAGTTTTGGACATAGTGCCCTCAGCAAGCTTCACAGAAGTCAAAGAAGCAATAGAAGGTCATATTTTGGACAAAGCCGAGTTAGTTGGCATATATAAAAGGTAATTTGTTTGCAAAAGCAGTTTGGTAATCTTATTTGTGGTTTTTAATCTTATTTTTAAGGTTAATAGTTTTGCAAAAAGAGAACAAGTTTCTGTTTAACTTTGTTCTCTTATGGAATATGTTGAGAGTTTACAATACTTTACATAGAAAAAAGGAGAAATTTGAGCCCTTGCACAAGAATTTTGTTGGGATGTATGTTTGCGGTCCTACTGTTTATGATTACTGCCATATTGGGCATGCCAAGACAGCTATTTCCTTTGACATTATTAGAAGGTATTTGGCTTATGAGGGATACAATGTTTTTTATATTTCTAACATTACTGATGTCGGGCATATTGTAAATGATGCCGATATTGGAGAAGACAAAATAGAAAAGAGAGCCAAAGAGAGAAAACTTGCCCCTATGGAGCTTGCCGATTTTTATATTAGAAATATGTGGGAGGATTATGACGCTCTAAAAATAAAAAGGCCAAATATTTCTCCTCGTGCAACTGGCCATATTGTAGAAATTATTGAGGCTGTAAAAACTATTTTAGATAAAGGGCACGCTTATGAATTTGAGGGCAACGTCTATTTTGATGTTGATGAATTTTTAAGAACTCATAAAAGGACTGACTTTGGTAAACTATCTCATCGCAAGATAAAAAAACAATTAGCTGGGGTAAGAAATAAAGTAGCGCCGGGGAAGAAAAAACCTTATGATTTTGCCTTATGGAAAAAAGCCACCAAAGAACATATTATGCAGTGGCAGAGTCCCTGGGGGAAGGGTTTTCCTGGGTGGCATATTGAATGTACGGTAATGTCAACTAAGTATCTGGGGCAGCCTTTTGATATTCATGGAGGGGGGATAGAACATGCTATGTTGCATCATGAGTGTGAAATTTTGCAAGCGGAAGCGCTTAAAGACAAAAAATTTGTCCGTTACTTTCTCCATACAGGCCTTTTAAATGTTAATGGCCAAAAAATGTCAAAGTCTAAGGGCAACTTTATAACTATTAAAGAAATACTTAAGGATTATTCGCCTGAAACAGTGAGAATGTTAGTTGTGCAAAATCACTATCGGAAGCCGCTGAATTATACGAAGTCAACTATTATATCTGCTTATAAAAATGTGGAGAAAGTAAATAAATTCTGGGATATGATTAAAAATTTCTATGGTAAAGCAGAAGGGAAATATAGCAAATCTTTGTCTTTGTTAACAAAACAAGCAAAGAATGGTTTTGTTAAGTCTATGCAAGACGACTTTAATACTCCCGAGGCTTTAGCGTGCCTTTTAAGCTATATTTCTCAAGTTAATAAACTTAGCCTTAAAAAAACCATTTCCAAGAGAAATGCTAAGGAAATTATAGATTTTTTAAATGATGTTGACAGTATTTTTGCTGTTTTAAAAGAGAAAGAAAAGCCAGAGCCAAAGGGGTTGAATATCTCTCAGGGTGTTATTGGGGAATTGTTGGAATTAAGGGAGAAGTTAAGAGAGAAAGGCGAATATCAATTAGCGGACCAACTGAGAACTATTTTAAATAAAGCAGGGATTTATTTAGAAGATACCCCTCAAGGTCCTAGAATTGTGAGGAAAGCTTTGAGATGTTGACAAGTTGTTTAGAATGGTTAGGATAAAATATAAACTTCCTTTGTATGTCTCAACCTCGGCGTTTTTATCTCACTAAACAGGGATTAAAATGGGTTAAAAAAGAGTACCAGAGATTAATGAAAATGTATCAGGCTCAAAAGAAAGAGGCGCCCCAATTTTTGCATTCTGATGAGTTAGATGCCGAATATATAAGTTTTCAGGAGAACGAAGAGTATTTGGAAGGGCGTTTGCGGGAATTAGAAAATATTTTGAAGCATGCTTCAATTATTAAAGCACCTCCTAAGAAAGAAAGAGACAAGGTTCAACTTGGGGCTAGAGTTACTGTTGAGGTTGACAACGAGATAGATGAATTTACTATTGTAGGCACTGTAGAGGCTAATCCTTCAGCCGGTAAAATTTCTAATGAGTCCCCAGTTGGCAAGGCTATCCTAAACCACAAAGTTGGCGATGAAGTAATCGTGCAATCTCCATCTAAAACAGTCTATAAAATTAAACAGATTAAATACTAACACAAAAGGAGCTCAGCTCCTTTTTTAATACGCGATATTGTGATTTATGAAAAAACTACTTAGATTTTTTAATGAAGTTTCCAAACTTAAAGAAGCAAAAAGAAGAAAATGGTTAGCGAATCAAATTCCTAACCCAGAAACTACAGCCTCTCATATTTTCCGTTTAGCAATAATGGCTTGGATTCTTGGCAAGAAAAAGAAACTTTCAAGGAAAAGGCTTATTAAACTTGCGTTAGTGCACGATTTGCCGGAAGTTTATGCTTTTGATTTTACCCCTTACGACCCTCTCTTGCCTCGCAACCTTTCTAAATATGAAAAAGTAAAGCCTGTTTTAGAAAAATGGCCCCAACTTTATTTGTCTCAAAAAAGAAAGAAGACAAAAGCAAAATGGAGGGAGGAATATACAGGTATGAAAAAGCTCACCTCTTACTTATCACCGGCTTTAGGGAAAGAGATGATGGAGCTGTGGCTTGAGTTTAAAAGGGGATTAACAAAAGAAGCTCGGTTTGTTTGGCAGTTGGACAAATTAGAAACATTTCTGCAGGCAATGGAGTATTGGGAAAAATATAAAAAGATTAATCTTAAGGTTTGGACAAGATGGATAAAGGAGTGTTTAGACGATTCTTTGCTGTTGGAATTTGAAGGAATAATAGAATCGAAGTTTCTAAAGAAAAAACCAGTTTCTGGAAATTCATTAAGTTCATCTCTCAATTTCTTTGTGAAAATTGGAGAGTTAAAAACAATGGTAAGAAAAGGGTGGATTTTAAGAGGCATTACTCAAGGCAGCACTGTTTCTGAGGATAGTTTTTTGTTGGCAGTTGCTGTTTGGGTGTTGGGTTCTAAGAAGAAGGAATTGGATTTAGAGAAGATGCTTAAAATGTCCTTATCTTTTGAGTTATGCAAAGTTTATACTAAAGACCGCACACCTTATGAGAACATTCTCCCTAAAAGAAAAGTTCAAAGAGACGCTGTTTTGGGAAAATGGCCAAAATTTACAGAGGAAGAGAAAGAAAAGCGTTTTTTAGAGGACTATGCAGCAGAGGAGAGAGCCTTGAAAAAATTATTATTTGGCATTAGTTCCGGTGATAAAATGCTTATTATTAATCTATGGGATGAATGCAAGAGAAAATTGAGCAAAGAAGGAAGGTTTGTCAGCCAGGTTTATTGGCTAATGCTTTTCTTCCAAGCATTTAACTATTGGGTTTTGGATAGCGCTTTTCCAATTTTGGCTTGGTGGCAGCAGATGGAAAGATTTATTGCAGAACCCCTTTGCAAAATGCTTCTTGATATATTGGCAGATGAGTTTGAAATTTTGAAGTTCCGCCCTACTTTTAAAAAACGGTTCTCCTTTTTCTTCAGAAGAGTCGTTTTTGAGAATTTCCGGAAATTAGTTTAGACTACTCAGGAAAAGCAAAAGCAAAAGCAAAGGGCAAAAGTTCGCTAATTTTAGCAACCATAATTTTCTCCATATGTGTCGTTGACATAATGATTTTTATGTCTGTGTGTAACCTTTTTGCCATTTCTGCTATAACTTACCTGTAAGCCCCGCAAGGGGCTGATTCTTTAACATCGGTTGTGTCGTATTTTTGCCTTTTGTTATAATGGCAATGGCTACAATTTTATCTCCGCATCCTTCAGCGTTAGCATTGAGGATTGCTGCTCTTTCAGCGCAAATAGAAGAGCCGTAAGCAGCGCTTTCTACATTGGTCCCCACAAACATTTTGTGGTCGGAGCACAATGCGCAAGCGCCTACCGAATAGCCCGAATAAGGGTTATAGGCGTTTTTCATTGCTTCCTCCGCTTTTCTGAGCATTTTTAGTAGAGTATTGGTAACTCTAATATTCCTTTAAAATTTCTCATTTTTATATCCCTCCTTCCTTTAAAATTCTGAGCAATTTTTTAGCAGGATAAATTAAACTTGCCTCATTTAAATTTTCTAAAGTGCAAATGATAATATATAAATAAGTTATAATATCGTTAATGTCAAGGATTGGCTTGTTTTTTGAGGATTTGATATTAAGATGGAATAATAAGCCCTTTTTAAAATTTTATAAGGAGGTGTTAGAAATGGGTTTAAGAGAAAAGATTTTTGGGAAATTGATTAAGAAATACGCAAGAAAAAATCCTGAGAAGATAGTTGAATATTTGATTCAACATTCTCAGGAAGTGAAAAGCTGGATTGCTAATCACTCTCAGGATATTCCAGGATATCTTGAGGAAGTAGCAAAGTGGGCAAGAGAACATCCTCAAACAATAGAAGAGTTTTTTAGCAAGGAAAAGGAGAAGATTGGTGGCCTTTTGGAAGAATACGCAGTAGAAATTGAGAAAATTTTTGGAAATCAGAAAGTATTGAATATATTTGGCAAAGGGATTAAAGC
>JAGGVK010000042.1 GCA_021158045.1 bacterium | reverse complement strand
CTATAATTTCGTTAACTGTTTTTATTATACCATTTTCTCAATGAATTCAAAATTAAAAACATAAACAAAAACTGCCCCTTCACAAATACAAAAGGTGAATTCCAAAAAGAGGTTAATTTTGGGGTTTAGAGCCTAAAGCCCAAGTTCGCCTGAGATTCCCTGCATAGCCTGCAATGTGATATTCACAAATTCTTCCAAGGACAAATTTAAATATTCTTGAGACTTTGCAATCTCGGAACGATTAACCCCTCTAGCAAACGCTTTTTCCTTAAAGCGTCGCAGTATGCTTTTAACAGTTAAGTCCTTAAGTTTTTTTGATGGCAAAACTAAAGTAGCTGCCACTATTAGACCTGTCAAGGAATCAACACAATAAAGAGCTCTGCCCATTAAGGTTTTAGGCTCTATACCATGCGCTTCATTGTGGGTTAAAACTGCTTCGCAAATTTCATCGTCAAAACCTAAATCTCTTAGCATTTCAGAGCCAATTTTTGAATGCAGCTCCGGATTGCTTTTTGTTTTTTCATAATCAATATCGTGCAAAAGCCCGCAAATTCCCCATCTCTCTTCGTCTTCCTTAAAATGCCTCGCTAAAGCTCTCATTGCTGCCTCTACTGCCAAACAATGCTTAACCAAGTTCTGATTCTTAATATTTTCCTTTAATAATTTTAATGCTTCTTCCCGTTTCATAGCTTTAAGTTGCCAAACCATACCGATTTTTTGAACTAAATATTATCTTCAATATAACACCTTACTTTACCTTAAACAAAAGCCATTGGTTTTTATTTCGGCCTTTAAATTTTATTAAATTATACTCCCCTTTTAATTTCTTGCCTTTTAATTCAAATACAATTTTGTTTTCAGTTTTTTCAATTAGTTTGTAAGTGCCTTTGTCAAACACTCTAACTACCCCCGCTCCATAGCAACCCCGTGGAATTTCGCCTTGGAAGTTAATATAAGAATTTCCTACCAGGACTCTATTTGCAAAAAAGTTATGGTTCTCTTTTACTTGAATATCATAAGCATATTTTCTTTTAGGATGCCAACTTTTCTTAATATCTCTAATTTTTGCAACTCCTATTCCTTTTTTCATTGGTTCATTTTTAATTTCTTCTACTCTACTTCCTCTTCTTTCATCTCTTGTTATTCTATTTTCTTTTGCTAATTTTATTGCCTTTTCCCATGTTCCAAAATAATTTTGAAAAGTTTTTGGAACAAATCCATTTTCTTTTTGAAAATAACGAAACTTAGAATATTGAGTATAAGAAGGATAATTTAATTCCCGAAGATGATTTAATAAGCAGTTAGGACAAATAAGGGTGCTAAAATTCCAAATCTGATTTCCACAAATTGGACAATGTTTGCCCATTTTATACTCCATAATATTTGGAGAAATCCAGGGAGAAATTAAATAAAAAAACCTTTTCACGCTAGAAATTCTCAATCTCCAACCGCTTCCTGAATCTGTTTTATATAAATTTGCTTTAAGGTTAAACTTTTTTTCTAATGTTTCTTTAAGTAAAATCTGTTCTTCTTTGCTAAATCCTTGAGTGGAAAATTCTATCGCGTGAATGCTAACTTTGTTTTTATCTTTTAGTAAGCTACCATCGTCTAAATAAAAGTAGGCTAAAGAAATCTCACTTAATTGACCACACCATTCTTTAGTGAGAGTTTTTCTTCCATTTTTATAGCAAAGCAAATAAAAATCATAAAGAAAAGGATAAGATTTGCTTTCGGCTCTAATTGATGGTTTAAAATGAGCAATATAGTTTTTAATTCGCTGTGTTTTTGGAGGATATTTTTTAAAATGGAATTCTAATCCAAGCAAATTGCATTTTGTAAGTAAATAATCTTTTTGAGAAATAGTATGAGCAAAATAAAGAGAAGCAGTATTACTGTAAGGGCCGTGATTAGATAAACCTGCATCTCCTAAAAGCATTCCTAAAAGCAATTCTTTTTTTCTTTTCTGAAAAGTATCCTTTAATACAAAAATAAAGTCATTTTTTTTAAGTTGGAATGCCTGCTTTTTCCCTTCCGGAGTAAATATTTCATGGTTTAAAGTGCAGCACAATCTTTTCAATGGTTTTCCTTGATGAAAATATAAAGTTAAAGCATCGTTGTTTAGTTCTCTTCTAGAAAAATTCTCAACTTCTTTAAATTCTGTGTTTTCATTTTGGAAATTGTAGGAAAGGACTCTTGATGGATTTTCTTTAATAGTTTTCTCGCTCTCTGGGACGATAACTTTCGAAGATGGAGCCAGGCAAACTGGGTGATCTTCAGTTTGAATGGCAAGCACGCGTTTTCCCTTTTTCTCTGGCACTCCTTTTGGCACTGCCCAAGATTTTAAAACTCCATTCATTTCTAATCTGAAATCAAAATGGTGGTGGGAAGCCCAATGTTCCTGGACCACAAATCTATTTTTTGAAGCCTTCAAAACTTTTCCTTTTGGCTCAGGCGTTTTGCGAAATTCCCTTTTTTGCCAATATTTCTCAAGCGTCATTTTACTTTTATTATAACCTCTTTTTCTTTCAAAGAAAGCCAATAAACAAAAATTGCCAAGAGAGAATAAAAAATTGGCAGATAAATCCAAGAAATTTTCAGCGACAAAGAGGCTAAAGGAAACTTGCTAAAAAAATTCACAAGAAAAGTTATCAGTTTTAGCAAAAAATAAACAGGCAAAGAGGATAAAAAAGCCAAGGGCTGCCAAATAACTCCTGAAATTAAAAATAAAATCCCGCTTGCTATCACAAATGGCAAAAGAGGAGTAATTAAAATATTGCTTAAGGGGCTGATTAAAGAAAAATATCCGAAATTGTAAATTAAAATTGGCAAAGTAAAGCACTCTGCAGAAAAAGTAATGGCTAAAATGCTTGATACTTTAAGTTCTCTCAAAACGTGAATCTTATTGAAATGCTTTTGAAAAAATGGATATAAATATATTATTCCTAAAGTCGCAAGAAACGATAGTTGAAAGCCTACATCATATCTCAATAAAAAAGGGTTCAAAAGAAGCATTAAAAATAAAGCTAAAACTAAAACCCTACCAGCTGACTGCGCTCTGCCAATTCTTTGGCAAAAAAGGAAAAAAGACATCATTATACCTGCCCTGACAGCCGAAGGAGCACACCCAACCAAAACTATATAAAACCAAAGAAAGGCTAAAGTAAAACAAAAAGCTTGCTGCCTCCAAAAGCCAATTATTACTAAAAACTCCATCAGAATTCCTGAAAGGATAACTATATGCATACCAGAGATAGCAGTTATATGGCGCACTCCTGCTACGTTCAATTTCTTCTTCCACTCAGCGCTAATTTTGGATTTATCTCCCAAAAGAATAGCACCCAAAATTGAAGATTGGGGCAAGGGAAAGTTCTCGTAAACAACTTCTTCTAATTTCCTTTTCAAAGACAAAATATGTCTTTGAAAAAATTTCCCGCGATTTTTAGATAGAATTTCTATCTTCGCTTTTGCCATTATGGCAAAAATGTTATCTTTTTTTAAATAATCCCTATAATTGAAATCAGAAAATATTTTAGGTTTCTTCAAAATTCCCCGAACTTTCACCCTATCACCGCAATGATAACTATAAAGAGAGTTGGTGTTTGCTAAAATATTTGCTGACAAATTTTGAGTTTTCCCTTCATAAACCACCCTGTCAACCCTAATCTTTACTTTCTGAAAATTTTCCCTTATATCTGGCTCTTTAGATACCTCACCAAAAGCTTCAATTTCTTTAGAAATATAATTTCTGAGAGGAGATTTCTCAAATCTGAAATTCACTTCTTGGTAATAGAAAGCCCCTAAGGCAAATATTGCAAGGCAAACTCCAAAACGCAGGACTGGCTTCAGGCGGAAAAAAAGCAAGGAGTAAAAAACGCCTAAAAAAACCAACTCGTATATTATAAACAACGGAACGTTCAAAAAAGAAGAAAGGAAAATTCCTCCTATAAAAGACAATAACGCAGAATAAAATATATCAGAGGCTGTCATAGTAATGGCCGGGGCGAAGGAAAAATTTTATCAAAAACATTCCCGCAACAAAACCGCCAATATGAGCTACATACGCCACCATTGTCCCAGCGCCTACATATAAGAGCTGATACAAAAACCAAAAGCCAATAAAGAATATTGCCGGGACGCTTATTATGTCAATAAAAATAAAAATAGGCAGCAAAGTGCGAATTTTATGATTAGGAAAAACAACTAAATACCCTCCCAAAACACCAGAAATTGCCCCTGAGGCTCCAATGACCGGTAGCGTGCTTTGCTGATTAAAAAATAAATAAAAAAGGGCAGCAATTAAACCGCAGAGAATATAAAAGAGCAGAAATCTCCAATGGCCAATTCTCCTTTCCAAATTTGGGCCAAAAACTCCCAAAAACCACATATTTCCCAAAATATGCAAAAAACCTCCATGAAAAAACATAGAAGTAAAAGGAGTAAAAAGAGACGCACCGGCAAAAAACCTCTCAGGTATTAAGCCGAACTTTCCAATAAAAAAATCAAGTTTAGGCAACGAAAACAAAAAAATGGTTATGTTAACAACTATTAAAAGAATTGTAACTGAAGGAATTTTTCTCGAATATTGAGATTCGTCATAAAGAGGAAACATAAAAAGTTATCTACAACAGTTAAAGGTTACGAAAAATAAAGAAAAACCACAAGAATTAATGTGTTCTTAAAAAAGACAGGTAAGTTGAAGATATTTGTGCAATATTTTCTTTGTCTGAACAAGAAATTTCAACAGGTAGGGAATCTAATAAACGCCAATCGCCTGCCATAAAAAACCTAACTATCTTCACAACATTCAAATTTGTCCTCTCCAGTTCAGCTCTCTTTTTATAAGGCAGCTTCAAAAAACATTTCTCACAAAAAACACCGCCGTCTTGAGGAGAAAAATACAAGTCAAAGGAACGCAGTTCTTTACCGCAAGAAAGGCAATGGCTAAATTCGGGCTTATATCCCAAAAGCACAAAAAGATTCCACAAAAAACAAAAATAGGATATTTCTAACTTAAAACTTCCGCTCTTTAGATTGGATTTGTTTAAATTTGAGAAGACATTAACTAAAAGTTGCCAGAGCCTTTTATCCTTTTCTTCGCCAGCAGTTAAGGAATCGAAGGCTTCAGCAATTTTGAAGGCAATTTCTAATTTCTGAGGATTTTTCCCTAAACTCCAAAATTTCCTAACCAAGACAGCATCAGTTAAAGTTTTAAATATTCTTCCTTGTATGAACTCAATTTCCGACACGCAAAAAAGGCAAACTCCAGAGCGAAGTTTAGATTTTATTTTCCTAATGCCTCTTCCCAAAACTTTTAACTTGCCAAATCTCCTTGTGAAAATTGTAAAGAGTTGGTCGGCTTCTCCTTTATTCTCTCTCCCTAAAACAATTCCACGGGTTTTGTAACGGTTAAACATAAAATATAAAAACTCTCTACATTCTCCGGGGAGCAGATATGCCCATCAAGCCCAATGTTTTCTCTAAAACAATTTTCGTAGCCAAAATCAAAGACAGACGGGCGTCTCTTAATTCTTTGTTTTGCGTTAAAACTTGGCAATCTCGATAAAACTGATGGAAACAGGTAGCCAATTCTAAAGCATACTGCGGCAACTTCTGCACTTGGTAACTTCTTGATATGTCTTCAATAATCTCTGGCAGCCTTAAAAGTTGCTTCAACAGCGCCAATTCTGACGGATGCTCTATCAATTTGAATTTGCTCCTTTTGTTATATCTATCCCTTATTTCTCTCTCAAACAATAAATAATTTCTAATTTCCGAACGCGAAGAAGAAGTTTTATATTTTGCTTTTCGCAAAATGCTATATATCCTTGCTATTGCATATTGTATGTAATAGACAGGATTTTTCTCCGACTGCTCTTTGGCTAAATCCAAGTCAAAATTCAAATGGGTATCAGCAGACTTTTGCAAGAAAAAGAACCTCACTACATCCTTCCCTACTAAATCTAATAATTCATCCATAGCCACGTATCTGCCTTCCCGCTTTGACATTCTCATTTTTTTCCCTTTGCTAAAAAGAGTAACGAACTGCAAAAGCAAAATCTCAAGTTTCCCCTTGTAACCAAGAGCTGACATTGCCGCTTGAAGTCCGGGCACATTATCTAAATGGTCAGCCCCCCAAATATCTATTACTTTGTCAAATTTTTCCTGGCTAAATTTATGCCTATGGTAAGCAATATCACTTGCTAAATAGGTTCTAGCGCCATTAGATTTCACTACCACCCTATCTCTTTTGTCGCCATATCTTGAAGATTTAAACCAAAGAGCGTCATCTTTCTCATAAAGGAGGCCTTTTTCGTCTAAAATTTTTAACACTTCCAAAATCTTGCCTTTCTTATGCAACCGGCTTTCCAAAAACCATTCGTCGTACTTAATGCCAAGTTTCCGCACTGTGGGTTTTATCATTTTTCTTAAGATAAATTTTGCCGCTTTTCCCCCAACTTCAAAAACGCTTTTCCCTTTGATAATCTTGCGAAGTTCTACAATATAATCTCCTTTATATACACTCTCTTTATCTCCCAAAACAGAATGCCCCAAGGCTAAAATTTGCCCCCCGTAATCATTTACATAGTAAGCCTTCTTTACGTCAAAGCCTGCTTCCTTTAAAATATTCCCTAAAACATCGCCAAAAGGGCCTCCCCTGCTATTAGCCACTGTTAGGGGACCGGTAGGATTTGCTGAAATGAACTCAACTTGAACCTTTTTCCCTTTGCCGATATTTATCTCAGAAAATTCCTTGCCCTTCTTTAATGCTTTAGATAACCCTTTTTGCAAAAAAGATTTTGAAAGAAAGAAGTTTATAAAACCCGGCTCAGCAATCTCAATTTTGCTAAAATTTCTTCTCTTGTCATTTCCGGCTATAATCTTCTTTATCAAAGAAGCAAACACCATCGGATTATGATGAAAAATACAAGCGCTCTTTAAAGCAACATTTGTTGCATAATCAGCAAAAGGTTTCCCCTTAAACTCAATCTCAACATTTGGCAGAGATGCAAGATTTATTCCCTGCTTTTTTCCTATCTCTTTCAGGGCGCTCCTAATGTATTTTCTTATAAGCTCTCTTGGCATATTCCTTAGCGCGGGTTTGAACCCTATTTCCTTTAAGTTTAACTTATTGTTGAAAAATATTCAATTTAGGATATGATAATAAAAACAATCTCAAAAAATGGCTTTAATTGCAGAAAATAAAAAAGCCCAATTTTCTTACCATCTTTTGGAAAAATTTAAAGCCGGAATTGTTCTGGAAGGGCAAGAAGTAAAATCTGTAAAGATGAAGAGAATAAGCATTAGAGGGGCTTTTGTAATACTGAAAAACGAAGAAGTGTTTCTTATAGGAGCCGTCATCCCTCCTTACCAACCTGAAAACCTCCAGAAAGAATACAATCCTCAAAGGACCCGCAAACTTCTTTTGAAAAAATCAGAAATTAGGCACCTCATTGGCAAAAGTAAACAGAAGGGCTTGACGATGATACCCCTTAAGGTATATACTGAAAGAGGCATAGTTAAAATTGAATTTGCCTTAGCGCGAGGAAAAAAGAAATTTGACAAACGAGAAAAAATCAAAAAAAGAGATATTGAAAGAGAGATAAAAAGAACATTAAAAGAAAAACTGCGATAAGTAAAAGAGTGACTGCTGCTATTGGCAGCAAAGTAGGCTCTGTGCAAATAAAAGAAGATATAAGAATAAGGCGCATAAGCACATTTTAGAAATAAAATACCACAAGTTCTGTTGTTATGGGGGCGTATTGGTTTGACAGAAGTTTCATCTAATGCAAGCAAGCCGAGATTGTTAGATACTCGTTAAATATCTAACAGAAAATTAGGTGCAAAAAATTTCTTTGCCCAACCGGCTTTAGCTTTTGCGTAAAGCCCACCTAAATTTCCAATTCTCGATAGGAATTTAGGTGTCATAAAATCGAGATAGGCAATTTTTTCGCCTTAAAAAATTACCGAAAATCATAAGGCTCGGATGCGAAAATTTTTGCCTGTTTTACATTTTTGCATCCTAAAACCAAACAGGCTAAGCTTGTAGCATTGCTTTAGAGAAAACTTCTGGACGCGAGCCCGTAACTCGCCACCTCCACAATTGTTAAAATTAACTTTATAAACTATTAGAAAAAGAATTTTTATCAATAACCAAATAAGAGCAAAAGAGGTGAGATTAATAGATGCTAAAGGAAAAAACTTGGGAATTTTCAGATTGGAAGAGGCTTTACAAAAAGCTAGAGAAAATGGCTTGGATTTAATCTTAATTACGCAAAATGCCACGCCTCCCGTATGCAAAATTGCAGATTATGGAAAATATATTTACCAGCAACAAAAGAAAGAAAGAAAGAAAGAAAATAAGGAAAGGTCCGACGAGTTGAAAAACATAAGAGTGGGATTTAATATCTCCGACCATGATATGCAAATACGGATTAAAATGGCTGAGAATTTTTTAAAAAAGGGATACAAAGTAAGAATAGAAATGAAATTACGAGGCAGAGAGAAGCGCTTAATTGACTTTGCTAAAGAGAAAATAAAAAAATTCTTAGAGGCATTGCAAAATTCAACACCAATAAAAATTGAAAAAGAACTAAAAAGAGCCCCCAGGGGCTTAACAATTATTGTGGCTAAATCTACCTAATTTGCGCAAATTTACCACGAATTTCACTAATATTCGTGATATTTGTGCTTAAATTAGCAAAATATTTGCATGACAAAAATACGTAAATCTCTTGCGAAAAGATTTAAAATCACAAAACAGGGAAAAGTGCTGAGACGGCCTAGCGGACAAGACCATAATCTTGCTAAAAAAAGAGGTAAACAAAAAAGGAAACTTAAAAAATGGATTAAGGTTCCAAAGCCTTTGGCAAAAAAGATAAAACGCCTATTTTAAGCTTAAAAATAACTTCTACTATGGCATATGGTTCGTGTTAAAAGAGGAAAAATTGCACACAAAAGAAGAAAAAATGTATTAAAGCATACAAAAGGTTTCCGTTGGGGCAGAAAATCAAAATACAGGCTTGCCAAACAGGCTTTGCAAAAAGCTTGGAGTTATAGTTACAGAGACAGAAAAACAAAAAAAAGGAACTTCCGCAAGTTATGGCAAGTTCAAATTTCGGCTGCCTGTAAAAATCTTGGCTTGTCTTATAGCAAGTTTATTGGCTTATTAAAGAAAAAAAATATTGAGATTGACAGAAAAATTTTATCACAACTGGCAAAAGAAAAACCTGATGTTTTTGAAAAAGTTGTAGAGGAAACAAAAAAGTAAATTTCTTGTTTGCCGGATTCCTTACTCTGTTGTATATTTATATTCTAAATATTATCCCTTCTTTTTCCAAAAGTTTTATTTTTTTTCTCTGGCCTTTGTTATAGCCTCCAATTCTACCATCTGAACGAACAACCCGATGACAAGGAATTCTCGGGTTTTTATTTTTATGCAATATATTTCCTACCGCTCTCCAAGCCCTTGGGCTACCGGCTTTTTCAGCCACTTCCTTATATGTTAAGACTTCCCCTTTTGGAATTCTCTTTACAGCCTCCAATACTTTTTCTTTAAAACTGAGTTTCATGTTTTAGAGCCTAAAAGAAATTTGTTTGCTTGTTCTAAAAGAGTCTTTGTGTTCTTAAAAGTCAACTGTTTTATTGCTTCTTGAAAAGGCAGCCACTTAAACCCAATATGTTCAAAGGAAAGTTTTACCTTTTCTTGTTTTGTTTCTCCTAAAAAATAAGTGACAATTTTACAGATATTGTTCCCTTTGCTTCTAAAAAAATACTTAAACCATTTTTTGAAGCCCGGGATAATTTCCGCTTCTTTAATACCTGTTTCCTCTTCCAATTCCCTTTTTGCCGCCTCTTGCGGCGTTTCGCCTTTCTCAATATGGCCTTTTGAAAAACCCCAGTGGCCCAATTCATAATGTAAAAGAAGGTAAAAAATTTTACCTTCTTTTTTTCGAAATACAATAATACCCGCTGATTTTTCTATAGGCATATTCTTTCGTCCCGCTAAAGCGGGCTCAGCCAAATGAAAATTAAAAATGAAAAATGAAAAATGAAAAATGAAAATCTAAAATCTAAAAAGTAACTAAGTCAAATGAAAAGTGAAAAATTAAAAATGAAAAATGACAATCTAAAATCTAAAATTAAACTAATTCTCTTTTTCAATCTCGCTCTGCGGTTTTTCGTTTTTTCAATTTACTTATACATCCAAGACGATAGCAGCCAAAAAAGCAAAATAGCTCCAATTCCTAAAATAGCTAAAATAATCTGCTTTTTTGTTTCTTCCCTGCTCTTAACATTTTTTTGCTCTCTTTTACCTAAAGGTTCTTTTTCTTTTTCCATAGAAGCGAATTTAAAGACTAAACATTTTCTTTTGTAGTATATCACAAAAAAACTATATTAAAAACATTTTGCGCTAAACAACCATATTTATTTTTGCATTTTACGCCTAAACTAACAGGAGTTATCAGAGCTTCGCCTTTTTTAGTGCCCTTAAAAATTTTCTTAGAGGGTAGGTATTTACAATATCTTTTTTTTCTGCCCAACCTCGCCGGGCTTGAGAAATCCCTAATTCCATATAATGAAGATGGCTTTTGTAGTGGGCATCGGTATTAATAATCATTTTTACCCCTGCTTCTTTCGCTTTTCTAATATTTTGGGCATCCAAATCTAATCTTTCTGGTTGGGAATTTATTTCTAAAATTGTTCCTGTTGCTTTAGCCATCTTGAGAACTTTGTTAAAATCAATTTTATAATTATCCCTTTTTTTTAATATTCTTCCAGTAGGATGGGCAATAATTTTAATATATGGATTTCGCATTGCCTTAATAATGCGCTCTGTCATTTGTGCTCGAGACATTTTAAAATAAGCATGGACTCCGGCAATTGCATAATCCAATTTACTTAATGCCTCCTCCTTTATGTCAATAGAACCATCTTTTAAAATATTTGTTTCTGCTCCTTGCAATATCTTAAATTTGGTGTTCAACATTTGGAATTTAGCATTTAACTTGTCTATCTCTTTCCTTTGTTGCAATAGCTGCTTCTCATTTAATCCATGCTCTATTTTCAGGGCTTTTGTGTGGTCAGAAATACCCAAATATTCATATCCCAATTTCATTGCTTCCTCTGCCATTTCCAAAATTGAGTTGTTGCCCCCATCCCATTTCGTATGGCAATGCAAGTCGCCTCTGACATCATGATAACCAATAAGATGCGGCGTTTTATGCTTTAGAGATAACTCTATCTCTCCTGTGTTTTCTCTTATCTCGGGAGGCATCCAGTCCATACCAAGCGCCTTATAAATGCCTTCTTCTGTTCCACCAGCAATCTTTTTTTTGCCTCTAAAAAGCCCATATTCATTCAACTTTAAGCCTTTCTCTATAGCAATTTTTCTAGTTACAATATTGTGGTCTTTAGAACCTGTAAAATACTGCAATGCTGCTCCATAGCTTCTTTTTGGTATAGCCCTTAAGTCAACATGGAGATTGTTCTTGAGCATTACCATCGCCTTAGTTGGGCCCTTGGCATACACCTTAGCAATATCAGGCAAGGAAACAAAATAGTCAATGATTTTAGCGGGATGGGAAGATTCCACTAATAAATCCGCATCTCCTATCGTCTCTTTCCTTCGCCTGATTGAACCGCAAATATCTACCCTCTGCACATATTCCTGCGCCTCTATTCTTTCTTTAATACTTCTAACGATAGGCAATATTTCGCCTAACAAAAATCTTCCTTTTGATTTTCTTAAGAAGGCTATCCCCTCTAAAATGTTTTGCTCAGTTTTTTCTTGAAAGCCGGGGAGCTCTCTGATTTTATGTTTTTTAGCCGCTTCTTCTAAATCTTTAAGATTGCACACTTGGAGATACTTATACAATTTCTCAACCATTTTAGGCCCTACTCCCTCAATTGAAGTTAGCTCTCCCATTTTAACTGGGGTTTTGCTTTTTAATGCCTCGTAATATTTTATCTTTCCTGTTTTCAAATACTCTTCAATTTTCTTGGCAATACTCTCGCCTACCCCAGGAATTTTCATTAAAGCATTTATGCCTCCATTTTTATATATTTCTCCTACATCCTCTTCTAAACTATCAAGCAAAAGGGCTACTTTCTGGTAAGCATAAGGCTTAAACGATACTCCTTTCGCCTTCAAGAAATTAGATATATCAGAAAATATCTTTGAAAGCTCTTTGTTTGCCATTATTGTTTCTCCTTATTAAAGATATCATGAAAGGAAAAATGTAAGCCGTGGTCAAAAACCCCTTTGATGTTGTTTCTTAATGCTAACAACAAAACAGAACCAACTAAACCAAAAACACCTACAAACAAAAGCACTGTTGAGAATCCAAATTTAGTCACTGCCCATCCTCCTATAGCAGCAGCAACTCCGCTTCCCAGTCCAACAGATGTAGCGTCTAAGCTCCATTCAGTAGCCTCTTTGCCTTTATCAATATGACGGGTAAAAATAGCCGTCCAACCAGAAAGAGAAAGAGCCATACCAACAGCGTGTATTCCTTGCAAAACATAAACACCCAAAGGAGTTTTTGTAAAAATAAAGGCAAATGGTACTATTGAGGCAATAAAAAGGCCAATAACCATACTGAAATAGTCGTCCTTCTCAGAAGGGCAAGCGTCCAGAAGCATACCAATAGGCACCCTTAATAATGCTAAGGTAAGAGCGTAAACAGCAGAAGCCATCCCAGCCACAAAAGCATTTCCTCCTTTTATTCGTTCTGTAACAAAAATAGCAAAAACAGGATTAAAAAGCCCCCAACCAGCATAAAAAACTAAATCACTTAAGATTAGTATCTTTACTACTTTATTAAATGTTAAATGAATTTTCATAGGCAACTTGATTTAACTGGCACTATCTGATTTGCTGATATTGTGATTATTAAGTTTGTCTAAAAAATTTAAAATCTTTATTTCCGCAATTTTAACCCCAAACTTAATAAAAAAGTAAATTCCTAATAAGCAAATAAGAAGGTCAACTCCTCGCCAAACCATACTGAAAACCGCTCCTGAACTAGAACGGAAACCCAAAGCGCCAAAAGCAAAAACTTCACTTGCTTCCAACCCTCCAATAGAAGCAGGTAATGGCAAAAGAGCAGGAAGAAGCGAAAAACCATAGATTGCTAAACTTTTCAATATTCCAAGTTTAGATTCCAAGAGAAATATCAAAAAGGCACATCTTATAAGAAACAAAAAATACTTAACGAAACTTATAAGCATTGTTTCTAAGACTGCCAATTTTTTTTCAGAAAAAAAAGAAAGAATTTCTCTCTCTGTATCAAAAACAATTTTGCCATTGGCTGTTCCTTTAATTTTTTCCTTGTTAATTCCTAAAATTTTTAAGAACCATTCCAAAACACTCTCTCGCCGAGAACTTTTAAAGTAAAAAAATAATAAAAGCCCTGACAAACCCGCTACAGCCAAGAAAACAAACAAGCCAATTGTCCTTGAAGGAAAATTTCCATAAAAAACAAAACTGGAAAGGCCAGCTACTAAAAACACTAAAAAGACAGTAGAATCAATAATTTTATCAATCACTACTGAAGCCACTGTTTTTTGCCAAGAGAGAAACTGATACTTCTTTTTCAAAAAATAGATGCGAAATACTTCCCCTCCAAAGAGAGCAACAGGCGTAAGATAAGAAATAGCATAACCAACCAGGTCAAACTTCAGCAAATCGCGAAACGGAATATTATAACCCTGCGCTTTAACAACCGACCTCCATCTTAAAACACTCACAATAACTATAACCACCGCCAAAAAGAAAACAACAAACCCATTAAGGCTAAAAAGTAAAGAAAAAGACGCTTGAATATTCTCCCAACCAACTATTTCCATCACAACACCAAAAAGCACCAAACTTGCCAAAAGAGCAATAAGGAACTTCACAACTTTTTTACTTCCGGTTTTGGGCATATTTTATATTATAGCAATTTTTAAAAGAGAGTAAAATAAAAATCCCGCAAATGCGGGATAGTCTTTATTCAGTTTTTTAATAAAAATAAATCCGCTTTCTCTTTTTTTCTACCCCCTTTCTTAATCTCTTTTCCAACTTCCTAAATCCAGCATTCGGGCCTTCTAATAATATTAACATACCTTTCCGCATATTCTTTGATTTTCTCTAATTTCAGCTGCATCAACAACTTTATAAATTCAATCTCCTCTTCAGAAAGCCCTTGAAATTCCTTTTTGCTGGCAATTCTTGCCAGCAATCTCTCTATTCTTACTACTGTATTATCCTGCATAACCTCACCTCCTTTCCATTATTATATTGTAAAAAGAACTTCTTAATACACATTTAATATACACCATATCCCAAGTATCGTCAATTGTGTGTGTAAAATAAGTAGATTTTTGACTAATTATCAAATTATCAACGAGACCCGGACTCGTTGTCATTCTAAGCCCTTAGGCGAAGAATCCCAGTTAAATCTCAAATCTCAAATCTCAAATCTCAAATCTCAAAATCACAATTCAAAATGCAAAATTAGAAAATTCAAAATGTAAAATTAGAAAAGCAAAATCTCAAATCTCAAAATGCGAAAGAAATGTTAGATGTCAAATGTCAAATGTCAAATCCATATGTTAAATGTTAAATCTGAAGAAGCAAACTTGGTTGAAGAGAAATCATCAAGTTCTAAAAGGGATTTCATTAAGTTTTATGAGATTGCCCTTAAGAGTTGTAATGAGACAATTTACTGGTTAGGTCTTTTATAAGATGGGAAGCTGACAAGCGCTTCAAAGACCAATCCCTTAATAGAAGAGGCTAATGAGATTGGGAAAATGCTTGGTTCAAGTTTATTAACCCTTAAAGGCAAGAAATAGTTTTGACATCTAACATTT
>JAGGVK010000008.1 GCA_021158045.1 bacterium | reverse complement strand
TTCTGACCAGGAGAGTAAAGATTTCTGTTATAATATAATAGCTTATTCTTATCGCGATGCCAGTCTTTGTAAGAGAATTAAAGACCCCGAGATAAAGAAAGGGTGCACCAAGGAAAAGATTGAAGAGTATTACAAATCACTTGAGGAAGGAAAGGGAAGTATTATGCCAATGATGCCAGGGATGCAGGGAATGCCGGGAATGCCGGGAATGCCGGGAATGCCGGGAATGCCGGGACAGGGCATCCAAGGAACTTTACCGAATGCGTCTGAAGGGGGTGAAGAAGGAGCAGGCGGAGAAACAAGTAGCATCGAACAGAATAATCCTATTTTTGAGAAGAATATAGAAGATATAAGCCAAAAAGAAATGGTTGAATATTGTCAGAAGCAAGTTAACAAAACTGTAGCTGGAACTCGTATGTATCTCAGAGATGCTTGTTTTCATCAAATAGCTGTCCATTTTAGAAATCCTGAACTTTGTAATCGTATAGAAGTTACTGATGGCTCAATGGGTGGGGGAAATATAACTACGAGGAAAAAATGCCTAGAGAAAGAAAAGGAGTTTTCTGAAAAATGGAATGCAATGCAAGGGAAAATAGGAAAAATGAATGAAGCTTTATATGTAAAGATAGGTGTAGAACAGCGGTGTGCTATGTCTAGAGGAGGGTCAGACATAGAAGCCTATCAAAGATGGCTGGAAGAATGGCCAGAGCGGTTGAAAAATGAGTTTGGTGTCACCATGGAAGAATACAAACTTTATTCAGAAACAATGAGTGATTATGACAATCTTTGGGCTATGAATTTAGGTTCTCGAATACAAGACCAAGTCCGTGAAACTTGTCCAGATTAGCAAGAGAGTTTTTTAGATTTTCATTTTACAGTCCTTGTTTTAACAACTGGTTATAACGCTCCTCAGCTCTTTGTTGCAATGTTGGGTCGCTAGCAACCACTGTCATAATCATTTGAGATGCCCCTTCACTGATGTTGTTTTCATCTTCTATCTCATCCAGCTTATCCATTGCTTCTTTCGCGTTTTCGCTCCACATTCCCTCTGTTCCATAAAGATACGTAGCATATTGCAAAAGGGCTGAATATTCTACTTTTACATTGTCGCTTAATGCTTCGGCTTCTTTTACATAGGGTTCATTTTCTTTTTCTCTTTCCGCGCTTATTCTATATATATCTTCGGTTACGCCCCCTCCAGGCCCTCTGCCAACTGTCCCAGTTTCTCCGGGTGTCGTTGGCGCTTGTAATTTGAAACCCGGTATCACTGTTTGATAAAGTTGTTCCAGAAAGTTTCGGTATTTTTCAGTTTGCATCATTTTCGCTTGTTCTTCGGGCGAGCTAGGCATCATTTTGGAAAATTGTTCCATCTTTTCTTGAAACTCTTTACTGCCTATTTTTTCCATTTGGGCTCTTTGCTTCGGCGATAATTTTGCTAATTCTCTATCTCTTTCTTCTATTGCTCTATTGTATTCTTCTATGCTTTTTTGGCAGGTTTTTCTATCTTCCAATTTGCTTATATAGTTACAAACGGATGAATCTCGATAGTACATAGCTACCCCCATAAAACATTTATCCCTACCTTTCGTGTCAGATTGTTTTTTACAAGCGTCAATTGTAGCTTCTTTGGTAATTATCTCTTTGGATTTTTCTACTAAACTTTTTTCTCCAATCTTGCTCTTTTTCCCTAATTTTTTTCCTAAATATTCCTTGGCTGTTTCAATGAAATTTTTTCCTCCTGTTTCCTGTCCAGATTTTTCTTTTAAGAGCTCGATGGACGCAAAAGTACCAAAAGTGCCTATAGCTATTATTGCTACTATCACTAAAATGATTGCTATTATTGAACCCTTTTTTAAATCTTTTATTGAGTCTTTCATCATACCTGTATTTTTAAATTATTAGTTATTTCTTTTTCTCGACTTTCTACTATTCTACCAAAAAAAATCGCCTTGTGCCAAACTAAACTTTTGCATATTAGCATTAAACCTTAAAATTTAGTATAATTAATTAATTCTTGGAAAGGTCGAGAGTGCTTAATCAAGTTATTTTAAATTTATGGAAGAAACGCCAAAAAAGGAAAGGAACACAGGCATGGCAATTGTTGCCTATATCCTTTTCTTTATTCCCTTGTTGACCAATGCCAAAAATGACCCTTTCGTCAAATACCATGTCAAACAAGGTTTAGCTCTTTTTATTACCGCTATAGCAGCTGCGATAATAAATCAATTTTTATTTCTCATTCCTTTCCTCGGTTGGGGATTATCTTGGCTAATAGGTTTTTTTGTGTTTGCTCTTTTCATTGTCGGTGTCTCGAATGCTTCCAAGGGTGAGCAGAAACCATTGCCGCTTATCGGGAAATTTGGCGAGAAGTTCAAGTTTTAATTTTTAAGAGTTAAAATAGGCGCAGATTGGCTGTAGTGTTAAATTTTTTAAAAACCGCTCTAAAGAGCGGTTTTTTTTGCTTTATTTTTAGAAAATTTATGTTAGAATAAAAAATTATGGCTAATAATTATGTTCGCTAAACTCGGTAAAAAATTCACTTTAGTTTTTATATTGCTGATTTTTTTATCTCCGGTTTTTGTTTTGGCTGATACTCAAGGGCAAACAAAAACTTTTTTTGTTGATTCAACTTATGATGCTCAGTCAAGAACGAAAATTTTGGCGACTTTAGAAAAAGTTTCCCAATATGGATATTTTTACTTGGAAAGCGGATGGTACAAAAATTTAACCGAAGAAAAAAAGGCAGAAGTTAAACGAAATTTAACTAATTTAGCCAAAGAGTTTGACAATAAAATTTATCCTACTTTAACCTCAATTTATGGTTCGGAATGGCGCCCAGGGATTGATAATGATTATCATATCGCAATTCTTTTTCAGCAAATGAAAGAGGGGGCGGCTGGTTATTTTAGAACCCAAGATGAATATCAAAAGGTGCAGGCGCCTGATTCAAACGAGAGAGAAATGGTTTATTTGGCGGCAAAAGGCATTTTTTCCCCTATTACAAAAAGTTATTTAGCCCATGAATTTACCCATCTTATCACTTTTAACCAGAAAGACCGCTTAAGAGGCATTGAAGAAGAAATTTGGCTAAATGAACTGAGAGCGGATTATTCGCCAACTTTATTAGGTTATGACGAGGAATACCAAGGAAGCAACTTACAGCAAAGAGTAAAGCAATTTATTCAAAATCCCTCTGATTCTTTAACCGAATGGCAAGCGCAAAATTCTGATTATGGGGTTATTAATATTTTTAGCCAATATTTAGTTGAGCATTATGGGATAAAAATATTGGCAGATTCGTTGCATTCAAAAGAAGCAGGGATACCTTCGCTCAACGAAGCGTTAAAAGAAAATGGCTACCATAAAAATTTTTCCCAAGTTTTTACCGACTGGACCTTAGCCATTTTTCTAAACGATTGTTCTTTGGGAGAACAATATTGCTTTAAGGGCAAGAGCCTCGCGAATCTTCGTGTTACTCCTTCGCTGATTTTTTTGCCTTCTACCCAAATGACAAGTGTCTCGCTGAATTATGCTGTTAAGCCATGGTCTGGCCATTGGTATAGAATTATGGGAGGAGAGGGAAACCTGAAAGTTGTTTTCAAAAGTGCTGACAGCAACGCGGATTTCAAAGTTCCTTATGTGCTTTGTGATGACAGCGGGAAGTGTGCAATGAGTTTTTTTGCATTGGGCAATAATGGAACTGGAGAAATTTCTCTCCAAGACTTTGGAAAGGAGTGGACTTCTCTTACCTTGGCTCCCTCGGTGCAAACCAAAATAAAGGGGTTTGACGGCTGGGAATCGTTCACCCATTTCTCTATTCAAGCCTCAATGGAGTTTAAGAATGAAAAAGAAAAACTAATTGAAGCCTTAGAAAAACAGATTGCTGCTCTAAAAGCTGAGATTGCTAAAGTCCAGGCGCAGATTGTTTCCATCTTGAAGAAAAAGTTTGCTTTAAGCAATTTTGCCCAAAATCTTCATATGGGTATGAAAGGAACCCAGGTTCGCCTTTTGCAGAATTTCTTAAAATCCCAAGGAAGCAATATTTATCCCGAGGGATTGGTAACAGGTTTTTTTGGGGACCTAACAAAACAGGCAGTCATCCGTTTTCAAGAAAAGTATGCTAAAGACATTTTATTTCCTTTGGGATTAAGAAAAGGGACCGGTTATGTAGGTCCATCTACTCGGAGGAAAATTAACGAGATTTTAGGTGAGAGTTATTAGTCGTATGCATATCAGCCATTAGGATAGGCAGATAGGCTCCGCTTAATGGCTGGTTGAAAAAGCAGTTATGAGGGTTTGGTTTTATATCAAAAATATCATCTTCCATCCTAAGTCATTTTTTTTGGATAATATCGGAGTGCGCCAAACAATTGCCAAGAATACTTTTTGGTTAGGCTTTTCCGAGTTTGTTAGCAGAGTCCTGAAGTTTTTTCTAATTGTTTTTATCGCCAGAATTTTAGGAGCCACCGAGTATGGGAAGTTTACTTTTGCTTTGGCTTTTGTTGCTTTGTTTTCTGCGCTTCTTGATTTAGGCGTTTCTACCATCGCTACTCGAGAATTTGCCAAGTCTAAAGAAAGGGAGAAGGATTTTCCTGCTCTTTTTTCTTTGAAAGTTGTGCTTGGCTTTGTAACCTTTGGCGTAATTTTTGTAGGCTCTTTTTTTATTACCCAAAATCCCCTGATTCGAAACCTGATTCTGATTTTAGGGGCTTCTATGATAGTGTCTAGTTTGTGTAACATCTTTTATGCCTTTTTTAGGGCTCGGCAAAGGATGGAATACGAATCTTGGGGGAAAATTATCCAGGCAATAGTGGTAACCGGTATTGGATTTCTGGTACTTTTGACCATTCCCTCAATCCAATCGTTAGGGCTTGCTTATTTGGTGGGAGCATTGTTTGCTTTTGGAGTTGTCTTATTTTTCTTTTTCCGTAAAGGGCATTCTTTGCTGCGCTTTCGTTTTAATAAAATAACTTGGAAGAGTTATTTAGCCCTCTCTTGGCCATTGGCGGTTGGGGGAATTTTTGCTACTTTGTATAGCAACACCGATTCGGCAATGATGGGCTATTTTGGGCAGTTAACGCAAACGGGTTGGTATAATGCTGCAGCTAAAATTATGGGGGTTGTCTTAATTCCGTTAGGGTTGATTTCTCAAAGTTTTTTTCCTGCCCTTAGCAGCTTTTACGAAAAGTCCAAGGAGGGACTCCAGAGAATCTGGAACTACTATATAAAATCTATAATATTTTTCGGAGCCCCTTTAGCAGTAGGCGGTTTAGTGTTGGCGCCGAAGATAATCTACTATATCTACGACCCCAGCTTTGCTCCCTCCATTTTGGCTTTTCAGATATTAATGGTGGTAGCGGGAATAATTTATCTTTCCAGCCCCTTAAACCAGCTTTTAATTGTTTATAACCAGCAAAAGAAAATGTTTTGGGTTGCAATGGCAGGAGCAATTGTTAACATTGCCTTAAACGCTGTTTTGATTCCTCTTTATTCCCTTTATGGGGCGGCTTTTACAACGGTTATTACTTACGCTTTAATGTTTTTTTTGCTCTTATATTTAGCCAGAAAACACACTGCAGTTAGGCTTTTTTCCAGAAAATCTCTCGGAGACTTTCTATCAATTCTCATTGCAACCGCTGTGATGTATGCAGTAATTATTCAGCCGACAGTTTATAGGCTCAATGTTTTGTTTTGTGTTTTAATTGGGGCTGTGGTTTATTTTTTGGTATTTTTCGTAACGAGGGCGGCTGCCAAAAGATTGATTATGCCTTAAAATTTTGGTAGACTGAATAATATGGAAAATCAAATTTTCCCTTTAAATTTAAAACAAGGCACAATTAGTTTCTGGGTCGGGGCGGGCAAATTGAATTGGAATAATAACCAGAGGACTCTTCTTTTTGAAGCATCTAGAGATGAAGGTAAAATTTCTATAATCAAGGATGCTAAAAATATATTAAGGGCTTTTTACCAACTTAAAGGAGAAAAAAGGAAAGAGGTTTCGATAAAAGTGGGAGATTTGTCTAATAAAAGAAAACACCAAGTTGCTTTCACTTGGAGCCAAAAGGAAAATGAAATTATTCTCTATTTAGACGGAGAAAAAGTCGGTGAAAATAAAATTAAATAGTAACGAAAGTATTATGAGGAGTAATTCTACTACAATAAAAATACCTGATTTTATTGAGCCTATCATATATCCTTTTCCTATGAAGGAAGAGTTTTCTAGTGCGGGATATGTAAGGAGTTTAAGGAGCAAAGCTTGGAGAAGATACGAAAAGGAGATTAGAAGTGCTCTAAGTAATCTTTTGAAAAAACCAAAGAAAGAATGGCCCAAACTTCTAAGGTAAAAAATACAATAATAGATACGAGCATTTTGGTAGATTATTTAAGGAGTCTTCCAAGAGCTGAAGATTTTTTGGATTCTTTAAAAGTACGTAATATTTCTGTCGTTACTGCTATGGAAATTATTTAGGGGAGTGGCAATAAAAGAGAGTTAGAGCTTAATTTATCTTTTTTAGAGAAGTTCAAGATTCTATGTATAGATAGCAAAACTTCTGATTTAGCAATGGAATTGATGAAAAATTACCGGCTAAAATACGGTTTAGAAATTCCTGATGCTCTTATTACAGCTACTACTCTAAATAAAAATAAAGTTTTGATTACAAAAAACATAAAAGATTTTAAGTTTATCAAAGGATTAAAAGTTAAAATGCCTTATTAGAGACAAAACTATGCCCAAGAATCTTAAAGCAGTTATTCTAGCAGGAGGGAAGGGGACCAGGTTATATCCTATTACTTATGAGATTCCAAAGCCTCTTTTGCCGGTGAAGAGAAAACCGATTATAAATTATTTGGTTGAGCTTTTTTGCCAGTATAATATTTCTGATATTGCTATTTTAATTTCAAAAGATTTTGAAGAAGAATTTAATTGGTGGAAGAAAAGGTTTTTTCCAAGAAAAAAGATTTTGTTAATAGAGGAATCAAAGCCTTTAGGAACTTTTGGCGGGCTTTATTATCTGCGGGATTGGCTCCGCAGCAATGACTTTTTTCTAACTAATGGCGATGAGCTAAAAATGGTTGACTTAAAAGAAATGGCTTGTTTTCACCGAAAAGCGCCGGGTATTGCCACTATTGCCTTGGTTAAGGTTAAAAATCCGCAGGACTATGGAGTGGTTGTAACGAAGAGCAAATTAGTGTCTAAATTTTTGGAGAAGCCAAAAAATCCGCCCTCAAAATATATTTCTTCAGGCCTTTACCTTTTAAGCCAGGAGATTTTTGATTATCATCCAGGACCAAAATTTTCAATGATTGAAAAGGATGTTTTTCCAAAATTAGCCAAAGAAAGAAAATTAGCCGGATTTAAATTTCAGGGCAAATGGACAGATTGCGGCACCTGGCAGCGTTACTCTGAAGCTATAAAAAAGTGGCAGTAATCTAATCAGTGATTAATAATATGTTTATTACAATAATCAAAAATAAAAAAATAAAAAAGGCACTTGACAAAGTTTTTGGTTTTGCTAAAATTAAGATAGTTAACTTCCCCTGCGACATCTTTTAGATCTCGCAGGGTTTTTATATATATATGGCAGAAAGAGTTTTTATCATTATTGATGGAAGCAATTTTTATCATCGCCTAAAAGAATTAGGATTGAAGGATCTTCTAAATTTTGATTATGAGAGATTTGCCCAGTTTTTAGTTAGCAATTGAGAATTGACATCTAAAAAATATTACATTGGGTCAATACGTGTAGAAGGAAGCAATCCTAAGAGTTTTGAATTGTGGAGAAATCAGAGGATTTTAATTGGCAAACTTCGAAGAAAAAATTGGCAGATAGGTTTTGGCCATATGTTAAAAACTGATGAGATTTATCACGAAAAAGGGGTGGATGTTTTAATGGCGGTTGACTTATTAACTGGGGCTTATGAAAATCTTTACGACACTACGATTTTGGTCAGTTCCGATACAGACCTTATTCCGGCAATTGAGAAAGTAAGGGTAATGAAAAAGAAAATAGAGTATATTGGTTTTTCTCATAAACCCTCTTATGCTTTAATAGCAAATTCAGATATTAGACGATTATTAATAAAGGATGAGTTATTGAAATGCTTTCGAAAAATTAACTAATTCGTAGATTCGGTAACAATTCGGATTTATTCAGATAATATATATATGAAGATATTGGTAACAGGTGGTTGCGGCTTCATCGGAAGCCACCTCACCGATAAATTAATAGCCGGAGGGCACCAAGTTGTGGTTATTGACAACCTATCCACCGGCAAAAAAGAAAACCTTAACCCAAGGGCGGATTTTCATAACTTAGATATTTGTGATTCCAAAATTTCTCAGATTTTTCAAACTGAAAATCCAGAAATTGTTTTTCATTTGGCTGCCCAGATTGATGTCAGGCAATCCGTTAAAAATCCGATATCTGACGCTAAAATCAATATTTTAGGTTCTTTAAATCTTTTAGGGAATTGCCAGAATGCCGGTGTAAAAAAAGTTATTTTTGCTTCAACCGGTGGGGCAATTTATGGCGATACAGATGTTATTCCCACTCCGGAAAATCATTTGGAAAAACCAGAGTCGCCTTATGGAATTTGCAAATTAACAGTTGAGAAATATCTCCATTTTTACAAAAAAACTTATGGCTTGAATTCTGTTATTCTACGGTTTGCCAATGTTTATGGACCCCGCCAGAATTCAGAAGGGGAGGCTGGAGCGATAGCCATTTTTTGCGACAAAATGCTGAAAAATGAAGAGGTGATAATTAACGGCGATGGTGAACAAACTCGTGATTTCGTTTTCGTTAACGATGTGGTTGAAGCAGCCCTTTTAGCGATGGAAAAAGAAAAAAGCGGTATTTATAATATTGGGACCGCTAAAGAAACGAGTATTAACGAAATTTTTAAAAGAATTAAGGAATTAACCAATTCTAATTGTCAAGAAATTCACGGTCCGGCGAAGCCGGGTGAACAGAAAAGAAGCTGTTTGGATTACTCCCTAGCAAAAAAAGAACTCGGCTGGAGACCGAAATATAGTTTAGAAGAAGGATTAAAGGAAACAACAAAATGGTTTAGGCAAAATATATAATATTTTATTTGAAAATATGCAAATTTGTATCATTTTGGGTACTCGTCCAGAGATAATAAAAATGTCGTCTATCATTCGAGAATGTCAGAAAAGAAAAATCGATTATTTTATTTTACACACCAACCAGCACTATTCAGAAAATTTAGATAGAATATTTTTTAAAGAATTAGAACTACCTAAACCAAAATATAATCTTAATGTAGGTTCTGGAACCCACGCTGAGGAAACTGGGAAGATGTTGATTGGCATAGAGAAAGTTTTAATCAAGGAAAAACCAGATATTGTTTTAGTACAAGGAGATACCAACACAGTTTTAGCTGGAGCATTAGCGGCTGTCAAATTAGGTATGAAAGTAGGACATATAGAAGCAGGTTTGAGGTCGTATTTTAGAGAAATGCCAGAAGAAATTAATCGGATTTTAACCGACCATTGCTCAGATTTTCTTTTTACTTCAACCAAGAAAGCAAAAGATATTTTACTTTCAGAAGGAATACCTAAAAAGAGAGTCTTTGTCACCGGAAATACAATTGTTGATGCTGTCTATCAGAATTTAAAATTAGCCAAAAAGAAATCAAAGATATTAGACAAGCTGAAGCTTAAAAAAGAAAATTATTTTTTAGTGACTGTTCATCGTCAGGAAAACGTTGACAAAAAAGAAAGATTAGAAGAGATTTTGGAAAGCCTGGGGTTAATTTACGCAAAATTTAATTTGCCTGTTATTTATCCGATTCATCCCCGAACCAGAAAGATGATAGCCAGATTTGATTTATCAATTCCTAAAGGTGTTCGGTTAATTGAACCCATTGGCTTTCTGGATTTTTTACAATTACAAGCTAATACCAAATTAGTTTTAACTGATTCTGGGGGAGTTCAGGAAGAATCTTGTATTTTAAAAATACCCTGTGTTACTTTAAGAAACAATACTGAAAGACCGGAAACTTTAGAAGTGGGAAGCAATATTTTAGCTGGGGCAACCCCCAAAAAAGTCTTAAGATGCGTCTCAAGAATGCTAAATAAAAAAAGAAATTGGAAAAACCCTTTTGGCGACGGCAAGGCCGGAGAAGAAATAATCAATATTATCCAAAAATATGGCAAAAAATAAAACAATTTGTGTTTTGGGTTTGGGCTACATCGGCTTGCCAACTGCTTGTTTTTTGGCTTCGTCCGGTTACAAAGTGATAGGAGTGGATTTAGATAAAAAAAAGATAAACAAACTAAAGAATAAACAACTTCCTTTTGAAGAACCAGGTCTGCAAAAGATTTTCCAAAAAGCCTTCAAGAATACGAATTTTTCTGTTGAGATTCAGCCAGCCGATGTTTTTATAATTGCAGTTCCTACTCCCATTACTAATAATAAAAAAGCTGATTTAAGATTTGTAAAACAGGCCGCAGGAGATATAAGCAGGGTTTTAAAAAATGGAAATTTGGTAATTATTGAGTCAACTATACCTCCCGGCACAGCAGAAAGAGTTGTTTTACCAATTCTAAAGAAAAAAGATAAAAATTTGCAGGTTTATCTGTCTCATGCTCCGGAGAGAGCGATACCCGGAAGAACAATAAAAGAAATGGCAGAAAATGACAGAATTATCGGCGGTATTGATAACAAATCGGCAGAATTAACGAAATTAATATATTCATCATTCGTTAAGGGGAAAATTTATTTGACAAATGCCACAACAGCTGAGTTCGTAAAACTTATAGAAAACTCTTTCAGAGATATAAATATAGCGTTTGCCAATGAATTGGCTAAGCTTTGTGATAATATTCACATTAATGTCTGGGAAGCGATAAAATTAGCCAACTTGCATCCTAGAGTAAATATTCATTTGCCTGGTCCAGGAGTAGGGGGTCATTGCCTAGCAATAGATCCCTGGTTCTTGATAAAGCGCGGCGTTAATGGGACGAAATTCATAAAACTGGCTAGGAACATCAATGATTCAATGCCGGATTACGTGGTGGGGCGTGTTGCTGAAATGCTAAAAGAAATTAAAAAACCGACAGTAACTATTTTGGGAGTGGCTTATAAAGCCGATGTTGATGATTGGCGGGAAACACCGGCCTTAAAGATAATAAAACTAGCCAAAAAGAAAGGTTGGCAGGTAGAAATTCACGATCCCTATGTGAACGATTTTCCTTATAAAATAGAAAAAGATTTTAAAAAAACAACTAAAGGCTCTGATTGTATAGTTTTGATTACCGACCACGACTTTTATAAAACTATTAATCCGTTAGAAATAAAAAATATGAGAGAGAAAAATATCTTTGATGCTCGAAATTCAATCAATGAACAAAAGTGGCAGAAGGCTGGATTTAAAACAAAAATTTTAGGTAAAGACTAATTTATGAAACAAGTATTATTAAGTCAGGGAGAAATAATAGTAGAGGACGTGCCAGTTCCTACCATAAAAAGCGGTGAGGTTTTAGTGAAAACTGCTTTTTCTTTGATTAGTGCCGGCACAGAACTTTCCGGTAAGAAAGCATCAAAAGGAGGACTAATTAAAAAAATTTTATCTGATCCCGAGAAATTTAAAAAGGGCTTGGATGTTTTAAAGAAGAAGGGATTAAAAACGGCTTTAGAAATAGCAGAAAGCAAAAAGGAAGCAAGAAGTTATTTAGGTTACTCAAGTTCTGGGGTAGTAATTGAAGTAGGTAAGAATATAAAAGAATTTAAGGTTGGAGACCGAGTGGCTTGTGCTGGAGCAGGGAAGGCAAACCACGCTGAATTCGTTGCTGTCCCCAAAAATTTAGTGGTAAAAATACCAGAGAATCTTGATTTTCAAAGCGCGAGTTCGGTTGCTTTGGGATCAATTGCTTTCCAAGGATTACGGAGAGCCGATGTAAAACTGGGAGAAAGTGTGGCTGTGATCGGTTTGGGACTTTTGGGCCAAATTTTAATTCAACTTTTAAAAGCCGACGGAGCGAGGGTAATTGGTTTTGACATAGATGATGAAAAAATAAATTTAGCCAAAGAATTAGGAATAGACGAGAGCTATAATTCCTTAAAAAATAATGTCTTAGAAAAAGTTCTTAATTTCACAAAAGAAAAAGGAGTAGATGTTACCATTATTACTGCTTCGGCGCCTCAAAATAACGAAATTATTCAGCAGGCAATGGAAATCACTAGAAAAAAAGGGAGAGTGGTAGTAGTTGGAGATGTGGGATTGGGTCCTAAACGATCCCCCTTTTACGAAAAGGAGATTGACTATTTGATTTCCACTTCTTATGGTCCCGGCAGATACGACCTTAATTATGAGGAAAAGGGTATTGATTATCCTTTTGCTTATGTCCGTTGGACAGAAAAAAGAAATATGGAAGAATATTTGAAATTATTGGCCGAAAAGAAGATAAATTTTCAAAAATTGATTTCCAAAGTTTTTCCAATAGAGAAAGCACCCGAAACTTATAAGTTTTTGGAAGAAAATCATCCAGCAAAACCTGCTGTTTTATTAGATTATCATTTCAAAGAAGAAAAGCCAAGAGAAACGAAAATAGAGATTAGTTCAGTTCCTTTCAAAAAAGATGTTATTAATGTGGGAGTTATTGGAACGGGTGGCTTTGCCAAAGCAATGCATCTCCCCAATTTGAAAAAACTTTCAAATCTATATTCAATTTTCGCCCTTTGCGATTTAGATGGGATTAATGCTAAACAAACCGCTAAAAAGTTTGGAGCTAAATACTGCACCACTGATTATAAAGAAATATTAAACGATAAGAACATTGATATGATAATGATAACTCTTCCCCATAATCTTCATGCCAAAATTTCTATTGAGGCAGCCAAAGCAGGAAAAGCAATATTTTGTGAAAAACCAATGGCATTAAATGAAAAAGAGCTCCAAGGGTTAGTGGATACTTTAAAAGAAACAAAAGTGCCTTATTTAGTGGGATTTAATCGGAGATTTTCTCCTTTCGCCGAAAAAATAAAAGAAATTATCAAAAACAGGGACAATCCGATGATCATTGACTATCAAATGAATGCCGGGTTTTTGCCAAAAAATTACTGGACTCAAATTGAAGCCGGCGGAGGAAGAAATATCGGTGAAGCCTGCCATATTTATGATTTATCTACTTATTTTACCGAAAGTGAAATTGAGAAAATTTCGGCTTTTTCAATAACTCCTAAAACTGAGAAATATCTAAAAAATGATAATTTTGTTGCTAGTTTAAAATTTAAAGATGGTTCTATTTGTAATTTGATTTATACCGCTATTGGTTCAAAAGATTACCCAAAAGAGCAAATGAAAATATATTTTGATGGGAAAATGATTTTTCTTGACGATTATAAAGAAATGAAAATTTTTGGAGTGAAAAGCAAAGGGTTAAAAACAAAACAAGATAAGGGTCATTTTGCAGAAATTCAGGAATTCGCTAAAGCCGTAAAAAGCGGTAATGGTTATCCCATACTTCTCTGGCAATTAATCCAAGCCACGAAAATGAGCTTTGAGGTAGAGAGTGAATTAGTAAGAAATTAATAAAAAATGAAGAGTAATTCTAAAATTAAAATTTTATACATTGGGCCAATTCCACCAGAAGTTGGGGGGGCAGCTGCAGGAGGGGTTGCTACTTATGGTTGGGAACTAGCTACGCAAGCTCAAGAAAAAGGATACGACGTTTATATATTAACAAATGTGAACTCTTCGTTTACCAAGAATGGAATCAAAATAATATGTTGGCCGAAGTTAAATAAATTACTGAGAGGATTTTACGGAGAAATATTTTGTTTATTGAATAAGAAACAAATAGATTCTCTAGATTTTTTAGATATAAAGGAGAAAATAAATATAAGCTATAAAGCATTTTTCCTTAAAAAAATTTTACAAGAAGTAAGACCTAATTTAATCCATGTTCTTCATATACTTGATGATGTTAATTTTAGTCTAAGTATTCTAGAAAACCGTCCCCCCTTAGTAGTAACAGAGCATGGAGTCGCCCTCTTGTATAAATATAAGATGCATAAAATGTATGGAATAAGAGACAAGCGTCTCTTATTAAAAAGGGTAGAAGGGGTGTTAAAAAGAGCAAATTATATAATCTCAGTAAGTCAATTCTCTAAGTCGTCACTATTAAACACTTTTCGCTTTCCTAGTCATGCGAAAATAAAATCAATCCTTAATCCTATAAATGCTAATAAAATACCGCTACTAAACAGAAAAGAAAAAAAACAAGAACTAGGATTAAGAAATAAAAAGGTTATTTTATTTTGCGGAACTCACCTTCCTATAAAGAGAAAAAGATTGGATATTTTCCTAAAAACCGTTGCTAGGGATGAATATTTACGTAGAAATTGTAAGGTTTTAGTTATTACTAACGATGAAGCAAAAATCTTTGCTCAGAATTTCATAATAGAAAAGAACATAGATGGCTTAGTCTTAGAATATCAACCCCGAGAGAAGTTAGCTGAATATTATAATGCTGCAGATATCTTTGTAATGCCCAGTGAACAAGAAGGAATAGGTTTAGTATATTATGAGGCTTTATTGGCAGGGGTTCCTGTGATCGGTTTTTTTAGGAGTATTGAGGAACTTGAAAATATAGTGGGTATTTATATAGGGGAGAAATTTGACGCAAAAGAAGAGAACGAAAAAGATCTTGCTGAAAAAATTAAAAAGGTTCTGAATACTGACTTTGATAGAAAGCTTATAAGAAAGAGAGTAATAGAGAGGTTATCTTGGGATGCGAAGTTTAATGAGTTTGAAACTGTTTATAGAGAAGTATTAGCAAATAAGTCTTGAATCAGTAAGGACTATTAAATTTTGAAGTTCAAATGAAAAAAGTTTATAACCCAAAAGGATATTGGTCAAAGCGTTTGGAAGAGAATTTCAGCCTGAGCGGAGTGGGATTTACTTCTTTCGGTAGAAACTATAATAAATGGCTTTATAGGATGAGAAAGAAAGTTTTGGAGAGGGTTGTTTCAAGATATAAAATTGATTTTCCAAACATAAGAACATTAGACATCGGCTGTGGCACTGGTTTTTACGTAGATATATGGCGACAGAAAGGAGTAAGATACCTGACCGGAATTGATATTACAGCTATAAGCATAAAGGAGTTGAATGTCAAATATCCAAATTTCGATTTTCATGAGGCAGATATTACTTCTCCAACTTTAATTCAAGATTTAAATTTAAGAGAAAAGAGTTTTGACCTCATAACTGCCTTTGATGTTTTGTTCCATATCGTTGATGATAATAAATTTGAAGAAGCAATAAAGAACATTAGTAAGTTATGTTCTCAAGATGGATTAATTTTTATTACTGATATATTTCCCCACAAAAGACCTTATATAATTTTTCATCAAAAGAGTAGGCTTTTAAAGGATTATATCCAAATATTATCAAAAAATAGTATCGAGATTATTGATCGTGTCCCGATACATTATCTATTAAGTGCTCCCTTAGATATCTCGAGTAAATTGTTACAAGATGTTTTCTTAAATTACTATTGGAGCGGTATTGGATTAATTGAACGTAAAACTAAACTTATTGGTCCAATATTTTTTATACTCGATTCAATCCTTACAAGATTATTTAAGGAAAGCCCATCCACAGAAATGATTATTTGTAAACCGGAGAGTAAACCTTTATGACTAAAGATTTTATAAAGGATATATTTAAATATCTTCCTTCCCAAATTGTCCCGGCTATAGTGGGGCTTATTAGTATTCCGATTATTACTTGGTTATTTTCGCCGGCAGATTACGGAAATTATATTTTAGTTTTAAGCACGGTTACGGTTTTAACTACTTTAGTTGGTCGGCTAAGTATGGGAATTATTAGATTTTACCCAGCTTACGAACGAGATAAAAAATTAGACATATTTTACAGCACAGTAATACAATGGCTTTTTATTTCTGTTTTTGGGATTTCGGTTTTATTTCTAACAGTACTTTTAATTGTTAAAGATTGCATTTTCCAGAATCTTTATAACTTAATGTTGATTGGGGTAGGAGTTTTTATTTGCCTAACTTTTTTTCAAACTCTGCTTTCTTTTCTTCGGGCAAAGCGGTTAGTAGGTTGGTACAGTGGTTTTTTTCTTGGAAAAGTGTTGGGATGTATGTCATTGGATTGGGTTTAATTTTAGGTTTTAATTTTGGAATAGAAGGATTATTGGGGGGAACGATAATAAGCATAATTTTAGTTATTCCTTGTGTTTGGAAGAAATCTTTAGATAAATTTCCTCTTTTTAAAAAAAATCTTCTTTTTCTCTATCCCGAGTAATGGCAGCTTATGGTTTCCCTTTGGTTATAGGAAATTTAGCTGCATGGATATTAAGTCTATCTGATAGATATGTGCTTGAATTTTTCCGAGGCGCTCAGGAAGTAGGAATTTATTCAGCAAGCTATGCAATTGGTGAAAAAAGCATTTTACTTCTTACCTCTCTTTTTTTATTAACTGCAGGACCGATAGGGATGAATGTTTGGGAAAAGAGAGGAAAGAAGGATAGCCAGCGATTTTTGAACAAAGTTACAAGGTATTTTTTAATTGTTTGTCTTCCGGCAATAATTGGAATAAGCGTTTTAGCAAAACCTATTATTGATATTTTTACTGCTCAAGAATATTTTGGAGGGTATCGGATTTTACCATTAATAGCTTTTAGTATATTTTTTCTTGGGCTTTCTCAAAGATTTGGTATGGGATTGACTTTTTATAAAAAAACAATCTATAGTATGTGGGTTTTAATCATTGGTGGAGGTGTAAATTTAGGACTTAATTTTGTTTTTATCCCAAAATATGGATATTTTGGAGTAGCAATTACAACTCTTATCGGATATATTATTATATTGTTGTTAATGATTTATTTTTCCAGAAAATTTTTTGTTTGGCCGTTTCCCTTTAAAACATTAGGAAAATGCAGCACTGCTTCTTTGATAATGGGGGTAGGAGCGTATCTTTTAGTCAATAATTTACATTTTTCTACTTTTGTTAATTTAATTTTAGGAATTTTAGCCGGGATAATAATTTATTCTATTTGCATATTTTTGTTCAAAGAAGTCTTGCCAGAAGAGAAAGAAATGTTGAAACAATTAGCTCAAAGATATGTTTTTAAAAAAAGTAATTAAAAATTGTTATTTCAAGGTAAAAAAGACCAAAGTAATATTATCTTCCTTAAAATTATCTGACAGAAAATTATTGAGGATTTTAAATAAAAATAATAAAGAAGAGTTTGTTCAGTATTTTAGGGGAAGAAAGAAACCAAATTTTTTTATTAATCTTGGTGGAAAAGATAAAACAACAGAGCTTTTTCGAAGAGAATTTCCAGAGGAACTGGGAAGCATAATCAAAAACGCTGATGGAATTTGCGAGCATAAATTTGATTTACTTGGTTCGGGAAAAGTAAATTTAGGGAAAAAAATCAATTGGCACTGTGATTTTAAATCCGGGTATTGCTGGAATCCAAAAACTTTTTATTTGGATATTCAATATGGAAATAAAAAAGGGGTTGATGTAAAAGTCCCATGGGAACTTTCAAGATTCCAGCATTTGGCTACTTTAGGAGAAGCATATTGGTTTACTGGGGAGGAGAAACACGCTAAAGAATTTATCAATGAAATAAATGATTGGATAGAAAATAATCCTCCACAATATGGGGTAAATTGGAAGTGCACAATGGATGTTGCTATTCGAGCTTGCAATTGGATTTTAGGATATTATTTTTTTAAAGAATCAAAAGAAATCACTGATGAATTTTTAATAAAATTTTTGAAAAGTTTATTAATTCACGGAAAATTCATAGAAAATAATTTAGAAAAAAGTTGGCGAGGGCTCATATCAAACCATTACCTTTCTGATATAACGGGATTAGTTTATGTGGGAATATTTTTTAAAGATACAAAAATCGGAGAGAAATGGTTGGATTTCGGAATTAAAGAATTGAAAAAAGAGATGCAAAAACAAGTTTATTCTGATGGATGCGATTTTGAGGGTTCTACCTGTTATCACAGATTGGTTCTGGAGCTTTTCTTTTTTAGTACTTTATTAGTAGTAATAAACGATAAAGATTTTCGCGGCGAAAATTATAGAGAAATTACTGAAAAGATTTTTGGCAAAGACTATGCGGAAAGATTATATAAGATGTTTGAAGCAGTTTTGTATCTTTTAAAGCCGAACGGTAGAATGCCCCAGATTGGTGATAACGATAATGGAAGATTACACATTTTTGCCAAACGAGAAGTCCTCGATATGAGATATCTTTTGACTTTTGGGGCAATATTTTTTAAAGAGCCAATTAAAATAAGAGAATTTGGATTTTCAGAAGATTCTCTCTGGATTTTTGGCGAAAAAGGGTATAATATATGGAGAAGTTTAGGAGAAAACGATCTCGAAAACATTAAAAGCAAAGCATTTCCAGATGCTGGGTGGTATGTAATGCGAAATAATAAGGATTACTGTCTAATTTCCTGTGGTCCTAATGGCCAGAATGGTAATGGCGGTCATTGCCATAACGATAAACTTTCTTTCGAATTAATGATTGATGGTAAAGACATAATTATTGATCCCGGAACCTATGTTTATACTTCTTATCCCGAATGGCGAAATAAATTTCGCTCAACTGTTTTTCACAACACGGTAGTAGTAGACAACCAAGAGCAAAATAGATTTATTGAAAACAATCTATTCTCGTTAAGAAATGATGCTATCTGTAAATGTTTAGACTTAGGAGAAGATAATGAGAAAATTTGGTTTAAGGGAGAGCATTATGGATACAAGCGATTAAAAAACCAGGTTATTCATCGCCGCCAGATAAAATTCTATAAAAAAGAAAAAAAATTAGAAGTAATAGATAAATTTCAAGGAAAGGGAGAGCATAATTTAAAATGGAACCTTGTTTTATCTCCAGTTTTTAATTCAAATTTAGAAATTCATTCTGATAAACTCCGATTTCATAAAGAATTTGCTTTTTATTCAAAAGAATATGACAAAATCAATGAAACAAAAAAATTTACTGCAATCATAGAAACCGAACTGCCATTTGAATCAAAATTTGATATATGTCTAAAAAGAAAATCTTAATTGCAACTGGTCATCTTTGGAATAATCCTTCAATTAGAGTAGGAGATCATCATTATGCTGAACTTTTTGCAAAAGATAATTGGGAAGTATTTTGGATAAGTCATCCCATTTCTCCATTACATCTTTTTAAAAAAGGTAATTTTTTAAGAATTAAAAATTGGTTAAATGGGGTCCAAAAAAAAGATGAAGTATTTCATTATACTCCTTTAACTTGTTTGCCTTATTATAAAAAACTCTTTAACAAAAAATGGATTGGAAAAAATAATTTAAAATTTACTATCCCTTCCATTAAAAATGTTTTAAATAAGTATAACTTCTTAAATGTTGATATTTTATGGATTACCGATTTATCAATGTATTACTTAACCAAAATTATTCATTACAAAAAAATGGTTTTAAGATTAGTTGACGACCTTCCAATGTATAATACTAGCCCTAAAAGCATTAAGGGGCTTCAAAATGATTTAATCAGAAGGGCAGACTATGTATTTGTTACCAGTAAGAACTTGATGAAATACCAAAACCCAGATAAAGAGAATTTCTTTTATATCCCTAATGGAGTGGACCTAAATCATTTTAAAAAACAGAGCAAAATGCCACCAGAATATCAAAAAATTAAATCCCCTCGCATTCTTTTTGTAGGGGGAATTTACCAATGGGTTAGTAAGGATTTATTAAAATATGCGGCTTCAAAGTTAGCGGATTATAATTTTATTTTAATTGGTCCTTCCGGGATTAATTTATCAGATATTGAAAGTTTTAAAAATGTCTTTTACTTAGGACCCAAAAGTTACAATGAAATTCCTGCCTATATGCAATACGCTGATGTGGGGATTGTTCCTTTTAGGGAAAATAAATTGACCAAATCGGTTTCTCCAATTAAAATGTTTGAATATCTTGCTTCTGGATTGCCAGTAGTTTCTACTAGAATATTGGAAGCAGAGTCTTTAGATCCCCCCGTTTATTTTGCAAAAGACCCGGAAGAGTTTATTAAATATTTAAGAGAAGCTTTAATGAAAGGCAAAAATGTTCCAGAATTTTTTGAATTTGCTAAGAGTAATTCTTGGAGAATGAGGTATAAGAAAATTTTAAAAGTTTTAGACATATCTAAGCAGAATAATTAATGAAGAAGGTTTGTGCAAAAACCTCATTCAGAATTTAACCCTGTCGATTTGATATTTCTGATTTTGGTTTTTACCTTATCGTTCTATAAGATAACGATAATAAATATTTTTAATATTGGAGTTGGATTACTCTACATTGTTTTCGCAGTTTGGTTTCTATTTTTAAATTTTATTTTTTCTCCTAAATGGGGCGGAATAAGAATATATAGAGGTATTATGGTAAACCTCATTCAAAGAGGTTTAATTAAATTATGAATCTTAGAGGTTTTGATTTTGTTATTATTTCCAGTATTGATTGGCATTTTTTATGGCAGAGGCACCAGATATTCACGTCGGGTTTAGCTCAAAGAGGGGCTAGAGTGTTTTTATTGAAATTAATAATTTTTAAAAGTATGAAATTTACTGTAGTCATTCCAACTTACAATAGAAAAAAAGAATTAAAACAATGCATAAATTCTATTTTAAAACAAACCCTTTTACCGTCCGAGGTTTTAATAATTAACAATGGAGAATTACCTTCCATTTATTAGTCAGTTTAAGGAGGAATTTAGAAAACAAAAAATTCATTTCATTTATTATCGAAAAGACCATTTCAGAGAGAAACGAGGGTCATCTGAGTCACGAAATATAGGTTTTAAGATGGCAAGCCAACCGATTGTTTTTATTTTAGACGATGATATTATTTTGAATAATGATTTTTTAGAAATTCTATCTTCTTACAGGATCGTTGGAATTGCGATTATGCTTTTTTTCTGTTACTAAATTTAGTTTTTCCTATTGAATATCTTTCTAATCCTCTCGTTTTGGGAGCATATACAATTTTGTTATGCTACGTTATTTTTATGGCCGGTTTTTCTACATTTTTTAATACTTACTTATATTTTATTCTCGGTTTATTATGGGGAGGAATAATATTCGAAAAACAAAGAAGATCTGAGTATGCTAAACAAATATCCACATAAATTAATATCGGTAATAGTTATAAGTTTTGGAAGAAAAGAAGAAATAAAACAATGCTTGCGGTCTATTTTATCGCAGAACTATACCAATTTTGAGGTTATTTTAGTAGACAACAACGAAGATAAAAAAATATCAGAATATATTGTTGACCTTCTTAAGGTGTTTAATGATAAAAGAATAAGATATTTCAAAACACCTAAAAATTTAGGGGTAGCCGGGGGAAGGAATTTTGGCATAAAAAAAACGAAAGGAGATGTCTTAATTTTCATTGATGATGACGCTTTTTTTGAAAAAAAAGATGCTTTTCAGAAAATTTATAAAAGATTGATGCAGGATGAATACATCGGAACTTTGTCTTTTAAAATCATTAATTATTATACAAAAAAGATAGAAAGAAGAACTTTTCCTCACATAAATAAAAAACTTAATTCAGACAAAGAGTTTGAAACGACCTACTTTTTAGGTGGTGGATGCGCCATTAGAAAAGAAGTTTTTGATAGGGTTGGATTATATTCAGAAGATCTCTTTTACGGGATGGAGGAGTTGGATTTGTCTTTCAGAGCACTGGATGCCAACTACAAGATTTTTTATTTTCCTCAAATTGTAGTTTCCCATAAAAAATCTTCAGAAGGGAGGTTACAAGATAGAGAGATGTGGCAGAAGATGCTGGAAAATAGAATTAGAGTGGCTATAAGAAATCTACCGTGGAGGTATGTTTTTATAAGTTCATTAGTTTGGACAGGGAAAGTATTTCTAGAGACAAGAGGAGATATTAGTGTGGTTTTTAAATCTTTCGGGAACATTCTAAAGAGCAGAAAAGAATTAAAGAAAGAGCGTTCGGTAATTTCTAAGCAAACAATTAAGAAATTGAAAGAACTTCAAGGGAGATTATTATATTAATCAGTATGGGGAATTTGATTAAATCAAGCAATAATTTACCCCTTGTTTCAATCATTATTCCTTGCCTTAATTAGGTTCTAAAATTTAACGCAACAGATGGTATAATGAAGTATTATCAATTAGCGCTAAATCTATGACTTCATACCATCGTTTGACGTTTGAAGAGCGAGAAGAAATTAGTCGACTTCTTGCTCAAAAACGCTCTTTTCAAGAAATAGCTTGTGGTCTTGGCAGAAATGTCAGTACAATAAGCCG
>JAGGVK010000015.1 GCA_021158045.1 bacterium | reverse complement strand
CTACTTTAAGGATAAAATACAATTCAAATTTGTCAAGAGCTTAAGGAGGTCTTGGATATCTTGGCTTTCTTTGTTCAACTTCCATTACTACCGGCTTCATTTCCTCTATTGCTTTCTGCAACACTTTCTTGAGATAGTCTAAATCCTTCTCCCCTCTTACGATCTTTGAAACAATATCTGCTACTTTTTCAAGCCGTTGAAGTTGAGGCTTTTGCTTCCTTTGTAAATATGGTTGCACTACAACATTTCTTAGTCCATTTAATAAGGCATTTTTTGAAGTGGAAAGTTCAGAAGCAAATTTTCTCAATTCTTTCTCAGCAGGCTCTTTCTCATTCCAAGAAATAAGAGTTCTGGCTAAAAAATTATAAGTTACTACAAATACTTTTTCCGAATAATTCTTTTCTCTTATCAATTCCTTAAGTCGATATCTTACTCCTTTAACTATTTCTGCAATTTTTTGGAACCTCTTTAAGGCATTATTAGCCGCCTCTGCTGCCTCTATTGCCATCTGCTCTTTTTCTCTGCTCTCTGTTCCATTTCTGATATTTTTTCTAATTCCCTCTAATTTCTTCTTAAAGAGAATTTTGTGTTCATCTCTTACCCTTTCAAATTTTCTAAGTAATTGAGAGAGCATCACACTAATTCTTTCTTCATCTATTCGGGAAAGTTTTCGGGTAAGGAAAACTTTGCTCACTTCCATAATCTTTCCTACTACCTTTACCATATCTTGGCTTTCTCCTTTCAGTTGTAAAACTTTTTTTCCTTCTCTTATTCCAATACCAATATACCCCCAAAGGATGTGCCAGTGCTGCCTGATTGCTGTATCTATATCCTCAAATATATTTTCGTATTCTATTATTTCCCCTCCTTTTGACAGACGATGCCAAATACAATGAATGTAGCCTCGCCCATCAATCCAAAGATTTCGTGTAATATTTTTTACCTTTTTTGATGCATCGCTTTCAGACTCCATCTTTCTCACCTCCTTCTTGAACTTTATAATAAGGGCCGTCTTCCCTTTTTAATTCTTCTTCTCTTTTTTTCATCCTCGATATCTCTTCCCTTAAACCTTCCGAGAACCAACTCTTGAATATTTCCCTTTGTCTCTTCTGCTGTCCAGGCAGTATAACGTCTATGACTACATTTAGATAAGAGAAAATATTATCTTCAAACTCCAAATAAGACATCCTCTTTTCCGCTAATTCTTGCAACAATTCCTTTACAGTGTCTTCAAAAGAACTTAAAATATTTACTCTTTCCTTTTCAAAGAATCCTACAGTATTCATTATAGCATTTAACCTGGCAATTATACTTTGCCTTACTTCATCCAGAAAACTTAATTTTCCTCCATAGGCAATGCTGTATGTTTTGTATATATTTGGCAATCCCAAATATTGCTCCTCTAATTCCTCCCTAATTTCTTTTTCTGTTTCTGTTATGCACCTCCTGCGGTGGCTGTCTTTATTCAAGCGTCTTTCTCTTCGCAACAACGCAATCACTCCCTTCTAAAAAATTTTAAAAAGAGCAAATCCCATTACTCTTCTCCACTAAATTCTTAACATAAAAAGAAAAAATCGTCAAACAAAAAAGGCTGTGCCTCTTATTAACACAGCCTTTTTTTAAAAACTTTTACTCAGTTTAACTTTTAGCCGTAGCGCCCCAGAAGCCGAAAATGGTAACCAGAATACCAACAATCAGGTAGTTATAGAGATTCGCGGAAACACCCATTTTCAAAAACGCAGAAACTATTAACCAAAGTCCTAAAATACCGTTAATAACAGATAATGTTTTGACTGCCATATGTATTTTAAAATTAATTCAAATTTTTCGGCCTTTATTACATCATTATATCTCCACCCAAAACTCTTTGTCAAGGAATTTGCTAAAATAATAAAAAGCCAGTCATTTTTTCCGACTGGCTTAAAACTTAAAAATAGAGAAAATGTTTACTCCTTACTATTTTTTCTCAATATATTTATTAACTTGCCAGATTCAGAAACAGCACTCTCCTCAGAAACTTTAGGGAAGTAAACGCCTGCTAAAGAACATTTATTGCTAGAGTTAGAGATGGCAAACACTATTCCCTTTCTATAATAAAACAAGTAATTTATGTTAGCATCACACCATACGCCATCTGGTTCCCCAAATTCATCTTCAATGCTTTCTTCGCTACTACCTATACCATTGCCGCCTTTAGTTTTTCCTGAATACGGATATTTTACAAATACCTGCAATACAACATCCGGATAATCGAGTTCTTCGTTTCCATTGGCGTCAAGAGCAGCAATAGTTACTACATTATTTTCTAAAGATATAACGCCATCTGTATAGAGAATCTTACAGGGAGCATCTCCTCCCAAATGATGAAACTGGAACCTTGCCTTATCTCCATATTCAGCAAGTTTTATGCCTGCTATTCCATATCCTGGCACAATGTCTGCTTCTGCAAAACTCCCTGAAGAAGGTGCGGGCAAAATATGCCGGCAATCAAAAGACAAAGCCTCAGGAATCTGAGGTGGCCACACGGGCAGTTCTTCGCAGCTAGAATTTACCAATAGAACAACAAACTCTTCTCCTTTCTCAACAGGTATCATCCATATTCTGTTATATTGAATAGGATATGTTGAAATTTCATCTTTTGCTTGCAAGATTAAAGCGCTCTCTCTATGGATATAGCAACTGACAGCAAATTTATCTAAATCATCATCACTAACATTCATCACATACCCTTTTATTTTGCCATCATAAGCGTCTTCAGCAGTTCCGTTAAAAACATCCTGAATAAATACCTTAGGCCTTACTATCATTTTAGGCAATCCTCCTTTCCAGAGCCCCTCGGAAGTTTCATCGTCTTTATCAAATGCTACACCCCAGACAAAATTAATGCCTGACTGGTAAAGCAAATCATAGTATCTCGATTGGTTCTTCTCGCTGAAACCTAAAGGTTCCGACGGCATTTTTACCTCCAAAACTACAGGCTTAAATGTTCTCTCTGCCAACTCGTTATATTTTGAAATAGTGTTTACAGCGGATTCATAAGGATTTTGCGAAAGGGAACCTGTTTCTACCGCATAAACAAAGTCGACTTTACCGAAATTATAACCCTCTAAATTGCCACGATACGAAACCGGCTTCGATGTCTCTTTTCTAAGAATTTCCATCTGTTCTTCAACTTCAGAATTAAGGTTATCAAAGAGATATCCGTCAACATCTTCTGAAGCAGCAGAAGCAGCAGTGTCTGGAGAAACTTCCAAAATTATTCCTCCAAATTTTGAAATTTCCTTTTGAATATCAAATTCAGAGAGTAAGTCCTCTTTTATAACAATCCCTTCAATGCCAACATTTCTTATTTTCTCCAGCTCTTCGGTAATTTCCTCATTAGTTGGGGTAGAGGATGCGGGTTCGTAAACAACCCACATCAAATTCTGAAGTTTATTTTCCAATTCCAACCTGTTTCCCTGAAGCGGGGTTAATTTAAAACATCCCCCCAACAAGGAAACAACCAACATTAAAAAGACAACAATCGCTTTTTTCATTCTTGTCACTCCCTTCTAAAAAATTTTAAAGAACAAACCTCACACTTATGTCATACAACAAAAATCTAAATTACGCAAGAGTTAGGAGCAAAATTTAACAAGCGTTTTTGCGTTTTCTACAGCATAGCCTGAGAAATCATTATTAAAATAGCAATAAACACTAATGTTGCTTTTTCGCCAATTTCTTATTTCTTGTGACAATTTTTTCAATTCACTATCCGGATATTTAGAAGCAAACAAGGCAGCAGGTCCGTGCATTCTAATATAAGTAAAATCTGCAGTAATCATTTCAACTTTCGGATAGCGTGAAGAGTCAGCAATAACCCAAGCAACGTTATGTTTCCTGAGTAAACTGTAAATTTTCTCGTTGCACCAAGACTTATGGCGAAATTCCACCCCAATACGCAATAACATAGCCATAGTTTTCTTATTGCGCATATGAATATTCTCCAAAAAATTATCTAAACGGCTAACATTTTCAGCAGTTGCTTTAAAGGACGGAGGAAATTGAAATAAAATAGGACCTAATTTCTCCTTGAGGCACAGAGCGTTCTCTAAAAAAATTTTCCAAGCATTCTGGACTTCTTTAAGCCTTTTGATATGAGTGATAAACCGGCTTGCTTTTACAGCAAAAACAAAATTGGAAGGAGTTTGGAAATACCATTTTTTATAGGTGCTCGGATGTGGCAAATGGTAAAACGAATAATTTACCTCTGTTGTTTTAAACTGCTGGGAAAAATATCTCAATTTATCTTGATGTTTTAAAGTTTCTGGATAGAAAATGCCTTCCCAGGAAGGATAAACCCAACCAGAAGTTCCAATATAAAGATTCCCTTTCAAAGCCATAATAATGGGATAGTTTTTGTTTTAAAATTAAGGAAATCTACAATCAACACAGGCTACATCCTACCACAAACTTAAACCTTCCAAACTATTAACTGTATTACACATTATAATTCCAATAGGTTCTCTTGACAAATTCCACCATTACACTTAGTATAACCTATCTGTAAAAAGAAGCTCTTTGACAACAAAGAGAGGAGGTGAGATAGATGAAAAGGAGAGTTATTTTTCTTGTTGCTGTAATCGCAATCTTAGCTGCTACAGTCATAGGAAGCACTATAGTTGTAAAAACAGAATACACAGTATGGCAAATGTGGCATGCATACAGAATGTATGGGGGCACTTTAGGATGGAAGGATTTCCGCAGTACAGTTACAGTATCTAAACCATCACAATGGAGAAAAGAAAAAGAATGGAATCCAGCATTGATATATCCAGGAGACGAAATAAATATCCCAGACACACCAGAAATAAAAACCTTGAGAGACGAAATAGAACAAGCAACAAAACAAATCAAGACATTCAGAGATAAAATTAAAAAGCTACAACAGTCCTATCAAAAAGAAAAGGAATTACTGGAAGCAAAGTATAACGAACAGAAAAAACAAACACAAGCAGCTATAATACTGGTGAAAATGTTTGAAAAAAAGGCAAATAAGTTGAAAAAAGAAAATGCAGTTCTGAACAGCAATCTGGAAAAAACAATGCAGAATCTGGAGATAATAACAAAAAAATATGAAAGCCTAAAAATCTCTTACACAAAAATTCAAGCCCAGGGAGAAAACCTGACAAAGAAGTTAAACGCAGCTAATCTTCAGATACAAAAACTTCTCAAAGATTACAGCACATTAGAGACAATGTATGCAAAAGAAAAAAAGGAACAT
>JAGGVK010000048.1 GCA_021158045.1 bacterium | reverse complement strand
GTAATTTTGAGATTTGAGATTTGAGATTTGAGATTTTGCTTTTCTAATTTCGCATTTTGAATTTTCTAATTTTGCATTTTGAATTGTGATTTTGAGATTTGAGATTTGAGATTTGAGGTTTGAATTTTCTAATTTTGAATTTTGAATTGTAATTTTGCATTTTGAATTGTGATTTTGAGATTTGAGATTTGAGATTTGAGATTTAACTGGGGTTCTTCATCTAACGGCTCAAAATGACAATTGGTAGTCATCCTAAGCGCAAAGCCCGAAGGATTTCGAAGTTCAACATGTCTTGGTTTTGCTGATGGCTCTAATTTGAGAAAATACTCAAAGTATTACCTGTGTAGTCATCTAGTACACAGGCTTGACAATGATTTTTTCTTTGGTAATGTAAATTGAGAAAAAGAGGAAGATAAAACAATATTTATTATATGCATCAAACTAACTTCTCAACATTGATTTTGATAAGGTTGTTTGTCCCCAAAGAAAGAGGAGTTAGTTTTGATTCTTTGTGACGGTGTGAAATAAATTTTAAAGGAATTAGAACTAACCCCTCTTAAAAAGGGGAGTTTTTATTTGTTCTTTGGTTTTGTTTGGTCTTTTTAAAATCTTATATGGAAAGGAGGAAGAAAATGTCTAACAGTTTCCAGAAGATGTTGGAAGAATGCATAGGAGGATTGATGGAAAAATTGGCGGAAAAAGAGCAGGAGCAAAAAAGAGAAGAAGAATCAAAAAGGAGGTGAAAAAGATGAGAAGAAAGGAAAAAGAGGAAGTTGACGATAAAGGAAGTAGTATTTTTGAACGGTTGAAAAAAAAGGCGCGTGAGAACAAAAGAAGGAGGAACGATAAGAATAAGAAAGAAAGACAGAAAGAAAGACAGAAAGAAAGAAAAGAAGGAAGAAAAAGAGGAGGTGAAGAGAATGGTTTCCCGTTTGACCCAATTTTAGGGCCATATCCGGGAATTCCAAAAAAGGAGAAAGAGGATAAAGACAGAGGGAAATAATTAGATAGGAAGGGCATTGCCCTTCCTTTTTCTTTTTTTTGCTGTGATATATAATAAAAAGTAATATGCCCCAAAAAACAATAAAAGCAATAGTGCTTCTATCAGGCGGATTGGATTCGATGTTGGCAGCAAAAGTGCTGATGATGCAGAATATAAAAGTTCAAGGCGTGAGTTTTAAGAGTTATTTTTTTGGTGCTAAGTTAGCAAAGAAAGCGGCTGAAGAATTGAAGATAAAATTAAAAGTTGTTGATATCTCAGACGAACAGCTTGAAATAGTAAAACATCCAAAGTATGGTTATGGCAAAGCCATTAACCCTTGCATTGATTGCCATATTTTAATGCTCAAAAAAGCGGGAGAATTAATGAGAAAACAGAAATTTGATTTTATAGCAACAGGTGAGGTTTTGGGAGAAAGACCGATGAGCCAGAATAAAAAATCAATGGAAATTATTGAAAGAGAATCTGGGTTGGAAGGCTATCTTTTAAGGCCTCTTTCGGCTAAATTGTTGCCAGAAACAATGCCCGAAAAGGAAAGCCAAGTGGAAAGAGAAAAACTTTTTTCAATTTTTGGCAGGTCGCGCAAAAAGCAAATAGAATTAGCAAAAAAGTGGGGGATAAAAAATTATCCTACCCCAGCAGGCGGTTGTATTTTAACAGACCTTGAATTTGCTAAGAGGTTGCGGGAATTGCTTAAAAGATGTCCAAAGTGTGAAGGGGAAGATGTGAGGCTTTTAAGATATGGGAGAATTTTTTGGAACAAAAAAACAATAGTTGTTCTTTCAAGAAACGAGAAAGAAGGGAAGGGATTGGAAAGTTTGGCAAAACCAAAAGATATGCTTTTGGAATTGAAAAATTATCCCGGCCCTTTGGCTTTAGTGCGCTCTTTTGCAAATGGTGTCTCTGAGGGCACTGTTGAAAAAGCAAAGGATTACATAAAACATTATGCCAAAAAAAATCCCAGGAATAAAAAGCCGGAGTTCTTAATTAGAAATTATGAGTGAGCGCAGAAAATATATTATAGGTGTTGATGGAGGAGGCACAAAAACTAAGGCTGTTTTGTCAAATTCTAAAGGGTATATTATAAAAGAAACAGCAGTAGGTTCTTCTAATATCAGGAATGTTGGCTTAGAAAAAGCAGTTTTTAACATTTCGCAGGCTATAAAACAATTGCTAAAAGGAGAAGATTTTAAAATTGTTGCTTGTTGTGTTGCGCTTGCTTCTTTGGAGGAGGAGTATAGAGGATATGAAAAGAAAATTAAAAGAATGCTTTTGAATTTTGGAAAAGATATTCCGTTTGGTGAGATTTTTGTGATTAGCGACCAATTAGAAGCTCTTTGGAGCGTAGGGGAAAGCGAGTATGGAGTAGTTTTGATTGCTGGCACAGGTAGCGTGGCTCATGGATGGAACAATGGGAACGAAGCAAAAGCAAGCGGGTGGGGTTTTCTTAACGATGAAGGTTCATCTTTTTGGGTAGGCCAGAGGACGCTTCAGGCTGTTTTAAAGGATTTAGATTGTAGAGGTCCTAAAACTTTAATGTCGAAGTTTCTTTTAGGAAAGGAGTATGTAAAGGGAACAGCAAAGTTTATGAAGGGAATTTATGAGGGTGATTTTGTGAAAAAAGTGTCTTTAATATCAAAAATTACAGTAGAAGCGGCTCAAAATGGAGATAAAATTGCTCAAGCGATTTTGAAGGAAGGGGCAAAGGAGGTTGTTTTGGCTGCAGAAGTTGTAATCAAAAAGCTAAAATTTAGAAGAAAATTTCCAGTTATTTTAGTTGGGAGTATGTTTAAATCGTTGTTAATTTTGAATCTTGTTAAAAAAGAAATTTCCAAGGAATTTCCTGATGCGAAATTTATTTTTGTTAAAAAGCCGGTAAAGGGCGCTGTAAATTTTGCTCTAAGAAAGTATGATGTTAAGCCAATTGGCTAAAGTTAATTTAGAATGGTTTTTGGCAATTAATAACCTTGCTGAGAAGTTTAAAGCTTTAGATTGGCTGGGAGTTTTTTTTGCCAAATATTTGCTGTATATTTTTTTGATTTCCCTTTTTTTCTTTTTTCTCTATTCTTTTTTAAGAAAAAAATATAGAGAACTTGCCTTTCTTATCGTATTCTCAGCAACTTTGGCTCGCGGCGTTATTGTTC
>JAGGVK010000050.1 GCA_021158045.1 bacterium | reverse complement strand
CTCCTTGTCATTGCGAGGAGCGAACGGAGTGAGCGACGAAGCAATCCCTTTGCCTTTGTTATTACAAGGAGCGCAGCAACCTTTAGCCACAAGCAAAGCGTGGTAGGACAGGCGGTAAAAATGAAAAATGAAAAATGACAATCTAAAATCTAAAATTAAAAGAAACTTTGAATTTTGATTTTTGAATTGTAATTTTGCATTTTGAGATGTCATTTTGAGATTTGAGATTTGAGATTTGAGATTTGAATTTTGGGTTATGGTTTTGACGCAATAAGGGTTGATAAGCCCCTATTTTTAATGTAGAATAAAATTGGCCTTATCGTCTAGTGGTTTAGGACGCCACTCTCTCACAGTGGTAACATGGGTTCAAATCCCATTAAGGCCATATGCTTATGCAAACGAGCCTATTTGCAATTGCTAATGTTATAGGTCTTTTAGGGCTTTCTGGCGTTATTTGCTTTAGCATTTTATTGTTAATAAGTTTTTTGAGTAATAAAAAGACTCTTTTTCTCATTTTTGCCCTTTTCTTTTCTTTTTCTCTTTTTGCTTTAGGGACTTTAATGGTTCCTGGAGAGAACAAAATCTTAGAAAAAGTTCCTTCTAAAGAGGCAATTTTACAAAGGGCAAGAGAAAACGAAAGTCAAGGTTTTTTACAGAAAGCCGAAAAAGATTATCAAAAATTGTTGGAACTTGCTCCTTTGGATTCTGATGCTCAAGAAGGCCTTGGCAGAATAAAACGCGAGGAGTTTGCAAGAAATCTCTTTCGGGAGGGAAGAAAATGTATTCGCAAGGAAGTGTATGGCAAGGCTCTTTCAAATTTTCTCTTGGCCCAAAGTTTAACATCAAATTCAGAGCTTAAAAAAGAAATAAAGGGGAAAGTGTTAATGATTCATAATATGCTTGAGAAGAAATAAAAATGGATAAGAAAATTATAAAAGAAGTTTACAATAAATATATATCAGAAAGAGGTAGAGAGCCTTATCTTTTGGCTGAGGTGGCTTTTTTGATGACAATTTTTTTCTTGAGATTGTTAGTGTTGTGGGTCCAGGAAGGCAGGCCTTTAATTAAGTACCTTTTTTTGTTTGACTACCATATTCACCATTTTTATTTTGGCGTAGCCATCTTGATAATTTCTAATTTTCTGTTCTTAGTCCACCGCAATACAAAAAACGGAAGAGTTTTTAAAGATTTTGTGAGTGTGTTATTTGCTGTTGGTTTAGCCTTAGTGGCTGACGAGATGGGGTTGTTATTGACAATGGAATTTGATATTGGCGGTGATTATTGGGCGCCTCAAAGTTATTATTTTATGATATTTATCTCTCTCTTTCTTCTATATCTTTTAATATTTAAGGGAGAAAAACCTTCTTGCCTTAGCAAAAAATCAATAGAATCTAATAAAACAGATGGCTGAAAAAATTCTTTGGCATAATTTGCCTATTAGGGAAGTTGTAAAATTATTATATTCCAATCCTCAAAGAGGGCTTTCTTTGGAAGATGTTGAAAAACGCCAAGTAAAATTTGGCAAAAATGTATTGCCCCAGCATAAGCCTCCTTCCAATTTTGAGATTTTTTTGTATCAACTGAAAAGCCCCCTTCCGCTTATCTTATTGGTGAGTGGAATTATTACTTTGCTTTTTGGCAAATTTACTGATAGTTTTGTGATTTTTTTGGCGGTATTAGTTAATTCTTTTTTTGGCTTTTTTGAAGAAAAGAAAGCATCTAAAACTTTAGAAGGATTGAAAAAAATTTTAAAAACGCAGGCAACTGTTCTGAGAGGCGGCCATAAGATGAGGGTTTTAGAAAAAGAACTTGTGCCGGGAGACATAATCTTTCTTCAGGCGGGAGATAAGGTTCCTGCCGATGGCAGATTAATAGAGGCTGAAAATTTAAAAGTATCTGAAGCAATTTTAACAGGGGAATGGTTAGCCTCCTTAAAATCTTTAGGGGTTTTGCCAAAAGAAACTCCATTAGCCGATAGGGAGAATATGGTTTATCAAGGAAGTTTGGTTGAATCAGGAGAGGGGAAGGCGGTTGTTGTGGCAACAGGTAAAGAAACTGAAGGTGGAAAAATTGCGCAGCTTTTGAAAAGCACTCCTTATCAAAAAACTCCCCTCCAAAGAAAATTGGCTAACTTTGGAAAGATATTGGGCATTTTAATCGGTTTTGTTTGTTTGCTTATTTTTGTTGGGGGCATATTGAGAGGAGGTGAAGTTTTAAATATGTTTGAAGCGGCAGTGGCTGTTGCAGTAGGAGGTGTGCCTGAGGCTTTGCCAGTTGTTATGACAGTTGTTTTGGCTATTGGCGTGGAAAGATTGTTAAAAAGAAAAGGATTAGTTAAAAGGCTCTCCTCGGTTGAAACCTTAGGTTCAACCTCAGTGATTTGTTTTGATAAAACAAAAACATTAACTAAAGGGGAAATGGAAGTTTGCGAAGTAATTTCTTGTGAAGAAGACCTTTGTTTGAAAGTTGCGGTTTTGTGTAGTGAAGCCTTTGTAGAAAACCCGGAACTTCCCCCAAAAGAATGGAAAATAATCGGCTCTCCTACTGATAAAGCCATTTTGAAAGCCGGCTCTGAAAGAAATATTTTGAAACCAAAACTTGAAAGAAAATCTATTGAGCTTTTTAAAGTTCCTTTTAGTTCGCTCTATAAGTTTAAGTTGAGCTTAAGGAAAGAGAACGGAAGGTTTTTGTTTTATATTGTTGGCGCTCCTGAAAAAGTATTAGAACGCTCTAAATTTTTTAAAGACAACCGCAACTGGTCAGAGGAAGTTAACAAGATGGCCCAAAAAGGTTTAAGGGTTATAGGGGTAGGTTATAAGGAAATTGGTTATCAAGCGTTTATGGATATTGACAGGATGTTGAAAGAGGATTCCGGAAATGGGAGAATTGAAAAGTTAATTAGTTTAGCTCAAGGATTTACTTTTGCGGGATTGATTGGATTGAACGACCCTTTAAGGCCTGAAATTAAAGAAGCCTTAAAAATATGTTTTGGGGCAGGTATGAAGCCGATAATTATTACTGGCGACCATCTTCAAACAGCTAAAGCCGTAGCTTCAGAAATAGGAATGAAACTGAAAGAGGAAGAGTGCGTAACCGCTGACACTATTGATGGAATTTCAGATGAAGGTTTAGAAAAGTTTGTTTCTAAAATAAAAATTATTGCGCGCGCAGAACCGCGGCATAAACTAAGAATAATTTCTGCTTGGCAAGGAAAAGGAGAAACTGTGGCTATGGTTGGCGATGGGGTTAACGACGCCCCGGCCCTTAAAAAGGCTGACATCGGAGTGGCTTTAGGTTCGGGAACTGAAGTTGCTAAAGAAGCCTCAGATTTAATAATTTTAGACGATAGTTTCAGCACAATGGTCAAAGCAGTGGAACAAGGAAGGATAGTTTTAGATAACATCCGCAAATCTATTAGTTATGTCTTAGCAGATGCTTTTACTGCTGTAATTTTGATTGGCTTCGGCAAGGTTTTGTTCGGCTGGCCTTTGCCAATTTTACCAGTTCAGATTTTATGGAATAATTTCATTGAGGACTCTTTGCCTACTATAAGCTATGCTTTTGAGCCCAAAGAGAAAGGCTTAATGAAAAGAAAACCTGTTTCTAAAAAGGCTTCTTTATTGACAAAAGAAATGAAAATTCTCATTTTTGCCACTGGTTTGATAGATGAGTTTATAACCTTAGGCCTTTTTTGGATTTTATGGCGGGTTTTAGGATTGGACTTGGGTTATGTTAGAACAATGGTTTTTGGTTCAGTTTGCCTTGATACGGCTTTTGTAGTCTATTGTTATAGAAATCTGAAAAAGAACATTTGGCACATAAACCCTTTTTCGAATAAATATCTAAATATGTCCTCGGCTATGGTTTTTGTTACTTTTTCTTTAGCAATTTACCTCCCATTTTTCCAAAGGATTTTGCATACAGTTCCTTTAGGAATAGGTAGCTGGTTAATTTTAGTTTTGATAGGGTTTGCTTCTATGTTTTTAATAGAAGCGACAAAGTGGTATTTTATTTCTCGCCATAAAGTTTAATCATAAAATAAAAGTATATGATTTGGCTGCCCCTTACAATTTTTATAATTTCTTGCTTGGTGCTGTCTAAATCTTCCGCTTGGGTGGTGGAAGCCTTAACGCGTATGGCTCGATTTTTGAAATGGAAAGAATTTACAGTGGCTTTTATCCTGATGGCTTTTGCCACTTCTTTGCCAGAACTTTTTGTGGGAGTTACGTCAGCGTTACACCAGAAGCCATCTCTTTCTTTTGGCAATGTTATTGGTTCAAATATTATTAATTTAACATTGGGGATAGCCGTTATTGCCTTTTTAGTCAAAACCTTAAGCTGCAAATCTCGTTTTTTGCAGCAAACTTCTCTCTTTACCGCTATCATTGGTTTTTTGCCCGTTCTTCTGATATTAGATGGCAATCTTTCTCGGATAGATGGTGTAATTTTGCTTTCGTTTTTAGTTTTCTATTTACATAAAGTTTTCACGGAGCAAGAGTATTTCAGGAAAGTATTCATAAACCATTCTCAAGAAGAGTGGAGGCGGTTTAAGCTCTTTTTAAGGGATTTGTTGATATTCCTTGGAGGGTTATTGCTGTTGTTGGCGTCTTCTCAAGGCGTTGTTTGGAGCGCTTCAGATGTAGCGGTTTCCCTTGGCATTTCTTTGGCAGTGGTAGGTTCGGTAATTGTGGCTGTTGGCACAAATTTGCCAGAAATTGTTTTTACTTTGAGGGCTGTCAGAACTGGGCACCAAGATATGGCGCTTGGCAATTTAATGGGTTCTGTAGTATCTAATTCCACTCTTGTTTTAGGCTTGACGGTTTTAATTTCTCCTTTAAAAGTGGTAACTTTTGCTCCTTATGTTTCGGGCATTTTATTCACTGTTTTTACTTGTTTTTTCTTTTATGTTTTTTTCAAAACCGGCAAGGAAATTACAAAAAAGGAGGCTTGGGTTCTCTTACTGGTTTATTTGTCTTTTGTTATATTGCAACTTGCCTCTTAGCAGGAGTTTCTTTATGCGGGAGAAATTGTTTTAACTGTAAACCGAGAAATGGTTTTAAAAAAATGAGATACATTTTGATATTGCAGTTTTTTCCCGTTATTGCGAGGAACACCCTTCTCTGTCATTGCGAGGAACCTCCCTCCTTGTCATTGCGAGAAAGGAGCGAAGCGATTCTCCCTCCTTGTCATTGCGAGGAGCGAACGGAGTGAGCGACGAAGCAATCTCTTCCCCCTATTACTGCAATCCTGAGATTGCCGCGTCGTCCCGCCTTTGGCGGTCCTCCTCGCAAGGCAGTAAAAAATGAAAAGTGAAAAATGAAAAATGACAATCTAAAATCTAAAATTAAAAGAAACTTTGAATTTTGAATTGTGATTTTGAGATTTGAGATTTGAGATTTGAGATTTAACTGGGGTTCTTCGCCTAACGGCTCAGAATTACAACGAGTCCGGGTCTCGTTGGTATCTCGTTGATAATTTGATAATTTGATAATTAGTCAAAAATGTACTTATCTTATATAGGTTCTTGCATTTTTTATTGAAATTGCTATATTATTACTATGTAACTGTGTAGTTTATGTCTGATTTTCTTTTTATTTTAATTGTCTTTTCGATTGTAGTAGCTGGAGTTTTAGTTTCAATTTTTTATATTAAGCGAGAAACAGCAGCTCTTAAAAAAAATGACCAAGAAAAATTGCCTCTGGGAATGATAAAGCAGGATATTGAGAATTTAAGAAGAAAGTTTGAAAATGGTTACTCTCAGATGTCGCATGAATTGGGCAAGGTACAGGAAATTGGAAGAAACATAAAAGAGTTTCAGGATTTCTTGCGTTCGCCTAAATTAAGAGGTAACATAGGGGAGCAAGTATTGCATGACTTGTTGCAGCAATGTTTGCCAAAGCAGAATTTTTCCTTGCAGTATCAATTTAGGGAAGGCCAGATAGTTGATGCGGTTATTAAAACGAACCAGGGGCTTGTTCCTATAGATTCAAAGTTTCCAATGGAAAGTTTTAAAAGGATGGTAGAGCAAGATTCTTCTCCAAAGGAGGCATTTCGAAAGGAATTTCAAAGGGACATTAAAAAGCATATTAATGATATTGCCCGAAAGTATATTCTGCCCCAAGAAGGAACAGTTGATTTTGCTTTAATGTACATCCCATCTGAGCCCATCTATTATGAAATTGCTGTCCAAGAGCCGGAACTGTCGGATTACGGCCAAGAGAAGAAAGTATATTTTGTTTCTCCAAACAGCTTTTACTATTTTTTGAAAATCATTTTAGTTGGGCTAGAAGGCGCAAAAATCGAGCAGGGAGCAAAGAGAATTTTAGAAGGCATGAAAGCCGTTCAACAAGAAGCCATAAATTTTGATAATGAACTTTCTGTTTTAAGTGCTCATATTGAACACGCAAAAGTGGCTTCAGATAGGACAAGGAGCAGATTTGATAGGCTAGCAGAAAAAATTGAGAGGTTGGGGGAGTTAGAGGCGCCGGATGAGGGAAAAAAATTAGAATGAAAATGTCAAAATTCAAATGTCAAATGTTAGAACTATATGTCAAATGTTAAATGTTTTGTTTGATATTTAGATTTGGCATCTAACATATAGATTTGATATTTAACATCTAATATTTGAGATAACTTAATTATGTTTGCTGTAATACGCACTGGCGGGAAACAATACTTGGTTTCTCCCGGGGACAAAATTAAAATTGAGAAGCTAAACAAAAAAGAAGGTGAAGAGGTTAATTTTGAGGATGTTTTGCTGTTGGAAAAAAATAATAAAGTAGAGATTGGCACTCCCGGAATTAAAGGAGTTAAAGTTATAGGGAAGGTTTTAGAACAAGGGAAAGGCAGGAAAATTATTGTTTTCAAGTACAAGCCCAAAAAGCATTACAAAAAAAAGCAGGGCCATCGGCAGCTCTACACAGAAGTAAAAATTTTGAAGATTGAATCCCGCTGAAAAAGCGGGAGAAAATTATCTTCTGCTTTCTAAAGCAGAAGAAAGTGTTTCCTCGTCAGCGTACTCTAATTCGCCACCCACGGGCAACCCTCTGCCAAGTTGGGTGATTTTTAAGTTATATGGTTTTAGCTTCCTTTGCAGCCATAGGGAAGTTCTTTGCCCCTCAATTGTAGGGTTTAATGCCAAAATAATTTCTTTAATGTTTTTCTCTTTTTTAATTCTTTGAATTAGAATTGCTCCTCTTTTAGTTATTTTTTCTTTTTGCTGTTCTTTTCCAAAGTTAGGGAGCGTTCCTCCTAAAATAAAATAAACTCCTTTGAATTTTTTAGTTTTTTCAATAGCCTCCAAATCAACCTCCTTCTCTACCACGCAAATAATGTCTTTCTTGCGCCGAGGGTCTGAGCAAATAGGGCAAATTTTCCCTTCTCCTTCAAAGGGCTTAAAGCAGAGAGGGCAAATTTTTATTTTTGTTTTTAAGTCCTTAATTGAATTTATAAATTCTGCCACTTTCTCTTTTTTTTCTCCTATTAGATAGAAAACAAAACGAGTGGCTGTTCTTTGGCCCACTGTTGGAAAATTTGAAAATTGGTTAATCAGTTTTTGAATCGTTTTAGAGAACATTTTATAATTTGTCTCTCAAAAGAATGTTTTGTCTGATTTTGCCTGAAAATTTTTACTCTCCTTCTGGATATTCAGGATAATTTTTTTCCAAGTCGTGGAAAGTTACCCTCTGTTCGTCAAAATAAAGTTCAACTTTGCCAACAGGTCCGTTTCGGTGTTTGGCAATAATGATATCAGCGATATTTTTCCTGTCAGTGTTTTGTTTGTATTTATCCTCGCGGTAGATAAAAAGCACCACATCGCTGTCTTGCTCTATGCTTCCGCTTTCACGGAGGTCAGCTAACCTGGGAATTTGGGGAGTCCTTTGTTCTACTGCTCGTGACAATTGCGAGAGAACTAAAACAGGAATATTTAACTCTTTTGCTAACCCTTTCAGCGATTTAGAATTCTCTGTTACTTGTTGAACCATGCTCATACCGGGATTTCTTGCTTCCATTAATTGCAGATAATCAATAATTAAAAGCCCTAGTCCTTTGTCTGCCTGCAATCTCCGAGCCATAGCTCTCATTTGCAGCACATCTAAACCAGCGGTGTCATCGATAAATATAGGCGCTTCTGACAAAATCCCTAATGCTTTTTGGATATGTTCAAAATCATTGGTTTCGTCCGAAAGCCTGCCGGTTCTTAATCTCCATAGGTCTATATTGGCAAGCGATGCTATTAGCCTATCAACAATTTGGTCAGTTGACATCTCTAAACTAAAGATACCTACTGGTATTTTATAATCGCAAGCCACAGTGCGGGCAATATCAGTTGCCATTGCTGACTTTCCCAAGCTTGGACGCGCTGCCAAAACTATCATATCAGACTTCTGAAGGCCGGACAATATATTATCAAGTGCTCTAAAGCCTGTAGGGATGCCGCGAAGCCCTCCTTTGTGCTTGCTGAGTTCGTCAATTCTTTTGAAAGTGTCTTCTAAGGTGTCTTTTATTGGCAGAAAATTTTGGGTTAAAGACTTTTGGGCAATGCTAAAAATCTTTTTCTCCGCTTTGTCTAAAAGCAGGTCAACATCCTCAGTTTCGTTGTATCCCATTCTGCCAATTTCATAGGAGGCAGCAATGAGGTCTCGGAGAATTCTTTTTTGTTGCACGATTTTAGCATAACTCAAAAGATGGCTGGCAGTAGGGACTGAGTTGATGCAAGAGCTTAAATAACTTGCCCCGCCGATTTCTTCCAATTGATTTTTTTCTTTAAGCTTTGAAGTAATGCTTAGGATGTCAATAGGGGCTCTTTTTTCAAAAAGCTCAAGCATAGCCTTATAAATCAGCTGGTGCGAGAGTTGGTAGAAGTCTCGTGGCTGTAGAAAATCAGCCACTTTGAAAATTGATTCGGGGTCAAGCATTAGACAGCCTAAGAGGGATTTTTCGGCTTCAATATTTTGGGGAGGAAGTTTTTCTTGGGTGTTTTCTGGCATCATTTATAATATATATTTTCATTTGGAGTTAGTCAAATCACATCACACCACGAACTTATTGCTGTCAAAGCAATTTAGAAATATCGCAGCATGAGCAAAAGATTTGAGATTTGAGATTTGAATTTTCTAATTTTGCATTTTGAGATGTCATTTTGAGATTTGAGATTTGAGATTTGAGATTTTGTTCATTGGTCATTTTTTCGTTATTCGCCATTCGGGTTTCGTCATTTAAAAAGTCCTTGTCTTTTTTTATTTTATCCTCACTGCCATCCTGAGCGAAGCGATTCTCCCTCCCTGTCATTGCGAGGAGCGAAGTGATTCTCCCTCCCTGTCATTGCGAGGAAGGAGCGAAGCGACTGACGAAGCAATCTCTTTCCCTTATTACTGCAATCCTGAGATTGCCGCGTCGTCCTGCTTTCAGCAGGACTCCTCGCAATGACAAAAAAGGCGTCATTGTGAAAAACCTCCCTCCTGTCATTACGAGGAGCGAAGCGACGAAGCAATCTCTAGGTGTTGTTTAGCTTAGCTAAGCAACACCTAAGATTTTGCTTTTCTAATTTTGCATTTTGAATTGTGATTTTGAGATTTGAGATTTGAGATTTGCATTTTGTTCATTTGCATCACGCTTCCGAGAAGCGTAATTGCTTAACTATGGAATTATCATATTGCCACAACACACCAAACTTATCACTTTTCAAATGGATGTTTTGTGGTATTATAAACTAATGGTTTCTGAAATTTTGAAGGTTTTTTTATTATCAATGGCACCGTTTGGAGAATTAAGGGTTTCTATTCCTGTTGGTTTGGGTTTATATCATCTTAATTGGAAAGCGGCTTATTTAGTTTCAGTTATTGGCAACTTGGTGCCCCCGATTTTTTTTCTTTTGTTTTTAGAGCCAATTTCCCAATGGCTTTCAAAAGAATCTAAGGTTTTCAAAAGCATTTTCAATTGGCTTTTTGAAAGAACAAGAAGAAAATATCAGCTGAAGAAAGAAAGGTTTGGCTATTTGGCTCTTCTTGCGCTTGTTGCAATACCTCTGCCCCTTACAGGTGCCTGGACCGGTTCGCTTGTTGCTTTTTTATTTGGCATTCCTTTTAAGGCAGCCTTTCCAATAATTGCTCTTGGGGTTGTAATAGCAGGGTTGATAGTTTTAGGAGCCTCCTTTCTTGGAATTGCTCTTGGAAACTATTTTGGTTGGCAGGCACTGGCAGGATTGTTGTTATTAGGGCTTTTTTTGTGGTTAGTTTACAATTACAAAACTAATAAAATTAAAACAAGAAAAAGATGAAAAAATCTGACATTTTATCTGCAATTATTATTGCTGAAATTAACGCTTGGCTGACTTTAGCGGTTTTTAAATCTATCGGTTTTGATTTGAAAGTATTTTTTGGAAACTTTAACTTAGCATTTATCTTTCCTTACTTGGATTGGTTTTTTTGTTATTTGCCCTTAACTTTGCCTCCTTTTGTTCTGTTTTATGTGTTTTTCCTTTCTATATTAGGCAAGAAGGCAAAATGGCTCGGCCAGCTTGGCAAGTATGCCTTAACTGGCAGCCTGAACACTCTTATTGATTTGGCTGTTTTAAACCTTTTAATGAGCATTTTCGGGGTTGCAAAAGGTCCTTACTTTCCGTTTTTTAAAACAATATCGTTTTTGGCAGCTGTTACAAATTCTTATTTCTGGAATAAGTTTTGGACGTTTACTTTTCGCGAAACAAAGATTGGCATCAAAGAATATGGGAAGTTTGTTTCCTTAACTTTTGTTGGTCTTCTTTTCAATGTTGGCATTGCGTCTTTTCTCGTAAATACTGTTGGCGCCAAGTTTGGCTTATCTGCTAAAATTTGGGCTAATTTATCTGCTTTTACGGCAGTGCTTATAATAGCTGCTTGGAATTTTTTAAGCTACAAATTCCTTGTTTTCCGCAAAAAGAAGCCTTAACTCTTTACTTAAGTTGTTTTTTTTAGTAAGATAATTCATACTTCGGAGTTCTTATTTATTTTTATTTTAATTCTGGTAATTTTTTAAATATGCCCAACTTGGTTCTTTATCGCAAATACCGTCCCCAAAAGTTTTCTGAAGTTATAGGCCAAGAATATACAATCAGGGCCTTAACTAATGCTATATCTTCAAATACGGTTTCGCATGCCTACTTATTTAGCGGTCCGCGGGGAACAGGCAAAACAACAGTAGCCCGGCTTTTGGCGAAAGCAGTGAATTGTCAGAATCGTAAGGAGGGAGAATATGAGCCTTGCAATCATTGTGAATCTTGTAAGGAAATTGAAAATGGAAACGCAATAGATTTAATAGAAATTGACGCTGCTTCTAACCGAGGCATAAATGAAGTTCGGGAACTAAAAGATAGTATAGGATTTTTGCCGGTCAAATCAAAATATAAAGTATTTATCATTGATGAAGCCCACCAATTGACAAAAGAGGCGTCTAATGCTTTGCTTAAAACCCTTGAAGAGCCGCCCTCCCATGCTATTTTTGTTTTAGCCACCACTGAGCCCCAAAAAATGATTTCAACCATTATCTCAAGGTGCCAGAGGTTTAACTTTCGGAGGTTGGGGGTGCCCGAGATTGTTTCAAAGCTCCAGCGTATTTTAGAGAAAGAAAAAATTAAATTTGAGAAAGAAGCATTGCTTCTGATTGCCAGGCAGGCTGAAGGTTCGGTAAGGGATGCGGAAAGTATTTTGGAAAAAGTAATAAGTTTTGTTGGGACTGACCGGGAAATTAAAAAAGATGGGATAGAAAGAGTTTTAGGTATGGTGGATAGCCAAGTAATCTTACGGTTTCTCAAATACATCCAAAAGAAAGACGCCAAAGAAGCAGTTGGTTTTTTAGAGGAAGTAATTGATAAAGGGGTGGATCCTGAGCAATTTTTGGAAGAATTAATTAATTACTTAAGGGAGTTTCTTCTTTTAAAAATTGATCCTGATTTTCAAGACTCATTTGTTTTATCATTTACTTCAGACGAACTTTCTGAATTTAAAGCCCTAATCACTGATTTTTCAAAAACTGAATTAGAAAATTCTTTGGAGCGATTTATTGAAGCAAAATCAAAAATGATATATAGCTCCTTGCCTCAACTGCCCATTGAACTTGCTGTTGTGAAAATTTGTATTGGTAGTTAATCTGCGTTTTTCAGTTATTGAGTTCTCTTTATACGGGGAGGAATAGGGGAGAAGTGGAGGCGCAAATTTTAAAGAAGTATGCGGGATCGTCTAATGGTAGGACAGCGGCCCTTGGAGCCGTTAATCCAGGTCCGAATCCTGGTCCCGCAGCCACCTTACAGCATATTTCAAAGAGATTACAAAACCGAATACAGATGTTCTTGGTCCGCCCTGAACCACGTAGGGTTCAGGGCGCCCAGCACCGAGCTTTGCTCTGGTACTGGGCGAATCCTGGTCCCGCAGCAAAGTATAATAAAACCAGCCTTAGAAAGGCTGGTTTTCACTTTAGTTGAGTGTAATTTTGAGGGTTTGAAAGTTTAGTTGGAACAATTGTTGTAGAATTTTCAAAGAAGGTTTTGGGCAAAATGGCTTCTGGGGATAATATGTAGTATAATATAAGAATAGGTTATAGGCTTTTTAAAACTTCTTTATACGCACAAATATTTATACATATAAATATTAGGCGAAATAGTTATATTAAACTGCAATATAAAGTTAACCCTAAAAATATTATGAAAATTACTATTATTTACGATAACACCGCTTTTAGGAAAGATTTACGGGCTGATTGGGGATTTTCTTGTTTGGTGAAAGCAGAAAATAGCCCAAGGATTCTATTTGATACCGGCGCCGATGGAAAGATTTTACTCTCCAATATGAAAAAGTTAGAAATTGACCCTTTATCAATTGAAGAAGTTTTTATTTCTCATCTTCATCTTGACCATATTGGCGGCTTAAGTGAACTTTTAAAAGCGAATCCGCATATCAAAAAAATTTATCTTCCTTTTTCAATAGGCCTTGAAGGTGAAGTTATTTTAAAAAAACCAACAAAAATTCACAAAAATGTCTTTTCTACAGGAGAATTGGAAGGAATAGAACAATCAATGGGGGTTATTAATAAAAAAGGCATAGTTTTGATTGTTGGTTGCTCCCATCCTTATATGGGAAATATTTTAGAAACAGCTAAAAAATTTGGTGAAATCTATGGTATTGTTGGTGGAATGCATGGTTTTTCTGAATTTGAATTATTTCAAGGCATAAACCTAATTTGTCCAACTCACTGCACTCAACACAAAGCGGAGCTCAAAAAACTCTATCCCGAAAAATACCTTGAAGGCGGAGCAGGCCAGGTAGTGGAAATTTGATTGTTCCCTGCGCTTAATATTTTTCTTCAAAAAAATATTTGTCAAATTTTAATTAGTTTTTGAAATAGGTGTCTCTGTTAATTCTTAGAAACGTATTTTAGAAAAGTAAGGAGCTTCCAAGAAAAAACTGCACTGCAAGTCCGCAAACGCCCCGCCTCACAAAAGTGAGGCGGGGTTTGCTTTTAAAAATATAATGTATAAAGACATTAGTTCTTTCTTTTAATTACTTTTTTAAAGCAGTGATTTTTATTTGAAAAGTAACTAAAAAATAGTAAGATTAAAAAAAGAGTTGCAGTTAAGGGAAAAATTTATTTTTTTTAAGAACTGCCAGTAGATAAAGGCCGAAAAAGGGATAATATAATAAATTAAAAAAATTAAAGATATGAGTTTAGTAATTACAACTTATGTGCCGGAGGGCATTGTAATGGCTTCAGATAGCCGTCAGTCAATAACAATTGAGAGAAAAACACCAGACGGTAAACAAGTGCCAAAAGTTGATACTGTTAATTCTGATAATGTTTACAAAACCTATCTTTTGTCGCGTAAAGACAAAAGCGGAAAGCCGATTTTTGAGGTAGGGGTTCAATCTTTTGGCCAAGATCTTTTAGGCGGGATTTCAACCGCAAGTTATATTAAAAGGTTTTCTGAAGAAAGATTAACGGATGAGGATGATGTAACTAAAATTCCTGAAAAATTAGTAAAGTTTTTTAGGGAACTGTTTCCAACTGCTGATACTGGCTTCCATATTGCGGGTTATAAAAGGGAAGAAAAAATAAGCGTCCCTTATGTTTATCATTGCCATATAGCAAAAAATATTATTGAACAGCGCAACACTAACCCCTATCCACAATATAGCGCTACCTGGTCTGGCCAAATTGATGTTTTGGCTGGCGTCTTGCAGCCAAGTTTAATGCAAGGTCCAGAAGGTAAGCCGGTCACAATGCAGAAACCGCCGATAATTTGGGCTGCTATGACGCTGCAAGATGCGATTGATTTTTCAATTTATGCTATCCGTACGACTATTGACACTATCCGTTTTCAGGCTCGTCCTAAAAATGTTGGTGGCCCAATTGATGTGTTGGTTATTACTCCTGACGGCGCAAGATGGATACAAAGAAAAGAACTAAAAGGGGAGAAATAATAAAAATACAAGAGGATGCCAAAGCCAATACCCAAACAACAAAAATTTTATCAAAAACCTTTAACTCTACTGATATCATTTATCCCCGAGTATCTCCGAGAAGTTTTCAAAACCGGTATTGAACATTTGGTGGTTTCCACAATTTTACATTCCTCTGGCAACCCTGACCTATTGGAAGATGATATAGAAATTACTAAACGATTGGCAGAGACTAGTAAAACCTTAGGCATGGAAATAATTGGCCATATTATTATTCCCTAAAGTAGTTTCTTTAGTTTTAAAGATTGAGAATTAATTTAAATAATGGATAGCCATAGACAAAACAAAAAGGAGAACAGAGATACTATTTATGCATTTATTGATGCTTCTAATTTATTTTATGGCGGTGAGAAAAGCTTGGGTTGGAAAATAGATTATAGAAAACTTTTAATTTATTTGAAGAATAAATACAAAATATCCAAAGCTTTGTATTTTGGCGGAGTGGAGATAGAGGATTTTAAGTTTGATTATTTAAACAACGAGACGGTTCCCATAGAAGAACTGGAAAAGCATTTAGTGAAAAAGATAAATGAAGAGGGAAACAAGATGGGTGCTGCTACTCTTTTGTTATTAGACCGGCATCTACGGAGAGTTCGTTTTTATCTAAAGTTGAAAGAGTTTGGCTATGAACTCCATCTTAAACCGGTGAAGTTATACAAGGAGAATGGTGGGACAATTAGAAGGAAAGCGAATTGCGATGTTGATATGACTTTTTATTTGATGAAAGAAAGAGATAACTTTGGACAAGCAATTATTCTATCTGGCGATGGCGACTTTTTACCGGTTTTAAAATATCTACAAGAAATTGGCAAGAAAATAATAATTTTATCTCGCGGACCAAGAACTGCTCGGGAAATTAGACAATTTGCCGGTGGGAATTTTAGAGATTTTGAATATTTGAAATATCTATTGAAAATGGATGAAAAGTAAATAGGACGGACTCATATAGAATCCGTCCCACGTCTAGTACTTAAGATTGTAACAAAACAAAAAGTATTTTGTCAAGTGGGCTGTCCACAGATAAGAAATTGCGGTAAAATAAGCCAATACCCAAAGACAAAAATTTTATCAAAAACCTTTAACTTTCCACGACCTCCTAAAAGAAGAGAAACTGCAGAGCAAGATTGAAAAAAAGTCGGCATTATTGACATTAATGCTGGATTTGATAAACTAAAGGTAACAATAATTGTAACTTTAAGTTCATAAAGATGAAAGAAACAGGTATTTCAAGATTACTAAGAGCTAAAAACACCGTCTTTACCTTTAAAGAGGTTTCTTTGATTTGGCAAGAAACAAGCTCAAATTTAATAAAGAGAAGAATCAATTATTATGTTAAAACCGGGAAATTGTATAGAATTAGAAAAGGCATTTACGCCAAAGACAAGAATTATGATAAATTAGAATTGGCTACCAAGATATTTACCCCTTCCTATGCGAGTTTTGAGACGGTTTTAGCAAAGGCGGGTATTATTTTCCAGTATTATAGCCAGATTTTTGTTGCTTCCTATCTTACTCGGGAAATAACGGTGGACAGCCAAATTTATTCCTACAAAAAGATTAAAGACGCTATTTTAACTAATTCTTGCGGCATTGAAAACAAAGAAAATTATTCTATTGCCTCTCCAGAAAGGGCTTTTTTGGATATTTTATATCTCTATAAAGATTATCATTTTGACAATCTTTCTTCCCTTGACTGGGAAAAGGTTTACAAGATTTTGCCAATTTACGGAAAGGATAAAGCTCTAAAAAAGAGGGTGGAAAGATATCATCCTTTAAACAAATCCCGCACCACAGCTTAATGGTCTTGGCTGTATAGCCGTGGCTTTCTGGGTGGCGCGGGGTAAAAAATAAATATGGCTCTTGATATAACCAAACACAAAAACATTTTAATTAAAATTTTGAAGGATATTTATACCGAGCTATCACTTGGTCCTGTTTTAGGATTCAAAGGTGGTACAGCGGCTTATTTGTTTTATAGCCTTCCCCGTTTTTCAGTTGATTTGGATTTTGATTTACTCAATCCGGAAAAAGAAGATTTTGTTTTTGGGAAAATTAAAGAGGTTTTGAAAGATTATGGCACTTTAAGAAAAGCAGATAAAAAAAGATTCAACTTTTTTTATTTGCTCTCTTACGCTGGCAAAATTGAAGGAGAGCAAAATGTAAGTTGAGATAAACCGTCGGGAGTTTGGTTCAAGGTATGAAATTAAAAATTATCTTGGCATTTCTATGAATGTAATGGTTAAAGAAGATATGTCAGCCCATAAATTGGTGGCTATGTACGAAAGAGTGGGCAAAAAAAATAGGGAGGTTTTTGATGTCTGGTATTTCTTAAAGAACGATTGGCCCATAAACAAAGAGATTGTAGAGAAAAGAACCAAAATGAATTTTAAAGATTTTTTAAAAAAATGCCTGAATTTAGTTGAAAAGATAAGTGAAAGGCATATTTTAGCTGGTATGGGCGAACTTTTAGATGAAAAGACAAAGAATTGGTCAAAGAAAAACCTCAAAAAAGACCTATTATTTTTATTGAAACTAAAATTAGAAAACTTATGAAAAACTTTATCCTCCACGACCTCCTAAAAGAAGAACGCCCCAGAGAGTGCCTCAAAAAGTCGGGGTAGAATAATTTATCTTTAGTTGAACTTTGTTTTGATTATGCCAATCAATAAAATTGTCCCGAGACTTCATCAAAGATATATAGCGAATACTGTTCAGAAAGCATTAGTTTAAAACATATCTGCTTTTCTTTGCAATTTAACTTATACGGTTACTAAACAAGTTGGTCTACAAGAATATTACAAGGTTTATATTAATACCAAAGTATTAAAACATTATTACGATAAACGTCCCACATTTGAATATGACCTTATTATTAACAACCTTCATAAGATAGTAAGATATCCGGATAAGATATACAGAAATAAAGAGAATAAAAGAGGAGATTATTGTTTTGTAAAAATAATTAAAAATGAAAAATGTTTATGTGTGGTAGAAAAAGGAAATCGACGGCTTGAAGTAGTAACGTTTTATCGAATCCCAAAAGAAAAATACCTAAACAGCTTTTCACTTGTGTGGAGCTGGAGGGACGACAAAGTTCCTCATCGTAGCATGTTGGATTCCGGCGAAAGCCGGCCTACTAATGCTCCGCAGTAGAGCCGATTTTCTGACTTTCAGCTCCACACAAGTAAATCCGTTTAAGTATTTATATTAAAAGTATATCAAGAACAACAGGGATGTCAAGAGCAATTGTTCCCAAAGCAAAAATCCTTCATAGTGAATAGAGAACGCTAAACTCAGAAAATAAAGAATCGTGATAAAATAAAAAAATGCCCAAACAACAAAAATTTTATCAAAAATCTTTTGCTCTCCACGACTTCCCAGAGGAAGAACGCCTCCGCGAATTTTACTAAAACAAACTTAGATTTAGATTTAATTTTCATTATTAATAGTAGATGGGTTTATTTTGATAAACCTTCAAAAGAATTAAGAAACAATTTTGTTGATTGGGAGGATTTGGGGTTGTAGAAGGTTGAGAAAATTGAAGAAATGTAAACAAAAATATTCTCACATTCTTGAGAATGCTGGAATGTTATTTTATTGTGTAAAATTAGAGCGGAATAGTGTACGAGTTCGAAGGGCGAGTGCCTATGTGTTTTTTGAAAAGCAAGTGAAAGGTCGAATTTTGAATTATAAATAGTTTGGAGCAAAAAATTAAGTAAGAAGTAAAGTTATGAATTTTGAGGAATATCAAAAGAAATCAAGAAAAACAGCCATTTATCCTAACAAAGGAAATAATTTTATTTATCCGGTTTTGGG
>JAGGVK010000034.1 GCA_021158045.1 bacterium | reverse complement strand
AATTTAATTTAATTTTAGATTTTAGATTGTCGTTTTTCATTTTTCACTTTTCATTTTTAATTTTTTAACTTTTTAGATTTTACATTGTCATTTTTCATTTTCCATTTTTCATTTTTAATTTTTATTGCCTGTCCTACCACACCTCGCTCGTGGCTAAAGGCTACTCCGTTCGCTCCTCACAACAACAGGGAGTTTTGTCAACAAGACCCTTTAATAATAGATTAAAAAAGAAGAGGCATATCCTCTCCATATATTATTTTCTCCCTAAAATTGCACCTGGCCTAAATACTTTAAAACAGTAAATTCACTAAAAAGATAAACCCTTCTCTGCTTCTTGGACTTTCTCTCTATATCGGCAGTATTCACAATCCGGAGACGCTTCAGGAATTTTATCGCTCTCTAAACATTGTTTAATGTCAAAAAGCGTTTTTTCTACCCAAGAATCATCGCCTTTGTGCTCTATAACTTCAATGTCAAACTCAAGTTTTCCGTCAAACGCTTTCTTGTCTCTTTTGCCATTGCAATAAACAAAATAAGCGCTGTCTGACACTTTATAGCCATTTTGGCGCAAGAGCCACTGGTAAACTTCTACCTGCCTCTTATAGGCTTCGTGATATTCTCTGCCATCGTTAAGATTGATATTCCCAGTTGTGCTTGTGGCTTTATAATCAACAACAATAAGTTCACCTTGAGGATTTTGCCAAACATCATCCAAAGCGCCAAAAACAATAAAATTTGTTGGTTTATGGTAAAACCTGATGCCTTTAAAATTATTTCTCCATTCTGCAATATGAAAGTCGTTTAGGGGCACAGCGTCAATTCCATACTTTTTCATCAAAGGATGGGCTTCCCCTTGAGCCCTATGAATATCAAATTCTTTTTTCAATAAAGCATCAACAGCGCTATTTAAAGTGAAAGGAAAACTTGGCGGACGCTTAATGCCTTTTTTTATATCAAGGTAAAAACATTTTTTGCATTGCAAAAACAAGTCTATTTTCGAACGGCTTAACGAAAACGGCTCTTTTGAATTGGGAATGAAAATATTTCTGTGGTTTGGAAAAAACATTTTTAACAAGTGAGATGAAAAAGGCCTATAACTTTTTTCCCTCCGGCTTGGTAAGCGTTAAAAATTTTCACAGCTTCTTTAGTAGGGAAAACTTCAAGTTTAATATTCTTTTTTGAAATAAAATCCCGCGTTTCTTCTAAAACCTTTGCCACCCCATAAGCGCCTGTGCCAATAACAATTGTTTCTGGATTTTCATCAACTGCTCTCTTGGCAGAATCAACATCAATAATATGGCTCTCCTTCCTCTGCCATTCTAAAACATCACCTTGCCAACGCACTTCAACATCACACTTATACCTCTTGCCTTCAATAACTATAAAGCCAAATTTATATCGTTCAATCATACAACATATTTATTATTTATTTATCATCTTCAAGAAATATTTTGACTATCTTATATTTTACTTTACCCCCCACCGTTCCAATTTCAACAATTTCGCCTTCCTTCTTGTTTAAGAGGGCTTCTCCTAAGGGTGAAGTATAGGATATCTTTCCCTTGAGAGGGTCAGACTCCTCTTCTCCAACAATTTTAAATTTCTCCTTTCCGTTCTTTGAACTAACTTGAACTGTTGAGCCTATTTCCACCAATCCTTTGTTTTTATTTTTCTTAACAACCACAGCGCTGCCTATTATTTTTCTTAACTCTCGAATCCTGTTTTCTAAATCTGCTTGCGCTTCCTTAGCCTCGTGATAAGCAGCGTTCTCTGAAAGGTCGCCAAAATCCGCAGCCCTCTTGAGCCTTAAAGCTATTTCCTTTCTTTTGTGGTTCCTTAAATACTCCAATTCCTTTTTCAACTTTTCTAAGCCTTCTTGAGTGAGATATTTAACCATAATTATTTTGTTGTTAACCCCTAAACTTGTTTCGAAAAATCTTTGATAATCTTTCGGTGGTCAAAACCTATTTTTCGCGGTAGATGCTTCAAAGAAAAATACCTAAATTCAAACGCTTCTTTGTTAAGCCTAATTTGCCCCCTACCTCTTGAGAGCAAATAGACAATAGAAACCGCATGATACCTTGGATCCCTTTTCGGGTCGGAATAAACTCCCAGCAGCCTCTTAATTTTTGGCAGAATCCCCAACTCTTCTTTCATTTCCCTTCTAATTGCCTCCTCTACCCTCTCTCCGTAATTTACATGCCCTCCTGGCAATACCCAATAATTCTTGAAGGGGAAAACTGCCCTTCTAACCAATAATACCTTCCCTTGATTAAAAATTAAACCGTCCACTGCCAAAATAGGATTTTTTGAACAATGCTTTTTCTTCGTTTTTTTTCTCATTACATTTCATTGCTATGCTTCATAGTAACTTTCAAAAAGATATATGTAATACAAATTAGCACATTTAGAGAAAATTAACAAATAAACTCATTAAACCCGCTAAGTAAAAAGAAATTCTTACGCCAAAAAGATATATCAAAAACACTAAAAAACCAGCCGTTACCACTCGCCCAATTGACAAAGAAATCTCCCTTAAAACGGTATATTCATCAACATAAGAGCCATGGTCGGCTGCTTTTTCGTAAAATAAAGTATCAAAAGGCGTCCTTAAAATTAAGGCAGTAAAGTTTTGGAAAATGCCTACAACAAAAATATGGTAAGCAGTCATAACCAAGGCTCTCATAATCCAACCAAAAGAATATAAAATAGAGCCGATTTCCATAATAGACTTCTTTCTTGCTTTATCAGTTAAGTTGCCAATAACAATTTGCAAAACAACAGTCCCTCCCACAACCAAAGCAGTAATTGAACCAACATCCATATACTTTTGATTCAGAAGTTGAAAAATAAAAATTGGCCAAATAATAGCCCCAACAAACCCTTGCGCCCCATCTGCTCCATAGGCTAAGAACATATTCCTGTTTTCCTTTTTTGACAAAACCCTAAAAGTTTGCAGAAAAGAAAAGGAGTAATGTTCCTGGGTTTCTGTTAGTTTAAAGAGAGGAATCACAGAGGCTGCCAAAATAAATATGGCTATCAAAAAGAGGAAATTAAAATTGTATTTTGACAAAATCAAACCAGCCAAAATAGGAGCCAAAACGCCCACCAAATAATTCAGCATTTTCAACCAAGCTACTTCCCTTCCCCGCAATCGTCCATCTGTAAATTTAGCAAAATCCGTATGGTAAGGAATCCAATAAAAAAGCCGAAAAAGAAGCAAAATGGCTTCAGCAACAATGCTGAAGAGGATTATATTCTTTTGCAAAAACAAAAGAGAAAAATAGAAAAAGAGAATTATAAAACGGGCAATTATCATTGACTTTTTCAAGCCAATCTTTGACATTGCCATTGCCCCAAACGGCAGAAACAGAGCATACAAAAAATATCCCACCGCATAGAAAACAATTACCCAATAAATGGAATGAGAAAAGCTTCTAAAAAAGAATATCGGCAAAAACAAACCCAACATACCGTTAGCCAGGCTGCAAATAACTTGATGCCAACAGAGAATTTTAAAATCCCTTGAAAAAGAAGGATACTGCAAAGCATCCGACAGATATCTTCTGCCTTGAGAAAATTCGGAACGAAAAAGAGACATAAGAAATAAACCTTATTCTAACTTTTTCCAAACTCTATCCCAAAAACTATTCCACCGGTGCGATTTAACAAGTATATATACTCCAAAACTTATCAAAACTAATGGCCAAATAATTCCCCAAGAACTTCCGCTAATTAACCCTAAATTCTTAAGCAAAAAAACAACACCCAAGATAATAAAAAGCAAAGCAAAAAACATATTTAATAAAAAAAAGAAATTATCTCGACCTTTCCGCTTATTTTTACAACCATTTTTTAAAGTAAAATATTAAAACTAAAACTAAAGAAGTAAAAAGAGTGATTAAAGAAATATACACAAAAGCAAAAGCGTTTTTTTGCAAAGGCAAGGCAACATTCATACCGTAAATACCAGTAATAAGAGTAGGAATTGAAACAATAATAGTTAAAGAAGTAAGAAACTTCATTACCTTGTTTAATTCATTGGTTAAAACAGTAGAGTAAGCCTGGCGGATATTGCTTATGTTTTTAATGCTAGCTTGGCACATATTCAAGCTTTCTCTAGAGTCAACAATTAAATCTTCAGTTAGCTCCTGGTCTCTCTCAAAAATTTTAACATATTTCCCCGAAGAAATTTTCTCAAAAATTCCAACTAAGGCTACAATGGAAGTTGTAAATTTATTTAAAGCTTCCTCAAGAACAACTAAATTAACTATATCTTTATTGTGGAGACGCAACAAATTTATCCTTTTGGCATAAATGCTCTTGTTAATTCTTCTTATCTCCCTTTCATAGGATTCTGTTATTTTTAAACAAAGGCGCAACAAGTTTTTTGTTTTCTGGGTAGTATAAGTGCTCTCCTCAACCAGTGTATTTTCAACACAATCCAACTTTTCCTTAGAAAGTGTCACAAAAATATCGGGCGTAATAATTACTGAGAGCGGCACACTAAAAAGCCCTCTCTTGTTGTCTCTTAAAGGAACATTAAAAATAATATAAATATTTCCATCCTCTTTTTCTATTCTGGGAAGTTCGTCAGGGTCTAACGCGTCTTCAATTTGGTCAGGAGAAATTCCAATTTTGGTCAAGAATTGAATTTCCTCATGCTGAGGGCTGACTACATTAACCCACGCTCCTACGCGAACCTCCGGCAGCCTTTGCAAACCCTTGTCTTTAATTGTGCGGTAATAAATTGAAAGCATAACAACAAATTTTACCCTGCATCACTTCATTATACTAAATATCATACCAAAATAAAGAACCCTCAGCAAACTATTCAACCGAGGGTATATTAAAATCGTTGTTTCCTCCCCTTTTCAAAATTTTTTCCACTTCCGCTTCTAAAGCGTCACTCTCCCACTGAGAAAGCGAATGATGGCATTCTTTTTCCATTTCTTTTATTGTCTCCCTCCTAAGTTTTTCCAAGGCTTCTTTTAATGGGCCGGAGAGCTCTTCATAAGCAGAATCAAGCACGACATCAGCTGCTTCAATATAACCGTGGAGCAAAGACAGATCCGGATAAACTCCTAGTTCTCTTCTCAGAACCTCTATTAAAGCCGCTGAAGCTTTTGGATAAAGGGACATTTCAGGTGCATAAAATGGTATCTCTGTTATGAGTTCAACATACTGCATCCCGCGCTGAGAAATTTGCTGTATTAATAACTTATTAAATCCTGAAATAAATTTCTCGCCTTTTTCATAGAAAATAGGCACAGCACCAATGTCTCTGAGCATCTTTTCAGCATCCTCTCCCCCATTTGTAACACTCACTACTCTTGGAAACAAGAGATGATGCGTAATAGAAACTACTGCGTCCAACAAGTATATTTTTTCACAACCAATTCTTTGGGCAACATCTAAAATAGCCCCTGCTATATCTTGAAGGCTCACATTCCTAACTCTATTATCTCCCAGAAAAATCGCCAAATCGTGGCTGCAAGAATGAAGAGATTTAAAATAGAAACTATTAAGAGGCCCTATATACTTCATAAGTCCCTGCAACGAAACTTTATAAAAGTAATGCTCTCCTGTCTCTATTGTGCCGGATTCCTCTGCTTTCATAGCCCATCTGAAAAAATCAGCCGTAAAAATTCCAACATTCCATAATCCAAATGGATTGGGAATGCCTATTATCAATCTTACACTCATTCTAATCGCCTCCTTTCTTAAGAATTTTAAAAAGAACAAGCAAATAAAAAGCAAAAATCTTAAACTGATTTTAAACTATCTCACTTTTGTTCTAAAAAGTCAAGGCAAGTATCAGATAAATACATTTTAACTTTCATCTACCATTTTACAAATTCGGGTATCTTAGAAGTATCGCAAATGTATCTTATATTATGCAGATTACAATACAGAATCAAATAAAAAAGACTAATAAAAAAGGTTAGGTATCTAACTTTTTTTGGCTTGTTATATTTTTCTTCAACCCACTTAGTCTTTAAAAAAGAATTTTTATCTTATCACGCATTTCTTGACATAACTCCTCATTATTTCACAAAATTCATCAAGTGATTCTTTGTCGTAGCTTTCCAACGCTGTATTGGGAAAAAGCACTTTTTTGCGCTCAAATTTTTGAAAAGCATAGAACTTCGCACCTTTAATTAAACGCCCTATTTTTACAATATCGCTCTTCTGAAGAAGGGGTTTGGGTATAGTGGTCCGAAATTCGTAATCCTTTCCAGACGCCATAATAATTTTAATGCTTTTAAGTATTTTATCTGGGCTTACTTTAGAACATGTAATTTCTTGGTATCTTTCTAAAGGAGCTTTTATGTCCATAGCAAAATAGTCTACCAAACCCATATTGTTTGCTTTTTCCAACACTTCTGGATTTGAACCATTGGAATCTAACTTTAATAAAAACCCCATTTTTTTGATTCGCCTCATAAAATCTAACAAATCTGGATGCAGTGTCGGCTCTCCCCCAGTAATCTCCACAGCATCTAATTTACCTTTCCTTTGTTCCAGGAAATCAAAAATTTCGTTTTGGGGAATTGGTTCTGTAAATTTTTCAGGGAGAACAAGCTCTGGATTGTGACAGTTTGAAACGCTGATGAGGTTAACATTATAGGAGTGGCTTGGATTGTCTATCTCAAGATTGTAGACTTTTGTTTTCTTCTCTATCTTATTGATAGATTTTATCTTTAAATATAAATATTTATTATCTATGAAACCATATCTTTTTGAAGTATCGATAGATTTTTTAATAATTAGATGCCTCTGCCCGAGAATATCAAAAATTTTCTTATCAGCAATTATAATCTCCTTTCTAAACACAGAATGTTTTATACCCAAACGTAATAGAATTAAACTAATCTGATATAGCAGAGTTTTGGACGTTATTTGAATTCTCTGTTTTTGATATTTTCTTATATAAGCCCCAGAAGATATTCCATCTCCTCTGAATAAACCAACAATTAATTGTCTTTGCAAATTTTTGTCTAAATATAAAAATTCTGCAGGTATTTTCTTGTTATATACATCCTCGCCAAAATAATATTTAAAAAACAACCCTATTATTCCCTTATAAGAAACCAATGTTATTGTTTTGTATTTCTTATTTTCAACTTCCTTTAGCTTGGTTTTGAAAATCTCAAAAAATATTTCTTTTGTATCCCTAATATATTCCTTCTCCTTTGAATTAAATGTAAAAGCAGTATAATATGAATTCCTCCTTTCTTTAGCCTTGCTTGAACATCCTTCGGAAAGGTAGTAACCGAGCAGTCTCATAAATTTAGGCGTAATTTCTATAAAATTGCCAATGTAAAATTTAGAGCCTTTTACAGCAACTTTTCCATCTCTTTTTTTAACAATAGGTAGAATTTTACTATCTAGTACTTCTTTTCTTTCGACAACTCTCCTTATATAATCTGTCAAATCAAGTTCTTTGAAAATCTTTCTCCAGCTAAATCCTTTTTTCCTTAATTCTTTTACTTCTCGAATAACCTCTTTATTATTAAATCTCTGCCTAAAAGATAGTTCCTGATATAGATTTTCAATTGCACTACTGGCATCTAACTTATAATTAAAGATTTCTTTCTGAGGAATAGGAATAACCAAATAATCTTCTTTTACATTAATGTATTGAGCCTCTTTCTTAATGAACTTATTTGCTTTATGGTTATAGACAAAAAATTTGTGATTCGGCGTACAGCTTATCGCGTTTGAACGTAGAAAGGGCTTAATTTTTAGCAAGAAATTCGTCTCTCTTTTATAATGCTTCTTTATCGAACTAAACCTTCCCGCGTAATCATAAACCTTACAATCAATATGTTTTTCTATAATATCTCTAATCTTAAATAGTCCTTTATCAGTTAAAATCTCAGTATTTCCCGGAAAGCAATAAGGACAGCGAAAATTGCATCCCTGTGTAAAAACAATAGCGCAAATCTTACCGGGATAGTCAATAAGAGAAAATTTTTGAAAACCGCCAATGCGCATATCACAAAAGAAGAAAGTAAATTCTATTCTAACTTAAATTCTTTCCGCTGCTTAAATTCTTCTTGCTTTCCTTCGTTCCATTGCTTTACAGGCCGAAGATACCCAACCACTCTTGAATATACCTCACAAGGACATCCTGATTTCGGACTCTTAAAGTGTTCCCCAGGCACATAACCTATATCAGGGCAAATGCTGAAGGTCGGAGTGATGGTAAAATAAGGCAGCCTATAATCCTCGCAAACTTTTTTTACCAATGTTTTTATTGAATTTGGGTCTTTAATCTGCTCTCCGGCAAACAAGTGGACGACAGTGCCACCAGTGTAAAGAATTTGTAAAGGGTCCTGTAAATCTAAAGCCTCAAAAGGGTCATCAGTAAATCCAACAGGTAACTGCGAAGAATTTGTATAATAAGGCGGTGTTTTTTTCTCCTGATACTCTTTTTCATTAGCACAAATAATATCTGGATATTTTTCTTTGTCTTTTCTTGCTAATCTATAAGAGGTGCCTTCGGCAGGTGTAGCTTCTAAATTATAAACATTGCCTGTTTCTTTTTGGTACTGCAATAATCTCTCTCTCATAAAACTCAAAATGCGCCTGGCAAATTCCAATCCTTCCTTAGTGCCAATATTTTTGCCTAAGAAATTTAAACAAGCCTCATTCATGCCTATCAGACCAATAGTGGCAAAATGATTTTGCCAATAATGGCCAAACCTTTGTTTAATGCTTCTTAAATAGAATTTTGAATACGGATATAAATCATTTTCAGTAAAGCGTTCCAGGACTTTTCTTTTAATTTCCAAACTTTCTTTTGCCAAATCCATTAGACGCGTTAATCTTTCTTTAAATTCTTTTTCGCTCTTTGAAAGATAGCCAAGCCGAGGCATATTGATAGTTACTACGCCAACGGAGCCTGTTAAGGGAGAGGAACCAAAGAGCCCTCCGCCTCGCTTTCTTAATTCTCTGGTGTCCAGCCTCAACCGACAGCACATGCTTCTAACATCGTCGGGCTTCATATCAGAATTAATAAAATTGGAAAAATACGGGATACCATACTTTGCAGTCATTGCCCATAAAGGTTTCAATACAGGATTGTCCCAATCAAAGTCTTTGGTAATGTTATAGGTAGGAATAGGAAAAGAAAAGACCCTGCCTGAGGCATCCCCTTCAAGCATTACTTCAGCAAAAGCCTTGTTCAATATATCCATCTCTTTTTGAAAATCACCATAAACTGCATTTTGAGGTTTTCCTCCAATAATTACTGCTTGGTCCTTATAATAAGAAGGCGGCGTTAAAGCCATTGTCAGGTTTGTAAAAGGACTTTGGAAACCTACCCGAGTGGGGACATTCATATTAAATAAAAATTCCTGAAGCGCCTGTTTGACTTCGGGATAAGAAAGCTTGTCATACCTAATAAATGGGGCAAGTAATACATCAAAGTCCGAAAACGCTTCCGCTCCTGCTGCTTCTCCTTGGAGAGTATAAAAGAAATTCACTATCTGCCCCAAAGCGCTCCGGAAATGTTTTGCCGGAGAAGATTCAATCTTGCCTGCTGCTCCTTTAAACCCTTGAACCAACAAATCAGAAAGGTCCCACCCGACACAATTATGATTCCACATTCCATTAACAACTAATGTCTTACTTTCAGTAGTAATATCATATATAAACTTATCAGGTATCTTGACAACCCTGTTATTCAGAACCTTGTGCCAAGAATTCCTCGTCTCGTCCTGCCACGATTTTTTCGAGAATCCTGCTTTATTGTAGACATCAGAAGGCAAATTTAATCCTTTAATCTTTCTGAAGGAAAGCCCATATAAAGGATAATTTTGAACAATCTTCCTGCCTTTATAGAAACGTATACTTCCCTGCCCCTCAATGTCTCTATCTCTCGGAGTGAAACCTAAAGACGACAAAAGCACATAACACTGTTCAAGCATCGTTCTCGACGAGATCCTTAAAGAAATTGTAGTTTTAGAAGTTTCAAGAGAACCATCTCCGTCTATCAATCCGCTAATCACTCCTTTGGCAAATTCTTTATTATAAAGAAGAATGTCTATCGGAAGTGTCTTATTTTTAGAACCAGTGTTTATTTTGAATACTTTTTGGAAAAGAAATTTCAAAAAAGGATTCTTTATCTCGAGCTCATATTTATCGCCTCTCTTTATGAGACAGCCTGACATTCCATTCTCTAACAATCCTTGGTTTGCTCTTAAAAGAGATTTTTTATCCTTTTGGCTTAGAGAAATCGTGCGTGGACTCTTTTTGTCGTAGGATAAATAGCCCTCGGCTAGAGTAAATCCCACGAAGTACCCAAATTTTTCACTAAGTTTTATTTTTCTGGGAATGATAAACTTAACTGTATGCAAAAATCCTTCTTCTCTGCTACTGCTAACTTTCTCAATAGGAAGGCCGTTGAAATAAACCTGCGAATCTTTCCATTCGTTTTGCTTTATCTCTTTAAGTAAATCCACCTCCTTGATGAAAAATATTTTCTCTTTCTGCAGTAACTTATTTAAATCTACGGTAAACAACTTATCGTTTCCAACTCTAACATCCGCGGCCATTCTTTCCCCTCTTTCTACAATCATTGGATGATTATCGGTTACAATCACGCTTCTACCTCCTCTATTTTTAACAAAGTGCATAGTTCTGTTTTTCTTTTTTCTCACCAATCTCTTAACTTTTGTCCACCCATTCCTGTCTAATACATAAACATCTTTAGGATGCTTAGCAAAGGCACTTTCTTTTTTATTAAGCAATCTTTCTTTCCTTTTTATTAGGTCGTAAAGTTTTTCAAAAGAAACAAGCTTTAATAAGCCGTCAATTTTCGCCACTACAAGTTCTTTTCCATAATAGGTATATACAGAAAGCAAGCCGAGGTCATGGATATGAAAATCTCCATTATAATAAGCATTTCTTATTTCCTCCGGATATATTTTGTTAAGCCAATATTCTTTTGTTACTTCCGAAGATACATAATTATTCAAGCCTTGGAGAGAGTAAGTCATATTGCTATTTTCTTTCACCTGCCAGTCTTTCTTTTGGACATATTTATCTACCAAATCAATATTCATCTTTTTGCTTAACTCCCTCATTTCCCTATGCTGCTCTCTATAAAGAATGTATGCCTTAGCTAAGCTTATTAATCTTTCCTCTATAAGCGCTTCTTCTACAATGTCCTGAACCTGTTCCACAGTAGGAATATTGCCGTCAAATTTTTTATAAAGCCTTTCAACTACTTTCTTGGAAATTTTTTGAGCTAAGTTGAAATCCGGACTACCGATAGCTTGGGTAGCCTTATATATAGCTTGGGCAATTTTCTCAGTTTTAAATTTAACAACTCGACCATTTCTCTTGCGTATCTTTTCTATTTTCGTTTCTTGCATAGTTTCTAAATTATGATTTTATAAAACCTTTAAATTTTTAGATTATAGCATATCTAGAGACATAAAAAAACCAGATGTTTTTTAATTCATATGGCTTCATTTAAAGTTTAATTTTTGCTGGCAAAAACTTTTAGAAATTGTCTGAGCCAGTTTCTTGCCAGAAACCGTCAAAGAAAAATATGTTTGAGGATTCCCTT
>JAGGVK010000023.1 GCA_021158045.1 bacterium | reverse complement strand
TAATCCCTCCAATCATCAATATCAAAGTAGCAATTGGGGGAACAATATAGATTAAAACAAATTTAACAATCCCATTAAACATTATAAAAAAATGGCAGAAATTGCAAGGGACATAAATACAACTCGTTGACGCATACCTATCATCGACGCATCCCTCTGCTGTGTCAAGAGGAGAAGCCTTCACCGTGTAATAATTCGCACATTCTCCATATCTATCATATTCGTGTAGGCAAACACATTTACCGCAAGGCACCAAACCCTTATAATGAGCCCCGTAAATTTTCGTAGGACTGCTGATTTCATAACACTTTGGGTCATCACCACACTGGATATCATCAGCAAACACAAACTTTACTGAGAACAAAAGTCCGCTCAGAATAAAAAGAAACAAAAGAATATATCTTAATCTTCCAGAACCCATTTTCAATAATATAATAACAAATATTTTAGAAAAATAAAACCCCTTGCGCTAAATCACCTAAAACCTGAGCGAAATCATCATTGATATAAAACAGAGAGAATAAAATCAGCAGCAAATCTCTGCTGGCACAGGATTCTGAAATTTCCTTGACTTTAATTTTTAAACAGAATAAAATTAAATATATGAATAAAAAACCTAATAAGGGGTCTACAAAAATTAGTTTATATCCTGTAATTATTGAACCTTGTGAAGAGGGAGGCTTTTTTGCTGACTGTCCTTCTCTGCAAGGTTGTCACGCAGAAGGAGAAACTTATTCTGAGGTAATCGAAAATATTGAAGATGTGATTAAAGCCCATATCGAAATCAGAAAAAAACATAAAGAGTTTGTCCCCAGCGTGATGATAAGAAATCAAAAGGGCGTTAATGTTAACCCCTATTTTAGTTAGAACTTAACTTTATGGCTGGCAAATTTCCAGTTGCTAATTACCGCCAAGTTACGAAGATAGCTAAGAAACTTGGCTTCTATTTTTGTCGGTAAGCAAAAGGGAGCCATGAAATTTGGCGAAGAGATTTGGATAGCCACCAAACAACTATTCCTAACCATGGCTCAAAGCCACTTAAAAGAAAAACTTTAAAATCTATTCTCAAAGATTTTGGAATTAGTTCGAAAGAATTTAACCGGCTAAGAAGAAACGGTAAAAGATAATATTTTTACTCCATTACTTCTAATAGCTTTGAAAGAGCTGTTTTTGTTTTACAGCAAATCTCTACGATGCGCTGCTTTGTTGCCGCATCAATGCCCCGGGTAGGACTCGAACCTGAAATAATTACCCACTGCTCTCGTCAAATTCCCCCATGTAGGAAAATAGGAGCGAACAAAGTGAGCGACGTAAGAAACCGTAGGTTTCTTAAGCCGGGGGTCGGGGGAATTTGACCACCCAGTGCCCCCGGCAGGACTCGAACCTGCATCCCTAGTTCCGAAGACTAGTACTTTATCCATTAAGCCACAGGGGCAATCCCGCAACCTTATAGAATCCAGTTTAGCAAAAAGATTTCCCTTCGGCAAATGATAGGATAATTCTAAAGTTCCCTGAAAGATTGAAAAAAAACAATTTTTGAGCAATAATGAGCATAAGAGGCTAAAAAGAGAGAAGTCCAAAATCCCAATGAACAAAATCTCAAATCTCAAATCTCAAATCTCAAAATGACAATTCAAAATTCAAAATTCAAAACCAGAAAATGCAAATCTCAAATCCCAAAATGATAAACTTCCAGAGACTTAAAGAACACTAAAGGATTAGGGCATAAAAAAACAGCTTCTTAAAGAGAAAAAAGATAAAAAAACTGTTGGAGCAGAGGACAAAATATTATAAATCTAAAAATTCACGACTTGAAACTTTAAGTTGGCGAACAATTTTCTTTATAATTGGCAAACCAATATCTTTCCCGTGGGGATTTGGAATGAAAATCTTCTCGCTACCTCGCTTCATATATCCATGCCTAGCAGCCGGATAAGGACCAGAGAAACCAAGATTTCTTAGTTTCTTTATTAAAACTCTGCGAGAAAGAGGCGAAAGATTAGACATGCATTTTCGCCCGTAATTTCTTAAAACCCGGAAGGGGATGCTTTTCTTGAAGGCTGACCAAGATATAGTCCTCGATTACTTCAGCCAACTGCTCCCTTACCCCTTCTACAGTATCTGCTTGAGCGTAAGCTCCGGGCAAATCTTTTACGCTGGCACACCAACTTTTAGTTTTCTCATCGTATTCATATTCAGCTTTGCGCAAGAGATTTTCGATATATTGAGCAATATATAGTTTCATAATTAAATAATAGAGTTATACTATTCTTATGGTATTCCCTCCAGAAACTTATGTCAAGAATAAAATTCCAAAGCTTGATGATAAAAATTCAAAACGCAAAATGCGAAAGAAATGTTAGATGTCAAATGTCAACCCTAAACCACATAGGGTTCAGGGTTGCCCTGCACCCAATGTGGTACAGGGCAAATGTCAAATCCATATGTTAAATGTTAAATCTGAAGAAGCAAACTTAGTTGAAGCGAAATCATTTTAGATTGCTTGGCTAAGCTAAGCAACAACCAAGTATAAGGAAGAGATTGCTTCGTCAGTCGCTGCGCTCCTTCCTCGCAATGACAGGAGGGAAGAATCGCTTCGCTCCTCGCAATGACAGGAGGGAGGCTCCTTGTAATGACACCCTTCTTGTCATTGCGAGGAGTCCTGCTGAAAGCAGGACGACGCGGCAATCTCATTGCTTCGTCATGGAACAACTACCAGTTGTCATTCTGAGCCGTTAGGCGAGAATCCCTCAGTTAAAATTCAAATCTCAAATCTCAAAATCACATCTCAAAATTCAAAATTAGAAAATGATTGGAAATTAAAAATTAAACCTCAAATCTATTACAAAACTATGAAAATCCCTGCCGAAGTACAATTCGTTATCAAGCAATTGAAAGAAAATAATTATAAGGCTTACATTGTGGGAGGCTGTGTTAGAGACACTTTAAGAAATGTTGAGCCCAATGATTGGGACATAGCCACTAGCGCCGAGCCATCCGAGATTCAAAAACTTTTCCCAAAAAGTTTCTACGAAAACAAATTTCTCACTGTGACTGTGCAAACAAACAGCAAAAATCCAAGATTAAAAGAAATAGAAATCACCACTTTTCGTTCGGAAGCAAAATATACTGACAAGCGCCACCCCGATAAAGTTAAACGGGCAAAGACAATTAGGCAAGACTTAGCAAGAAGGGATTTCACTGTCAACGCAATGGCTTTGGAAATCTCAAATCCCAAATCCCAAATCCCAAATCTAATTGACCCTTTTGATGGCCAAAAAGACTTAAAAAACAAGACCATTCGGGCAGTAGGAAAGGCAGACAGCAGATTTTCAGAGGACGCTTTAAGAATGATGAGAGCAGTAAGGTTTGCCGTTACTTTAGAGCCCGAAAAAATTTGGCAGATAGAAGAAAAAACTTTCAAAGCAATTCAGAAAAACGCCCATCTTTTAGAGCGTATTTCAAAAGAAAGAATTCGCGACGAACTTCTAAAAATTATTGCTTCTCCTAACGGCGCTCGCGGAATAGAAATATTAAGGAGAACAGGGCTTTTGCATTATATCATCCCCGAGCTTGAGGAAGGGCTTGGCGTAGAGCAAAACAAGCACCACATCTACCAAATTTACGAACATAATCTCCTTTCCCTTAATTATGCTTGCAGAAACCATTTCTCAAAATATGTGCGCTTAGCCGCTCTTTTGCATGATATTGCCAAACCTCGCTGTAAACAAGGCGAGGGACCAAATTCCACTTTCTACAACCATGAAATAGTGGGAGCGAAAATGACAGAGCAAATTTTAAGAAGGCTAAAATTTCCCAAAAAAGAAATAGAGAAAATTGTAAAACTTGTCCGCTTCCACCTATTCTACTACAATGTGGGAGAGGTGGGCACGTCCTCTGTCAGAAGATTGCTAAGGAATGTAGGACAAGACAATATCCTCGAACTTCTACAAGTAAGAATGTCCGACCGCATAGGCTCAGGCGTGCCAAAAGCCGAGCCCTATAAACTAAGGCATTTGAGGTATATGATAGAAAAGGTTTCTAAGGACCCTTTGTCTGTAAAGATGCTTAAGATTAATGGCAATGATGTAATGAGATTGTTAAAAATTAAATCTGGACCAAAAATAGGCAAAATCTTAACCTGTTTATTTGGAGAAGTCCTAGGAAACCCAAAGAAGAATGATAGGACATACTTAGAAAGGGAAGTTGTTCGGTTAGGACAAAAAATGTCCGAGCAAGAATTAGATAGGACATTTAATAGGACAAAGGAGATTTTGGAAAAAATTGAGCAGAAGAGAGATGAAATGGCTAAGAAAAAATACTGGCTGGCTTAGCCCAATACGGGATATGGTGTAATGGTAGCATACACCCTTCGGGTGGGTGCAGTCCCAGTTCGAATCTGGGTATCCCGACCAG
>JAGGVK010000043.1 GCA_021158045.1 bacterium | reverse complement strand
CCTATTACTGCAATCCTGAGATTGCCGCGTCGTCCCGCCTTCGGCGGTCCTCCTCGCAATGACAAAAAAGGATGTCATTTTGAGATTTGAGATTTGAATTTTGGTCATTGGTCATTTTTTCGTTATTCGCCATTCGGGTTTCGTCATTAAAAAAGTCCTTATCTTTTTTATTTTATCCCCGCTGTCATCCTGAGCGAAGCGACTCTTTCTCCTCTGTCATTGCGAGGAAGGAGCGAAGCGACTGACGAAGCAATCCCTTCCTCCTATTACTGCAATCCTGAGATTGCCGCGTCGTCCCGCCTTCGGCGGTCCTCCTCGCAATGACAAAAAAGGATGTCATTTTGAGATTTGAGATTTGAGATTTTGTTCATTGGTCATTTTTTCGTCATTCGTCATTCGGGTTTCGTCATTTAAAAAGTCCTTATCTTTTACGATTATTTGATTTTCTAATTTCTGAGAGATATAATTTGTTTATATGTCAGAATTCCATATTCCATTTAATAGCAACAAAAAATTAGAGGTTCTAATATCAAAAGTTAAAGAGGACACTGAGCTTAATACGCTCTTGAGAATGTCTAATGTTACAGCTATAGACAGGCTTGGCTTTAATGACCACGGTCCTACTCATATTAAAATTGTGGCTAACTCCTCTTTGAGAATGTTAAGAATACTGGTAAAAAATAAAGTTGTGCCTAACATTGTTAAAGACTATAACTTGGAAAACGAGGACGCAGAAATAGTTGTAGTGTTAGCCTCAATACTGCATGATATTGGCCATGCTGTGCATCGCCGGGGGCATGAATTGCTTTCAACAGTAATGTCTTCTTCCATTATTAATAGGCTGCTTTCATCGATATACAAAGGAGAAGAGGGGACTATTGTAAAATTTGAAGCGCTCCATGCCATATACTCTCATGAATCAGGCATCAAGCCTTTAACAATAGAAGGGGGCGTAATGAAGGTAGCGGATGCTTTGGATATGGAAAAGGGCAGAGCGAGAATTCCTTACAAGGCGGGCAGTGTAAATATTCATTCTATTTCTGCTATGTCTATTGAGAAAGTGGATATTTTAGAGGGTACAGAGAGGCCTTTGAGGATAGTGGTTCATATGTCTAATCCGGCAGGCATCTTTCAGGTTGACGAGCTTTTGAAGGAAAAAGTAAATACTTCGGGCATTGAAAAGATGCTTACGATAGAGGCGCAGTTAATAAAAAATGGCGAAGAGAAGGTTCTTAAAAATTTTCAGTTTTAGCCTTTTTTATAAAAAAGCCAAAATATAGCGCTGTTATGATTAAGAGTTTTTTTGTCCAAACAAAAGGACATTACGATTTTATTAACTTAACAGATAAAGTTGAAGAAATTGTTAAACTATCAGGGGTTAAAGAGGGAAGCGTTTTAGTTTTTTGTGCGGGTTCTACAGTTGCAGTGACAACGATGGAATTTGAAGAAGGGGTTAAGAAAGACATCCGTTCTGTTTTAGAGAAGATGGCCCCTGAGGATTTTGATTGGGAACACCATAAAAAATGGGGAGACCACAATGGAGCCAGCCACATTAAATCCGCCTTAATTGGTGTTTCTTTTGTAGGACCTGTGAAAGATAGCCAGGTTCTTTTAGGGACTTGGCAATCAATTGTTTTGATTGACTTTGACGAAAAACCAAGGCAAAGAGAAGTTGTTGTTGAAGTAATGAAATCGCAATGATTGGTTTGCATATTTTTTCGGATTGTAATTTTGAGAAATCTTATGGGAGATTATATTTATATTATAAATTCTCGAGGGGAAAAAGAGCCATTTTCTTTAAAGAAGGTGCGCCGCTCTGCCAGAAGGGTTGGTGCTTCTCGAGAACTGGCTAAAGAAATTGCTGGTGTTTTGCAGAAAGAAGCGTATCCGGGCATAAGGAGTTCAGAAATTTTTCGGAGAATTAAGCAAATTCTCCATCGAGAAACTCCGGGGGCTGCTTTGAGATTTAATTTAAAGAAAGCAATGAGGAAATTAGGACCTACGGGGTTTCCGTTTGAAAAGTACATTGGTGAAATATTTAAATATAATGGTTTTGAAGTTAAGCTTAATCCCTACATTCCCGGATTTTGTTGCCGCTCCTATGAGTTGGATCTCTTAGCCAGAAAAGATAATCTTTTATATGTAGGAGAGTGCAAATACCATCATTTGCCTCAAGAGAGAGTTGATTTGGGGGTTGCTTTGGCTAATTATGCTCGCTTTTTAGATATTAAAAAAGGCGCTTTTCTTAAAAGAGAAAGTTTTAGAGGCTTGCAAGTTAGGAGCATATTGGTAACTAATACCAAGTTTACCGCTAAAGCAATGAAGTATTGCCGATGTAATGGAGTGGAGGTTTTGGGATGGAATTGCCCTCGCAATAAAGGGCTTGAACACTTAATAGATTCCCAGAAACTTTATCCGATTACTATTTTGCCCTCTCTTAAGGGTTATTTACAGGAGATTTTTGTTGCAAGAAAAATGATGTTGGCGAAAGATATCTTAAAGATTAACCCATTTTATCTTGCTCAAAAGACAGGAGTTTCTGAAACAAAACTTGAGCAATTAATCAAAGAAGCAAACACTCTTTTGGGATGAAGGGGTTTGCGGTTTAATTTATTTCAGTGTATGCGAAAGCGTTTGAAGAGAGATTTTTTTACTCAGCCAACTTTGAAATTAGCGAATGATTTGTTGGGAAAATTTATAGTCAGAAACTGGCGCTGCAAAAAAATTGTCGGAGAAATAGTTGAGGTGGAGGTTTACAAAGGGCCTAAGGATAGGGCGTCTCATTCTTTTGGAGGCAAAATTACAAAGAGAAATAGAATTGTTTATAAAGAAGGGGGCTATATTTATATTTATCTCTGCTATGGGATGCATTGGCAGCTCAATATTGTCAGTTTTTTAAAAGGAAAGCCAGAGTGCATATTATTGAGGGCATTAGAGCCGAAAATTAACAATTTGCATAAGAAGACTAACGAAAATTTTACAAATCGCAAGTCTTATACATTAAAGTTTCCTGGCGCTCACGGTAAGTTAGTAGATGTTTACAATTTGGCTAATGGTCCTGGAAAACTATGCAAATATTTGAAACTTAATAAATCCTTTTATGGGGAAGATTTAACTCGGAGCAAGCGGATTTGGCTTGAGGATAGGGGCGTGAGAATAAAAAGTTCAAATATTATAGCTGCTAAAAGGGTGGGCATTGATTATGCAGGTTATTATTGGTCAAGAAGAAAATGGAGGTTTTATATTAAAAATAATCCTTTTGTTTCTTTTCCGAGATTGACATCTAAAAGTTAATTGTGTATAATTTAGTTAGATATTGGGTGCTGTCAATATTTTACATACAAAGAAATATGCCTAAATTAATAGATATAATTGTTATTCCAATAGTATTCATCATAGCCGTCTTTTTCTTGGTGCAAAGTTTTTCAGATGGTTCGTTCGTTTCTTTGGCAAATATTTTGAAGTCGTTATTTTAGCCTTGAGCTTAATTTATGACTTACGCAGCCATTTTGATTGCTGGTTTTGGGGGAGGAGTTGTGAGAGGGCTGGTTGGTTTTATTAAGCACCAATTCAGCTACAAAAATGTCCCGTTCCGTTTGCCTTATTTCCTTTCAATGTCATTTCTCTCGGGGATAATTGGCTTACTGTCAGCAGCCTCTGTGAAAGAGATTGGGTTTACTTTCTCTGGCGCTTTTAGCCCTGGTTTAAGTTTTATTATCGGTTATGCTGGAGGGGATTTTATAGAAAACATCTACAAGATTATTATTAAGAAATCCTCAATTTATCCTATAAACCAGAAGAAAAAATAAACCTTAGTTATATTGTTTATTTTATTATATTGTTTATATTGTTAAGTTTTTTTGCAGGTAAATATGGATATTGTTGGTTCCTTGGTGGAAGATGGTTGGTTGCGGACACCAAGAATTATTAAGGCTTTCAGAAAGATTCGGCGGGAGGATTTTATGCCTTTGGAGTTAAAAAATGCAGCAGAGGTAAACGAGGCATTTCCTATAGGGCTTGGGCAGACGATTTCTCAGCCACTGACAGTGGGCTTTATGCTAGAGCTTTTGCAGCCAAAAGAAGGAGATAAAGTTTTAGATATTGGCTCTGGTAGTGGTTGGACATCCGCTCTTTTAGCGGAAATTGTGGGGGAGAGAGGCAAAGTAATTGGAGTGGAGATAATTCCTGCGCTTGCGGAATTTGGAAAGAAAAATATTGCCAAATACAACTTTATCAAAAGGGAAAGAGTCCAGATTATTTGCGGAGATGGCTCAAAAGGATATGTTAAAGAGGCGCCTTATGACAAAATTTTGTGTTCAGCAAGCGCTAAATCTTTACCGGAACCCTGGAAAGAACAATTAAAGATTAATGGTCGAATTGTTGCTCCAATTGGTTCTTCTGTCTGGCTTTTTGTCAAGAAATCCTCAAAAGAGTTTAAGTCGAGCGAATATCCAAATTTTTCATTTGTCCCCTTAGTTCAATAGCCTTGTTAAAAAAATAGAATTTTGCAGTTGTATGTATGAAGCAAAAAACAAAATAAAAAAATTAACTGCCTATTTTCTTTTGTTTTTATTGTTATTTCTTGCTGGCTCGATATGGTACGAAGTTTATTTGCCTTCCCAGCCGGGCGCTAAAAAGAAGGTAGAATTTCCGGTTGAAAAAGGAGCTAGTTTGCGGGAAATAGCCGCAATTCTTCAAAGAGAAAACTTAATAAAGTCTAAATTTTTCTTTTTGGCTTATACATTGCTTATGGGGACCAATACCACTTTAAAAGCAGGAACTTATCTTTTGAGCCCCTCAATGAACACGCCTCGTATTGTCCAAAAATTAAGTTCTGGCGATATTGAAAGAAAAAAAATTACAATAATTGAAGGATGGACCTTAGAAGATATTGCTAACTATTTTGAAAAAGAGAAGTTATTTAATAAAGAAACTTTCTTTAAAATTGTGGGATACCCACCTGCTTATTGTTTAAGAAATCCTAATTTGTCTTCAACTGCTGCTGTCTCTTTAGATTTTGGTTTCCTGAAAAACAAGCCTGAAGATGTCAGTTTAGAAGGATATCTTTTCCCTGATACTTATGAGGTGGACATAGTGCCAGGTGAAAGCGAAGAGCAAAGAGCAAAAAGAGTGGTAAAAATGATGCTTTCTAATTTTGACAAGAAATTAACTCCTCAATTAAGAGGGGAAATAAAGCGCCAAAAAAGGAATATCCATCAGATATTAACAATGGCTTCTCTTTTAGAAAAAGAGATAAAAGGTTATCATCAAAAGCAGATAGCAGCGGGGATTTTGTGGAAAAGGTTAGAGCACAACTGGCCCTTGCAAGTTGACGCCACTTTAACTTACCTTACAAATAGGAAAAGTTTGCAGTTGCTGAGAAAAGACAAAAAAATTAATTCGCCGTATAATACTTATAAATACTACGGCTTACCAAAAGGGCCTATTTGCAATCCCGGATTCCTGAGCATACAGGCGGCAATTTATTATGAACACAGCCCTAATTGGTATTATTTAACAACTCCTGACGGAAAAACTATTTTCAGCAAGACGCTTCAAGAGCACATTGCAGCAGCAAGGCGTTATTTGAAGTAGAAGGTGGCTGTTGTTTCTTCTTTAAAATTGTGCTAACTTAAGAATTGTCGTTTGAATCAATATTGGAAGTAAATACCATTTTTTAAATTTTTTGTTATTGTTTACACGATGAAAAAAGCAGCTATAATTGTTGCCTTTCGGGATTTCCGTGATGAGGAGTATTTTATTCCTAAGCAAGTTTTGAGGTCCTTTGGTATTGAAGTTGTGACTGTTAGCTCTCAAAAAGGAAAGGCAATTGGCTCTTATGGAGGGGTAGTTAATATAGAGAAGACTTTAGATGAAATTAAAGTTTCTGGCTTTGATGCGGTATTATTTGCTGGAGGGAGCGGAGCAGCAAATTATATTAACAACGCAAAGTGCCATAAGATAGCCAACGAGGCTGCAGAAGAAGGCAAAATATTGGGTGCTATTTGTATGGCTCCAGCCATTTTAGCAAGAGCGGGCGTGTTGAAAAACAAGAAAGCAACTTGTTGGCAGAGCGCTTTGGACAAATCAGTGGTTAAAATTCTAAAAGATGAAGGAGCGCATTATATGCGCGAGCCGGTAGTTATTGACGGAAGAATTATTACTGCTTCTGGCTGGAAGGCAGCAAGAAAATTTGGCGAGGCTATTGCGCGTTATTTGACAAATTCTTAAAAGAGCGCTATATATTATATATACTTATTAAAAGAAGTTAAGCGTCCACAGACAGCAGGTTTCATTCTGCTCGAGTAAATCCTGCCGAGGGCTTGCCTTAAATTTGTTTTGTTGTGTCTGTGGCTCTGTCGCAGATTTTTTATTAAAAAACGAACTCTATTATATGGCAAAAACAAAGCAGCAAAAAGAAGAAATAATAAAAGAATTGAGGGAACTTTTTGGCAAACAGAAATCAGTTTTTTTAATAAATTTCCAAGGGTTGAAATCTCCAGAGTTTTTTGAATTGCGAGAGAAAATTAAAAAAGAAAATGGATTATTAAAAGTAACAAAGAAAACACTTTTGTCTTTAGTCTTAAAGGAAAAGGCAACGCCTTCCCTTCTTGAAAGTATTGGAGCGACAAAGGGAGAGATAGCTTTAATTTTTGCTTTTGGCGACGAATTTTCGCCTCTAAAAATGGCTTACCAATTCTCTAAAGAAAATGAAAATTTGGAAATTATTGGCGGCATTGGCGAGGTTGCAAGCAATGGCGAAAAAAAATATAGTTTCATTTCAGCCGAAGAAAGCATTAAATTAGCCCAACTTCCTTCAAGAAACGAACTTTTAGCAGAGTTTGTGGGCATTATGAAAGCGCCCCTGTATAATTTTGTTGATGTCTTAAAAGGAAACATTAAAGGTCTATTGTATATTTTAAAGGAGGTAAAAACATAATTATGGTAGAAGAAGAAGCAACAAAAAAACAAAATGATACGAAACAGCCAAAAGACGAGGAAGAAAAAGTTGCCATTCCAGAAAAGTTCAAAAAAATGGTTGAGAATATTGAAAAGATGACAGTTTCTGATTTGGCGGAATTGGTAAAAATTTTGGAGAAAAGATTTGGCGTTAAAGCCCAGCCTCAGGTTGTGGCGTCTGCTCCGGCGGCGGGCGCTGGCGCTGGCGCTGGAGGAGCAGCGCAAGGAGAGGAGAAATCTGTTTTCAATGTTGTCCTTAAAGAAATCGGGCAAAAGAAAATTGAGGTTATTAAGGCTGTTCGTGATATTACCCAGAAAGGATTAAAGGAATCAAAAGACTTAGTGGACGCAGTAGAAAAAGAACCGCAGGTGATTAAAGAAAACGTTAAAAAGGAAGAAGCCGAGGAAATGAGGAAGAAATTTGAAGCAGCCGGTGCTACAGTTGAGTTAAAATAAACAGATATTGACGAAAACAAAAAGCGGTGTTATTGTAAGATAGCATCGCTTTTTAATTTAATGGAAAGGAGGCGATATTAGTGTGTTCTTTAAAAAAAAGGAAGAAAAGGAAATTAGAAATATGCTGAAAATAGCAGAAAGAAAGGAAGGAAAAGCAAAGAAGGAGTTGAAGGCTGCTCAAGATAAAGCAAAAAAAATGATAAGTGATGCAAGAAAGAAAGTGGAAAAGATTTTGAGCAAAGAACCAATGAAATGGAAGCAGATGAAAAGAAACCTTAACCTTGCACAAAAAGAAATAGAAAAGCTTAAAAAAAATATACAGCAATTGGATGCAGACAAGAAATCGCAAAAAGAGGAAATTGAAGCACTAAAAAAGGAACTGGAAGAGAAAAATATTTTATTGGAGCAGTCCTTTGAACAGTCAAGGATATCCGCAAAAAAAATTATGGAATTAAAAGAAAGGTTTTCAGGTTTGCAGGAGATGTTGAAAGGTTCAATGTTGGGAAAGTTTAATAGATATCTAAACCATTTAGTAAAGGAGTTGCAGGAGATAAATAAGATAATTTACTCGTTTTCATCTGAGGCTGCAAATCAGGATGTAATAATTTTGTGGACAGAAAGGTTGCAAGGAAGATTAAATTCATTGTTAAAGGAGTTAAAGGATTTTCAAGAAAAAATCACTTAATAGAAAGGAAGCAAAGCCTTGACAAACTTTATTTACTATTGTATAATATTAGAGGTTCCTTAAGAAAAGAACAAAGGAGGTGAGAAAAATGAAAAGAATTCTGATTGTTATTATAATAATGATTGCTCCCATTATTAGTTTAGGGAACGAAGCAACAGCCACAACTACCTCAGTAGAAATTAGTGTAGATATAAACCAAGTTATAAAATCTTTAGAAAACGAAATAGAAATGACAAGGAAAATGTTGGAGATTTG
>JAGGVK010000002.1 GCA_021158045.1 bacterium | reverse complement strand
TTTGCAAAGAAGCATTGCTCCTCCGCAGTTCTTTTGCTAATCTCTCAATTTCTTGGCGTTGAGACTCCTCATTTAAGAGACTTCTCTTCAACTCTGCTGTCAGTTTCTCCAACTGCTTTCTCCTTTTAATTTCTCGCCAAACACTCTTAATTGATAATTGCCCTAAATAAATAAAGGCCAGAAATATAGCCGCTTTCACTAAAGCAAGAATAAGCGAACGAGAAAGAAAAATATCAACTAGAAGAGCTATAGAAGCAATAGTAATTAAAATTTCAGTAGCAATAATCTTCAGGTTTAGAAACTGATAGTGGATAATAATATAGAATATAACTAAAACATAGAAAGAGACAATATAATTACCTATTGGGTAGACATTAATAAGCTGAGGCAAAAAGTTTGTTGCACCTCCACCAAACCCAATAATACTAGCAATAAAGGTGTACTTGATTTGAGTTTTTTTAAATCCTTCTGAGTGAAAATAACTACTTGCTAACAAATACAATGCATATCCTGTCACTCCTAAAAAATAAAGAGGAAAAATAAAATAAAGAGGCCCTGGCTCTATCCAGAAATTAAACCCTTTCATTCTGACTAATCCTAATTTATACCAATGAGAAAAGCTAAAGATTGCAAGGAATATAGCTGCTCCATAAAAGAAATACATCCTTCTTTTTATTCTTCTTGAACAATTGAGGAAGCAAACAACAAAGTGTAGAAAAGTCACAGGGATAAAAATAGCGCTTATATCTAGAATGTCCTGCCAAACCATTGCAGTATTTTCTTGATGGGAGGTTATTACACCAAACAATCCCATACTCCAAAGCGCAACCATAAAACTTACTGCGCCCCAAAGTTTGCCCAACAAAAATTTTCTCTTTTTCAGATATACAAAAGTTCCAAAGAATAAACTAATAGAGGCTGTAATAAGACAAGAAAAGGCAAATGGAGTCATAGTAAAAATTTTGTTAAGATGAAAACAAAAGTTCGCAAATACTATTATATTACACCTAATCGAAATTATAAACTTCTCCTGTCAGCTCAGCTATTTTCTTCACGGGTTGATTAGGTCTTTCTTTATATTCTTATCAATGTCCTATCGAGCTCTTTAAAAACACACTAATAAGGCTGTAACGAAACACGAAGAAGCAAATAAATTAAAAACAAAATGGTTCATACTTACAGAAAGGGTTTTAGCCCCTACCTTTTTTCTTCAATTAGTTTGATTGAGTCTTATGATTTTAAATTGTAACTTTTTTCAATTTGTTTTTTGAAAAAGAAAACGCAAGGCTAAACTATTCTATTCCAAGTTCTTTTTCCACTTCTTTATCAAGGTCGGTTGTAATCAATTTTTTAATATCCTGTTTTTTAACCCATCGGATTTCGGCTACTTCATAAGGTTCTGAAGGTTTAGCAACGGGTTTCTCTAAATTTAACTTGCAAAGGTGATAAACAATAAACACTAAAAACTGGGGATGAACTCGAGAGGATATTTCTTTAATTGGAGTAACCTCATATCCTGTCTCGGCTAAAACCTCTCTCTTAACGCATTCTCCTCTTGTTTCGCTAAGCCTTTGCTTGCCACCGGGAAATGCCCATTCCAAAACGGATTTGTCGTTTCCTATTTCCTTTTTAGCGCGACGAATCATTAACACTTTCCCCTTCTTGTTTAGAATTATGCCTAAGTTAATAAAATTTTCTGCCTCCTGGACCATAAAAACTCTATACAGCTAAAATATTATAACACAACTTTCACAAAAATTGCAGGAATCTACTATTTGTTATTCCGAGTTGATAATAGAAATACATATTGCTAAGAGAAGCGCAGGCTACCAGTATAAGATTAGCCAGTGATTTTGCCGGGCTATTTTTCGAAGCTGCAAAGTTGGATTAATTACCCGTGGGAAACCTACTGCGCCCAGCAAGGGTGCATCGGATTGATTGTCGGAAAAAAAATAACTGGAACCCAAATCCCAGCCATTATTTTGAGCCAATTTTCTTATTGCTTGAAGTTTTATAGCACCATACATCGGTTCTCCTTCAATCTTACCCGTAAATTTTCCATTTGCCACTTCAAGTTTTGTGCCTATAGCAAAATCAACTTTTAAATAATCCCCCACTATCTCCACAAGTGGCTGAATGGAAGCAGATATCAAGCAAACCGGAGTGCCTGCTTTTTCACATTCTTTAATGAGCTGTAAAGGCCGGAGGTAAATTTTCTTTCGCACTGAATCGCGATAAAATTCCCTTAGCAACCTCTTGAAATTCTCTGGCGTATCTCCTTGAATAAATTGATAGATTCTATTCATTATTCCTGAAAGAGTCAGTGCTTTCAACTTATACAAAACAAACCAAAACGCCGCTTTAAGAAAAAACCCCAAGGGGATTTTCCCCCTTCGCAATAGATAAAAAAATAAACTAAATTGGGTATTTTGGCAAACAATCGTGCCATCAAGGTCAAAAACTATTGCTGTTTTTGTAGGTATGATGGGCATAATAAGCTATTTATTATTTTATTGCTTTTGGTGATGCTTCCAACTTCAATATTTCTATTCATTTTCTATTTGTTTTACAATCGTTTTTGTTTGTTTTTCTTTCTTAATTTGAAACGCTGAAGCTTTCCTACATAAGTGCGCGGTAATTTCTTAACAAACTCAATAAAGACAGGAGTTTCATAGGAGGCCAATTTGTCTTTGCAAAATTTAATGACTTCCTCCTTTGTAAGGTTTTCTTCCTCCTCTAAAACTATATAAGCCTTGACAGCCTGATTATGATACTCGCTTTTTATGCCAACCACTCCCGCTTCTTTTATTTTCGGATGTTGTTTCAAAACACTCTCCACTCTACCAGGCCAAACCATCTCTCCTTTAACATTAACAATGTCGTCAACGCGCTCATGGATATAAAACCTGCCATCGGGCGCCATATGCCCTATGTCATGCGTATAAAACCACCCTCCCTTAAGGGATTCCTGTGTTGCTTCGGGATTTCTCCAATACCCCTTAAAAACCTGTGGACCTTTTACCACAATCTCGCCCGGCTCTCCAGCAGAAAGTTCCTCTTCAGTTTCTATGTCAACAATTCTAACATCTGTATCAAAAATCGGCACTCCTGGCGAGCCTTCATCTTTTCTATAATTTCGAGCAACTGGGTCTATTAGGACAACTGGTGATGTTTCGGTTAACCCATATCCTTCTAATGTTATCGCTTTTGGAGCCATCTCTTTAATATTTTCCCAGAGATAAGAGGAAATAGGAGCTGCTCCACTCGAACAAACTAATAAAGAATTGAATGCATATTTCTTGCGATTGCGTGTATAAAGTTTGCTTAAAGCAGCATACATTTGGGGCACCCCAACAAAATATTGGACCTTCTCTTTTTTGATGATGTCTGCTACTTCCTTTGTATGAAACCGCGGCAAAAGCACTACTTTGGCGCAGCGCAAAATAGCCACGAAAAGGCCAATGGTTAAACCATAAATGTGAAACAAAGGGAGAACAGTTAAAAAAGTATCTACATGAATCGTTTTTGTCCAATTATCAATGGCAAAAGCATTAGAAACGAGATTATAATGGGTAAGCATCACTCCTTTCGGCGTACCAGTAGTTCCTGAAGTGTAGATAATCAAAGCAGTGTCTTTTTTAACATCAATATTAGGCTTTTCAAAAGAAGAAGCGCTGCGTTTAAGCAATTTTTTAAACCAAAATATTCTTTTTCTTTTCTCCCAAGAATCCTTATGATTTACTGTTTTCAATTTTTTAGAGAGCGATAAAAATTCCTTTAAAGAAAATAAAATTTTAAGGGGTGGAGAAAAATAATCAGATATCCTTGTAAATATGATTGTTTCTTGATAATCGGCAATTTTATCAGAAAACATTTTTAAAGATACAAAAACCTTTGGTTGAGAATTTTTCACACAAGCAGACAATTCCTCGCTGCTGTAAAGGGGGTTCAAAATTGTAGGTATTGCTCCCGTTTTCATTGCTCCCAAAATTCCTATGACAAGTTGGGGGCAATTTGGCAACAAAAAAGCCACCCTATCTCCTTTTATCACCTTAAGCGTTTTTAGAGTGGCAGCGAATTTATTGGACAAGTCGTTCAACTTCCTGTAACTTATATCGGTGCCATAAAACTTAATTGCCGTTTTTTGAGGATGCTCCCGGCTTGCTTTTTCCAAAAACCAATAAAGCGGCACTTCCGGATAATTCAGGTTATAAGATGCTTCTTCAGGATAATACCCACACCAAGGATAATTGTTGCTTTGCTTGAACATATTTAATTATTATTAATAAGTGTAGTTTGCCTTATTTCAGCAATCTCTATCCCATTCCAAGCTATTAAATTAAATTCTCCGCCTTAATTACTTCCTTGTAACCTTCACAAATTTCCTCTTGCCTACTTGCAAAATCATACCATCTTTAATTTTTATTACCTCTCGCCAATCAGTTTTCAATGCCTTATCAATTTTTACTCCTCTTTGCAAAATAAGCCTTTTGGCTTCGCTGCGCGAGTTAGCTAGTTTGGAGTTGTAAATTAAATCCAAAATCGGAATTGATTTTTCTGAAACTCTAAAAAGAGGAATATGCGAAGGCAATTCTCTTTCTTTAAACACTTTATCAAATTCCTTTTCTGCTTTTTCTGCTGTTTTTTCTCCGTAATATAACCCAACAATCTCTTTTGCAAGCCTTGCTTTTGCCAATCGAGGGTGAAGTTTTTTTGCCTTTAACTGTTCTTTAATTTCAGACACTTCCTCCAATGGGACTTTAGTAGCCAGTTCAAAATAATCCCCTATCAATTCATCTTTCATTGACATAACTTTACCAAACATCGCATTAGGCTCATCAATAATATTAATAACATTTCCCCAGGTTGTTGCCATTTTTCTGCCATCTAATCCAGGAAGCATTTTCAAAGTCATAATATCTTGCTGATGCTGGCCAAAAATTTTTTGAACTTCCCTTCCTATCTTTAAATTAAACAATTGGTCAAATCCTCCCAGTTCAACATCCGCCCTAATTGCTATAGAATCGTAGCCTTGAAGCAACGGATAATCAAGTTCATGCAAACCAATTGGTTTGCCTTTCTCCCACCTTTCTTTGAAGTTTCTTCTCTGAATCATTTGCTGGGCTGTGAAATGCATTGACAAGCTTAGTTTGTCTTTCCAACTTAATTTACTTAACCACTCAGAATTGTAATGCACCTCGGTTTTCTTTATGTCTAAAATCTTGGCAACCTGCCTTTTATAATCTCGCACATTTCTTTTCACTTCTTCTTCAGAAAGCGCTTTCCGCATAGAAGTTTTGTCTGAAGCGTCACCAATTTGAGCCGTAAAATCCCCAATAATTAAGACAATTTGATGCCCTAAATCTTGAAAATCTTTTAACTTCCAAAGAGAAATTGCCCGCCCAATATGAATTTTAGGGCCGGTTGGGTCAATGCCATACTTAATCCTCAGTTTTTTGCCAGAACTTAACTTCCTTATCAAACTATCTTTTTCAATTATCCTTTCCACTCCCCTGCTTAAAATTTCCTTTATTTTCTTATGTTTAGCAACAGTCTTCATAAAATTACCTATTTCGTATACTTTCTTTTATTTTATACTCACCAACCCAAAAATCAAGCTTCTGTACTACCAGTCAAAATTCAAATCTCAAATCTCAAAATAGCGCCCTTTTTTGTCATTGCGAGGAGTCCTGCTGGAAGCAGGACGACGCGGCAATCTCAGGATTCTTTGTCACTCCCACCACACTTTGCTTAGAATGACTACCAATTGTCATTCTGAGCCGTTAGGCGAAGAATCCCCCCATTTGAAATTCAAATCTCAAATCTCAAATCTCAAAATTACAATTCAAAATTCAAAATTCAAAGTCTCTTTTAAT
>JAGGVK010000038.1 GCA_021158045.1 bacterium | reverse complement strand
TCACTCGACTCATCTGACCAATAAAAATCAAAATTAAAACTCCAATTCTGATATTCTTCTTCTTCATTATTCTCCATATCGTTTTACAAATTATTTAGATTCTCTTTGTGATTATCACTTCCTCGCCTAACATATCAATGATTTTTAGGATGGATAACTCTTTACTTAATCGCAGAGGCAAACTCTTTAAAAGAGTTAGTTCTAGGAGATAAATCGTAAAATTGACCCTGGTTTACCCTAATAAACTTCCACTTTTTACCTGTTGATTTCGTAGCATCTTTGCACCACTGGATAGCTCTTTTATCTTTATAATCTACCTCTGCCCCTTTTAACCCTTTCGTTTCAACTAAGTAATAGCTGCCTTTTGTTTTCAGAATAAAATCTGGATAATAACTCCTTAAAAGATTTTCTTCGGATTTATACTCCAAAAAGAAACCCAATCGTGGCACTATTTTTGTAAAAGCTTTAACATCTCGGGCATTATCTAACCATTTAGAAAAATTTACTTCTAAATTATTGTCACAAGGAACATAATTTAAAATGCATTTTTCAGCAGGATAAACCAACTTCGCCCAAACAAAAGGTTTCATATCCGAAACTCTTTTTATTCCCATCCTTTTGACTTCCTGTTTTTTAAAGGTGAGGTCTTTGAATTTTTCAACAAAAAGATTCACCAATTGAGTTTGAACCTGGAGAGAGCTTAAAGTATAAAGCACGTTGGGATTATCTAAATTAACTTTTTTATTGAATAATTTCGTCCTTACATATTCTTTAACCAAAGGATAAAAATCGGCAAAAGCAGAAGGCAACTTTAAATTTCTCCTTATAATATCTGCGTAATAAGCGATAATGCTTCTGGAATTTCTCGGAACAGGCAATCTCCATTTTCTTTCCACCATTTTAATATTTTTCACTGTATCTCTAGCTTCATAGATAATTTTTCTTTTGGGTTTTTCTAAGGATATTCTCAAAGAAGGTAATTTCTTTATCAGTTTTTTATCTAAAACTGGCTCTCTTTTGACTATTTTTGGTGTCAAAATTGGAATCTCTATGTCCTTATTTTTCTTCTTATTATCAACAAAAATAGTGGGAAGAACAATCGGTTCTTTCACATCAAATTCTGGCAACTTAAGATTTTCTTCTTTCTCTAATATATCCACTAAGCCCAAAAAGTTGTCATTTCCTATTACTTCCAAAGTATTTATACATTTATTTGGATTTGGATTTAATTCAGGAAACATCTTTCTTAAACCTCTACCTATAACTTGTTCTGGCAAAATGTTCCTTTGGGCAGAAAATGCTCTTAATCCCACAATTATGTTTACATTCCTAACATCCCATCCTTCGTTTAACATCATTGTGCTGACTATTGCCATTTCCTTTGCTTTGACAGAATCGATGTTCTTGGCCCTTTCTCTTAACTCAGGTATTGCGGATTTCTTAACCTCTCCTGTGCTATCAGTATGGATTAAAAGAACTCTGCCCCTCAAATCAGGAAGCGAATTTAAATAGCCATAAATATCGTCTGCCATTTTGTTGTTCTCGCACTGAATAAACAGAACAGATTTTTTTGATAACTTTTTTAATTGTTTTTCATACTCCCGCCATCTTTCTATTCCCGCATTTAACCAAATACTATACTTTTCTTGAGGGATAGCAGACGCGTATCCTCTTGCTTTAGTTATTTTTCCTCTCAAGGGCAGTTTCACCACACCCATAACAATTGCTTCTTTTAGAGTAAAATCGCAAATAGTCCAGGCAAAGATATTTCCTTTTTCGTCTTTGGGCGTTGCCGAAAAATCCAACTCCATATTAATCCCTGTCCCAAATTTATTTATTAATCCGGTATGGATATTGATTAATATCTTCTTCCACGCCTTATCTAAATTATAAATGTGGTGGGCTTCGTCCTTTAAAATCATTACATTGGGATAGTTGGTCAAAACGTCTTTAATCCTATCCTCCCGATGAATTTTATCTTTACTAAATCTCTCAATGCCAAAAATCTTATCAAGTTGCTCTTCAGTTTTCTTTTTTTTATTCTTTCTTTCTTCTAACTGCTGAATGTTCGTTAAAAACAGAACATCATTTGGTATAGCCCGTAATGGGTCTTCTCTCAAAATAACTTTCAGCCGAAAATCTTCTTTCCATTCGGGCGGAATAAATGACCATTCGTTGAATATCTTTCCTTCGGCAAAGTCCCTTTTTAATCGCTCATAAACAATTACATTGGGGGAAATCACTAAAAATTTAGAAGTGTAGTCATCTTTATTCTTGTTCTCTTTCTTGTGATTAAAATACGACCAGACAATACAAAGAGCCATTACAAAGGTTTTACCCGAACCAGTAGCCATCTTGAAGGCATAAAGAGGATATTTATCAACTTTTGGGTCATATCTAAAAGAACCTTCGCCAAAATCAGAAGCTAAATCAACAAATTTTCTTTTGCCCAAAACCTCGTAAATATAAATCAAGGTTTCAATCGCTTCTCTCTGGGCAAACCAAAACTGAAACTCTTCATCCCTTACAATATGGTCTTCCTTAAACCAAAATTCCAATAATCTCCTTGTAGTTTTAGTCACTTTTGGATAATTTTTGTTTCTCCAATCAAAAACAGCATTCCTTAAAGAATTAACTAAAAACGCCTGACTTTTATCACGCTGAGACGGAGAAAGAATCTCCTGTGGTTCAAATTGAATAATATCTTCTATCTTAGGTTTTTTCATTTTATTTTTACTTTTATAACCTTGCTCACATCCCCGCCAAAAACATCAATAACTTTTACCATTACCTGATATTCACCCGCTTTCTCATAAGTATAGCTTGCTTTTCTATCTACTCTTGGCTCTTTTTTAGTTCTGTAATCCTGCCATTGATTATGAAAAGTATCGCCTTGATAATCCCAATCAATTGCCCAGTAATCAATAAGGTCAGTTGAATCTTTAATCTTTTCTGAAATTTCAGCCAATTCAGGGGTTGGCGGGAGCTGAAAATCAGCGATTTTTAATTCAATGCTTTTGTTTTTAATCTTTGTTTCAACTTCTAAATAAGGAAGCTCCAAAAACTTTATATTTTTAGATATTTCCTTTTCAACTATTTCATCTGGTATCTTAAAAAGATTTAAATCAAAACCAACTAAAGCAGAGCTTAACTCGTTATAAGAAGGAATTTGAATTAACCTTAAATCAACCTTTTGCTTCTTGGCTAATGCTTTGGCTAATTCATTTACTCCATAACCCCACTCAAGCCCCAATATATCTAATGTTTTAAAGTTGTTCTTCTGACATTCATCAACCACAGT
>JAGGVK010000033.1 GCA_021158045.1 bacterium | reverse complement strand
TACAAATCTCGGTTCCTCCAACCCCATCCTATTTTTGTCTCATTTATAAAAGCTTGTTTAGAACAAAAATAAATCTATATATAAAAATCTAAAAACTCCCAGGAGTTATCCCTGGGAATTTAAATTTTTTTTAAACTTTGACTGGCAATGTATATTGAATATAGCTTGAACTTGCTTTCGTCCTCACGCTGCCTGCGGCAGTGTGAGGAAAGAAAAATCGGGCTGGCGGCTTCGCCGCAATCTTTAACAATTTCAAATTTTTCTATGAGTTAATAATAACTCATTACAAGAAATTTTGCGTTGCAAAATTTCTTGTTTGGAGACAAGTTCTTTTTAGTTCTTTGAAAAAGAAAAAGCCTCGAGCGAAAGTTTTCTCACAAAAAGCTCAGAATTTAAATTCATTTCCCAAAAATAGCTTTTCAACCTACCAACTACAAGACTAATTCAGTAATAAGAGCTGAGTGATCGCTCAACCTTATTTCTCGAGGTTTATGAAAATAATAACATTTTTTGATTAAGGGTAAAAGGTTTTCTGAAACAAAACAATGGTCATATCGATAGCCGTCGCCAGTACGTCCCACCCAACTGTATTCTTGAATCAAAGGCTGAAGATGTCGAAAAGCGTCTCTAAGTTGATATTTCGTTAAGTTACGATAGAAATCGTATTCCCATTCTGCAAAAAATGGATAATGGGGAATATGATCGGGTTCGAGAACATTGAAATCGCCGCAGAAAATCCGCCTAGAAGGCCGAGGAGCTCTTTCTAAAGCATAGGTCACACTCTCCAAAAATCTTTTTTTCCTATCAACTTTTTTGGGGCTTGAATCACGTGAAGGAACATATATCCCGATGATTTCTATCTCGCCACTCGGGAGATTTAATGTAACAGAAGCTACCCGTGCCTGAAGATAATCAACGTGGTTTGAAAAATTATTGGGTGTTAATGAACATTTGCTAGCGATAATCACTCCGAATTCTTTCTCTTTCGGCTTCGGAAAAACAACATTATATCCGTAGGCTTGAAAATAACGTTCAAGAAAGACACATCCTTTACTCTGTTTAGCCTCAGTAAGAACTAAAATGTCTTCTGGTCTCTTCCGGAGCCATTCCGCCTGCCTGCCGGCACGTTCAAGTGAAGGATTAGCAATATTCCAACAGAACAATGAGAAATGTTTACTTGGCATATATTTTTGATTTCCATTTTTTTACTCTTTTTTAATTCTAATCTAAGTTTATCAAAAAATTTCCCGCCGGGAATAGCAGATAAACCTCTTTTATTTTCGGCGGGAACTGAGTATTAAGATCTTCTGGATGACTTTTTTGACGTTCTGCTCGAGAGGTACGGTACCATTATCAAGTAACAAAATATTGAATCCATGCCTCGAGAGAAACTCTGCTGTTTCCAAATAGTAGTTTAACTCCTCTCTTCTAGATTTGGTGCGTTCGAAACGACCAAGTGAATTGCGTTGAGACAATCGTTGTTTAAGAATCTCTACTGAGGCCGTAAGTATCACGCTCAAGTCAGGAATACAAATCTGACTATTGATGTCCCAAATAAATTCGACGTCCAAACCATCAAGTCGTTGTAACACAAGTGACGATTCAATATATCGATCAGAGAGAACTATCTTATCTTCTTGGAGTGCCGGTAAAACCTCGTTCTCAAGATGAAAATAACGGTCAGCCGCAACAAGACAAGCTAGAATTCGCCCCCGATAATTCTCTTCGGCACTCTTAACAAATTCACCTAATGGTGATAAAGTCGGTTCCTTGGTACGGAATATATCAAACTTAAACTGAACTAACTGATTAGCAACACTATCTATTAAACTTGACTTACCTACTCCATTTGGACCTTCGAAAGTAACAAATATTCCTTTCCATCTGTTAGTTTTGTCCATTTTTAACATCTCTTGAAGAATTAATCATGGAGCATATTGGATCAAGACCTTCGATTTGCTGCCCAGAAGCAATGATAGCTGCAGGACAACCTTTACCACACTGAAAACTTAGAGAACAATTCTTGCAAGTTGGATTGTCCCCAAGCCGATAACGTTCATGGAATTTATAGGCATCAAGCTTATCTGCAATATCAGTGTCTTTGAAGATATTTCCGACAATAAACTCTTGCGGTTTGTATAAGCTTTGTGGAGTTTTGGCAGCAAAAACTAAATATGGGCAAACTGTAAGTTCACCGTGGACGAACACATAAATGATATTTCCTGCCTCACAAGCAATTAAAGGAAGCTTCTGGTCGTTTGGAAATCTAATATAGACGACTTGAATACAATCAGAAAATGGGGAAGTGATTTCTTTAATCTGCCGCATTACTTCATCTGGAGCTTTGAGTGTTTTCTGAGCCCTCACTCCTCTGCCCATACTAGAAAGGGGATTCATGAGTACATAAGTGGCACCATTTCGAATGGCAAATTCGCAAAGCTCTACATATTCGTGGATTTCAGCAAGATTATTTGGAGTCACTAATAATCCTTGAAGTAGTCGGTATTCGCTCAGGCGACGAATGGTTTCTATAGTCTTTACAAATGAAGTTTTATCCCCGCGAAATTTCCCATGACTTTCTGGCCTAAAGCCATCTAAGCTAACATTGAGATGAACATTGCTAATTTTAGCCAATGCTTCTATTTGACTTTGGCTGATAGAAGTGCCATTTGTACAAATGCCTACCCTAATATTAGCATCTCTCAATAGACGCACTATCTCAATAATCTCATGATGAACAAATGGTTCTCCACCTGTTAAAGTTACACTAATAACCCGACACTCTTTCAGTCTTGGAATTACTACATTACGAATAGTCCTAATTGAAATCATGTCACCGTAATCACCAGCTGAGACAAAACAATGGGCGCAGTGCAGATTGCATCGTTCCGTGATCTGTAACAAAGCTTTACGATACGGCGGCTCAACAGATGATCTAAAATAACAAGAAGCCACTTTATGCTCTGATATTATTTCTCGTTTCATGGTTTATCTCTTCGTAAGTTATCAAAAGATATTACCCTTGAAGCTACCTTAACATGATTGTGTTTTTATGTCTATAAAAATTTTCTTTTGTAAAATATGACTCGAGCCAATATTTTTCAGATTCTTCGGCAACTTGGAAAGATTGCGGCGAAGCCGCTAGTCTGCCCTTTCTTTCTGAGCGCTGCCTGCGGCAGTGCGAGGTGAGGTGTTAAAACGCTTTTAAAAACTTTGACTGGCGGAGGAGGCGGGACTCGAACCCGCAAGCCGCTTTTTACACGGCTACGGTTTAGCAAACCGCTGGCTTACCATTCGCCACACTCCTCCTTAATCCAATAAAACGCCTATTTTTT
>JAGGVK010000045.1 GCA_021158045.1 bacterium | reverse complement strand
GGACGACGCGGCAATCTCATTGCTTCGTCATGGAACGACCACCAATTGTCATTTTGAGCCGTTAGGCAAAAAATCCCTTAGTTAAAATTCAAATCTCAAATCTCAAATCTCAAAATCACAATTCAAAATGCAAAATCTCTTTTAATTTTACACTTTAGTTTGTCATTTTTCATTTTTAATTTTTCATTACATCTGCGCCATCAAGCATCATAATAAGATTGTGTGTCTTGACAAAATACACCCGGGGGGTATATACTGGAGTTAAACTACAATAACACCAATAAAATAATTAACATTAACAGGTAAAACCAAACTTAAAAATCTAAAAGAAGTATGAGAAAAAATACTTTAGTGCAACGCTTAAATATTATCAAAGGCCAAATTAACGGGCTAGCCGACCTTATAGAAAAAGAGGAAGATTGCCGTAAAATAACAGAGCAATTTTACGCAATTAACTTCGCTTTAAAAAAAACAATGGAATTGTACCTTAGGAAAAATCTAATTTCTTGCCTCCATTCTATTGCTCCAAAAAAGAAAAAAACAGTCGAGTTTTTGCTTAAAGAAATAGTTAAAAATAAATAATCATTGATTAAATTAATTAAAATCAAAAAATATATGTCAAAAGTAATTGAACTAACAAAACAAGATTTTGATAAAGAAGTTCTTAAATCAGACATTCCTGTTTTGGTAGACTTTTGGGCGCCATGGTGCCAACCTTGCATAATGATGTCCCCTATTTTAGATGTTCTTTCAGAAGAACTAAGCGGCAAATTAAAGATATGTAGAGTTAATACAGAACTTCCAGAAAACCGTATTTTAGCCTATCAATACCAAATACAAAGCATTCCTAATATGAAACTATTTAAGAATGGCATTATTATTAAAGAATTTATAGGTTTGAGGCCAAAAGAAATTTTTAAAGAGGAGTTAGAACAAGTTCTTAACTCTTCTTAAAGGATAACTTTATGAATTTTTTATTAATTCTAGCATTTAATTAAACTCACAAATATATGCAAAAGAAAACTTTCTCTAATATAACTGAAAGAATAAAAAGCATTCAAAAAATTAAAGGTTTAACTAAAAAAGAAATAAAAATACTTTTAACGCCAAAAAGAATCAGTCGCGCCAAAATAAAAGTTCGTAACCATATCTTTCCTGCTTGGCGAATTGTCTTTAATGATGCATTAGGCCCTGGTAAAGGAGGCGTCAGATTTCATCCTGAAACTAACGAAGACGAAGTGATGTCTTTAGCGTTTTGGATGATGATTAAAGATTCCTTGGCAGAAATTCCTTACGGAGGAGCAAAAGGCGGCGTCAGATTTAATCCTAAGAAAGTATCCTCTCAAACACTGGAAACCGTCAGCAGAAAGTTTATAGATGCATTTTACAAAGTTTTAGGAGAAGACAAAGATATTCCCGCCCCCGATGTTTATACAAACTCTCAAATTATGGCTTGGATGCTTGATGAGTACGAAAAGAAAACAGGCCACCATGAACCGGGAATGATTACAGGAAAACCTTTAGAGTTACAAGGTTGCTCTCTCAGAGCAAATGCTACCGCTAAAGGAGGATTTATTGTAATGAAAGAAATGGTGAAAGAATTCAATCTCAACAAAAGAAGCGTCAAGATAGCGGTGCAAGGTTTTGGCAACGCAGGAGCAAATCTTGCAAAAATGCTCCATGGAAACGGTTTTAAAATTGTATCTGTAAGCGATAGCAGAGGCGGTGTTTACAAGAAAGACGGCTTAGACATTAATGAAGTTATTAAAATAAAAAAACAATTTGGCTCAGTGACTAATTACTCAAAGGGAGAAAAAATTAGCAACCAATCCTTGCTAAAACTGCCTGTTGACATTTTGATTTTAGCTGCTTTAGAGAATCAAATAACCGAAAAAAACGCAAGCGATGTTAAAGCTAAATACATTATGGAAATCGCCAACGGACCTATTACTTATCAGGCAGACAAAATATTATTTTCCAAAAATATTACCGTAGTGCCAGATGTCTTGGCTAACTCAGGGGGAGTAATTGTTAGTTATTTTGAATGGTGCCAGAATAAAACAGGCAATATTCTGGACAAAGATTATTTAGAAAAACTGTTGCGGAAAAAATTAACTAATTCTTGGAAGAAAGTAATAAGTTTATACAAAGGCAATAAGAAACAAATAGACCTAAGAACAGCTGCTTATATAATTGCTATTGAAAGAGTGCTTGCTGCAGAAAAACTAAGAGGACATATATGAACACAGAATTCACAGAAAACTTAAAAGATAGATATCCCTTAATTATCATTGGGGCAGGACCTGCTGGTTTAACTGCTTCTATTTACGCTTCCCGTTATAAATTAGAGCACTTGGTCATTGGCGAAGCCATTGGCGGATTGGCTTTTGAAGCGCACAAAATTTGCAACTTCCCCATCGAAAATGAAATTTCTGGAAGAGACATAACCAAAAAAATGCAAGAACATGCCCGTTCTTTAGGGGCTAATATAATAATGGACAAAGTGATTGGGGTTCAAGAAAAAAACGAAGGGGAAAATAAAATATTTAAAATCACTACTCAAAGCAATAAGGTATTCCTAGCAAACACAGTGCTTTTAGCTCTCGGCACCGAGCGCCGTCGGCTGGATTTGCCTGGCGAGAACAGATTTATTGGCAAAGGTATTTCTTACTGCGCCACTTGTGATGCTATGTTTTATCAAAATAAAACAGTTGCTGTAGTTGGCGGCAGTAACAGCGCCAACACATCTTCCCTTTATCTTGCTGAAATAGCAAAGAAGGTCTATCAAATATATCGCCGAGATAAGCTACGCGGGGAAACTTCTTGGATTGAACAAATACTGCACAACCAAAAAATTAAAGTTATTTACAACACCAATATCATTGGGTTAAAGGGTGAAGAGAAACTGGAAAAAATTGTTCTTGATACTCCCTATCAAGGTATGAAAGAACTTGCTATAGACGGGTTGTTTGTTGAAATTGGCAGCGTTCCCCAAAAAGCATTAATAAAAGATTTATCCCTCCAAACTGACGAAAATGGATACATAAAAGTAACATCTGACCAAAGAACTAACCGCTTAGGCATTTGGGCTGCCGGCGATATTACTACAAACTCAAATAATTTTCGCCAAATCATCACCGCCTGCAGCGAAGGAGCAATTGCTGCTGAAAGCATTTTCAAGTTCATTAAACAACATACCAGTTAACGCACCGCTTAGCGATTATTCTCCCTTCAAACTCAATTTCATATACTATTAAAAAAACATCCCCATTATGGATGTTTTTTATTGTTAGACAGAATTAGACAGAAAGAGTTATTAATAAAAAATAGCCTGACTATAAAACAACAACTAAGTTGTATAATTTAATTTCGTTGTCCGAATAAACTTTTTCATTAGCCACTTCAGCGAGGCAAAGCCCGCTTTCGTTAAAACTCCAGCGAGGCGAAGGCGGAGGGTGCAGGATTCCGCTTCGCTAGAATCTTTTCAAATCACCCCAACCCCCAACCTAAGAAACCTTCGGTTTCTTATGTCGCTCACTTCGTTCGCTCCTATTTTCCACCACGGGGTGATTTGAGGTTCGAATCCTTTACCTCCTTGCTCACTGCGTTCGCTGCGGAGGGTGC
>JAGGVK010000051.1 GCA_021158045.1 bacterium | reverse complement strand
GAGTAGAAACCGCCACTGTGGTTTTAGAAAAAGAAAGCACTGGAGAGAAATACTGGATTACTATTGATTTAGGAAGTAATACTGTAAAATCAATAAAGAAAGAGTAAATTTCTGGATTCAAACAAAATTCTAAAACCGCCCCAACTGAGGCGGTTTTAGCTTTGTTCCTAAATCAACTGAATGCTGTTAGAACCTGCCTAATGTGGAAATAAAAATTCGGCAAAACACCAAAGCAGCACAAGAAATCCCATTGCACTAGATAAAAACACAAGAATAGAATAATCTTTTTTCCTTATAATGCTAATGATGCCGGTGAAAAAAGCTGCAATTCCGGAAATAAACCCGGCTAACATCGACAGAGCTACTCCGGGCCTGGCAACAATATCACGCAGTATTGTCTTCCCGGCTGGAATTGGCCTGTAAAAACTTACAAATGACGTACCGATATAAAATAATATTGGCACGGCAACAATTAACACAATAGACCATTTGCCTAAAATAGTTTTTGGAAGAATTTTAATCATCGTTTTGTTTCCTTTTGATATTCAAAATAGGAATAAGCAATTGTGTAAAAAGCGGCTAAAAGAACCGGAACAAGAATGAGATAGAAAGCAAAATTGGGGAAAAATATCCCTAAAAAAGCAATTAAACCTGCAACCTTGAAAAGCTTTCCGCCTATTTTATGGGTTTTGTCCCAAACGCTTTCACTGCTCAAAGTCCAGGGAGTCCTGATGCCAATAAACCAGTTTCTTTTAGCATTCTCTATTAAAATTCCGCAGTAGTAAAAAAGCACACCAAGAGCCGGCACCATCGTTCGACCCATATTGAACCTTTTACCAAGATTCCAGACAATACCCAGAAGGTAAATATAAAATAGAAAAACCATTATAAGAACTATAAAGCTGTCAAAGTATTTTCTAAATTTTTCAATGTTTGCTTTTAGAGGGTCTATCCTGGGAATTAAAAGAAAAAGCAAAAACAAACCTAAAGAAACAATCGGCATTAAAAATATCCCCCAGAATTTAGACAGATAACCGTCAACCTCTCCTTTTACATTCCAATGGGAAGCCATTTTCTCTGGCATTTGAGGATAAAGATAAATTCCTACTATAAAGGAAAGTGAAATTAGGCTAATGATAATTATATCAGTTTTTTTGAACTTCATAATTGTCAGCAATTGCTCCTGTTTTTAGTTTCTTTTTTTATAATCCGCCAATGATAGAGATACAAAGGCAAGCCAATTAGAATCATTGCCAAGTTTAAAGAAGCGTCTCGATGACGGCGAGCAGTTACGGGATCAATGCTTGCTCTTCTTTCTTTCCAGTTCTTGTAATCTGCCAGCCATTGCTCAATTGCAGCCCTGTCTTTTTCTGACAAACAAAATTCTTTTTTAGATTCTTCAACTTCTTCTAACTTTTTAACCTCAACAGGTATCATTAGCGGCGTTTTATAGAGCAATCTTTGTTCCTCTTCGGCTTTAGTAAACACAAAGGCTTTCAAACCCATATCAATAAATCTTACACCACCGATAGTCAAAAGCGTCAGACCGAGGAGAGTAAATAAATAGAGATAAATTGTTCTTACAAGTGGATAGTGCACTTTGTTTTCCATATTGTTATAAATTATAACAAAAAATAAACTTTTTAAAAGAGTTTTAGGTGAGCCGGGTTGATTATTACATCCAAAATCTGAAAAATTTTGTGGCAGAAGAAAGCCCTGCCTGCTTTAAAAATCGCCATCACCCTTTTCGCTCGCTCCATCCCACTTTGTGGGGTGGGGCAAGCGAAATAACCGGCAAGATTTTTAAGGCAGTGGGCGAAGCCCCACCTCAATTCTAACTAATTTTGCTAACTGCGAAAAAAGTGGCTGCGAGGCCTGGATTCGGACCAGGATTAACGGATCCAGAGTCCGCTGTCCTACCGTTAGACGACCTCGCAATATGACAAATACTCTTCTTCAATCAAAACAAGTGATAACTTAGAAGCTATCTCCATATGATATCTCGGATAACTTAAATTACAAGAATTCCTATCTGATACTCTCAAACCACTCACTGGCAATTAAACTTTTAAATACTTGCGCATAGCAACAAGAGATGAAAAAACTCCCAGTAATAAAGAGAAAACAAGCTGCCAAATAAAAAAAGTAAAGAAACTTCCCTTAAAATAATTTAGGAGGTCAAAATTAAAGAACCAGTTAAGAAATTTTGGTTCAAGAGCAGCCAAGCTGATAAAAATTATCAAGTCAGAAAGAAAAACCGCAAAAATCCCATAAAGCAGGCTTTGCACAATAAAAGGTCCCCTTATAAACCAATTAGACGCTCCCACCAAACGCATCGTAGCAATTTCGCCCTGGAAGGCAAAAATTGTTAACTTAATAGTAGCAAAGACAACAAGGACAACCAAAATCACCAAAGCAATACTCAGGAATATGCCAAAGGTTTTGATGTTCTTTGTCAAAGAAAAAAGTTTATTGATAACTGCTTTGTTTTGATAGTAAGAAACTCTCTCAACCGAATCTTTAAACGGTCCCTGAATAAGAAAAGTTGAAATTTGAGCGTATAAGTTAGGGCTTTTGGCTTTAATATCTAAGGAGGGCAAAAAAGGATTTCTTCCTACCTGCTCTAATGCTTGAAGATAAAGAGGGTCTTTTTCATGCCTTTGCAGAAAAGTTTTCTTGGCTTCATCACTTGAAACATATTTCACATCTGCTATTCCCGGAGAGAATTTATAGAGCGCATTCCTAACATTCATAATCACCTCCTCAGGAGTATCCAATTTAAAATAAACTGAAACATCAACTTTTTTTCTCGCTTGTTCAATTAAGGAATCGCTCACTTTTTTAAACAAGCCTAAAGAACTTACCGCTAAAATAGCAATCACCATAATTAAAATCACTCCAAAGCTTAGCTCTTTATTCCGAACAAATCCTTGCCAACCAAATCGAAAGATTCTTTTTAAGCTGATAAACATAGTTTAAATAAAACAAATCACAAATACGGCGCAGACCCAATCCTTACAAAATAAATTCCCCATGCGGGTCATCACGAACTACCCTGCCTTTACTTAAAGTAATAACTCTTTTTTCTAAATTATCAACAATATCTTTATTATGAGTAGCTAAAATTATTGTTTGGCCAAAAGAATGGATTTTTTTCAAAAGCTCAATTATTTCAAAAGTGTTGTAAACATCCAAGTTTCCAGTCGGCTCATCAGCAACAATCACTTCGGGCCGATGGCAAAGGGCGCGGGCAATAGCCAATCTCTGTTTTTCTCCCCCTGATAATTCTGCTGGAAAATTCAATTGGCGATTTTCCAACCCTACTATCTCTAAAATTTGTGGGACATCACGCAAAATGCTTCTTCGAGGAGCGCCTATAACTTCCATTATGTAACTCACATTTTCCCTAACATTTTTCTTTTTAAGAAGCTTATAATCTTGGTAAACAACACCTATTTTTCTGCGCAGCAATTGAATCTCCCTCAAATTCATTTTAGGCACGCTTTCTCCCTTAAAGAGAATATCGCCAGATGTTGGTTTCTCTTCTCCTATAAGAAGCCTTATTAAGGTTGTCTTGCCAGCTCCCGATTTTCCAACAATTGACACGAATTCCCCTTTTTCTATCTCAAAAGACACGTCTTTTAAAGCCACAATAGGCTCTTTTGACAAATTATATATCTTTGTAATATTTCGAAAAGAAATCATAGGGACGCAATAGCATAATTACCAATTAACAAAATTCTCGCTTGTTCCACTTAGACAACAAAATCTACATTCTTATTTCGGCTTCAATAAATTTGTCTAAATTGCCGTCTAAAACTGATTCTATATCTGATTCTTCAATTTTCGTTCTCTGGTCCTTAACAAGTTTGTAGGGATGCAAAATGTACGAACGAATTTGGTGGCCCCAAGTAGGCACAACTTTCCCTCTTTTAAGCTTTGTTAACTCCTTTTCTTTTTCTTCTTCTTGTTTCATCAAAAGCTTTGCCTTTAAAATTTTCATAGCAATTTCCCTATTTAAGCCTTGAAACCTTTCCGACTGCGACATTACTCTAATGCCAGTTGGCAAATGGGTAATTCTCACTGCTGACTCCCTTTTATTAACATACTGCCCTCCAGGACCAGAAGCTCTAAATGTCTCAATTTTTAAATCATCAGGTTTTATTTCAAGCTTAGAAATGCTCGGCTGGGGAAGCTCGGGCGTTACTGTAACCTGGCTAAAAGAAGTATGCCTCAAGCTATTAGCAGAGAATGGGGAGATACGAACCAAGCGATGCACTCCCTGTTCCCCTTTCAAAAGACCAAAAGCCCATTTTCCTTTAACCTCCATTAATACTTCTTTAATGCCAATTCTCCCTTCAGGGCCTCCTCCTTCACCAAAATCTTGAGAGATAACCTTAGTTTTAAAACCTTTTGATTGGCAATACCGCTGATACATACGATAAAGCATTGCTGTCCAATCCTCAGCATCTTTTCCGCCCTGCCCTGCCCTTAACGATAAAATAGCAGGATATTTGTCGTAAGGGCCTGAGAGGAAAACTTTTATTTCAAACTTAGAAATTCTGCTTTCTAAGGAAGAGATTTCTTTTTTTATCTCCTGCTCTTCTGGGGTTTCTTCCTTTGTAATAACCGCCAATTCTTTTAAATCTCCGATTTCTTTTTTAATTCTTTCTAACTCAGAGATTTCCTCTCTAAGGTCGGATAACTCTTGCGATACATCAGCTGCTTTTCTTTTGTCTTTCCAAAAATTAGGTTGCTCTATTTCAATTTCAAGCTTTCTAATTTCCCGCTTTTTCTGGGCAATGTCAAAGACGCTCCATCAGACGATGGAGCCTGGATGCAACTTTCTCAATTTTTTCTTGAAGTTCACTCATATTTTACAAAAAGGTCAAAATATTATCTCACACTAAAACATTATATCCTCTTCAGCCCGCTTATAGCTGAATATGTCTTCAGCAGCAAACCAAAAATTCAATTCATGCCCGGCTTCTTGGAGATTTTCTGAAGCATGGACTAAATTATGAATAGCCCTCTTTGCTTTATTGGCAATAGCAGGGTCATCAACAGAAAAATCACCTCTAATAGTGCCCATTTCTGCCTGCGATGGCAAAGAACTGCCAACTATTTTTCTAACCATAGCCACCGCATGCACTCCCTCAACAATCATTTTTACCATAGGGCCTGAAGTCATATAATCCAACAACCATCCTCTAACCATAGTGCCTATTTTCAGCGGATCCTGGGTTCCTAATTCTTTTTCAGCGTCAACTCCAAATTGTTGATAGCTTTTTAAAGTTTTCTCTCCTAGCCTTTTTACCCATCCTTCGTCTTTGGGATAGTGTTCGTCTATTTGTTCTCTGGTTGCTTGAAACATTTCCAGAGAAACTATCTTTAACCCTCTTTTCTCTATTCTGGAAATCACCTCTCCAATCAGCCCCCTTTTAACGCCATCAGGCTTTATTAAAACAACTGTTTTTTCTTGTTTTACGCTTTGCATAATTATTCAAGCAAAAACTAAATTTATATTAATTTCCAGACCTTTGTGCTATTATTTTTAAGCGCTCCCCATCAGAAACAACCCTAACATCGCCTGCTTTATCCGTCCTTAAAACCTTTATACCAAAACTCTCCAATCTTTGCAACACTTCCTTCGCCGGATGCCCGTATTTGTTATCTTTCCCAACAGAAATTACAGCCAGAGAAGGAGAAACCTTTGCCAAAAAATCTCCAGAGCTCGATGTTTTGCTTCCATGATGGCCAACTTTTAAAACATCTGCGCGCAAAAGAAAGGCTTTTTTCTGAATCAATTCCTTCTCTGTCTTTGTTGTAGCGTCGCCTGTAAAAAGGAACGATGTTTCGCCAAAATTTAAACGAGAAACAACAGAGGTGTCATTACTATCCTTAAATTCCTTCCCTTCCAAACTTGTTAAAGGATATAAAATATCAATTAACACCTCCCCCGCCACAATCTCCTCAGGAGCTTTGCCTATGACAACTTTTGCTTTTTCTTTTCTAAGGAGGTTGACCCATTTTTTATAGACCATTGTCTTTCTCTTGATGCCTGTCCAAAGGATATTCTCAACTTGATATTTTTTCAAAACATACAAAAGCCCTTCCAAATGGTCTTTTTCAGGATGAGTTAAAATAACTAAATCAATAGTCCTATCCCAAAAAGGCATCTCCTTTGCAAGCTTTTGCAAAATCCCCTCATTAGAGCCACCATCAATTAAAATCTGATGGTGCTGAGGGGTTTCAATAAAAATAGCATCGCCTTGCCCAACATCCAAAAAATCCACTCTCAGGTTTTCCTGCCAATGGAAAATGGCTTGCCACAAGAAGCCATTTAAGCACAAAAGAAAAACAAGGCTGAGAAAAATAAAATCTTGGGAAAATTTCCTCATATCGAAAGTAGAAATATTGAGCCATTAAATCAATAAAACTCTTGAATTCCTAAGCTTACAAATTTCTCCGGGTCGGCTTGATTCTCCCAAGAAGCCATTATCCAATCTTCTGTTCTGGCTATATTTGAAATGCGCATTTCGTCTAAAAAACCTTCAAAATTATAATCTTTTTTGTTATAGCTCCCCAACTCAACAAAACTGCCTTTGCCTCTGACAAACTTTCCCTCAGGAATATTTTTAGATAGCAACTTGCCATTCAGAAAAATTGATATTTTTTTCTGCGAAAAAACAGCCGCAAGATAATTCCACTCATTTTGCTTTAGCAATTCTTGGGTCAATATTGGAAAAACGCCTTTATCAGTCCTGACTACAAATTTTGCTTTGCTATTTTTAGAAAGGAACAATTGCCAAGCATCCATACCGTCTCCTTGCCAGCCAAAAATGCCCATCTCCTTTTGGGTTTGAGGATAAACCCATGCTTCCAGGGTTAAACCATCCATATCAGAAAAGAGAGTGGAGGTGCCAAGGCTAATACTGCCTAAGCCATTGAACCAAAGGGCTCTAAAAATTTTACCATTGGTAATTTGTTTTGTAATTGGCCCCTGCCAAACACCAGAAATATTATTTTCACCCGCATCAGGAATTTTAAAGGATAATTTAGCAGTTGTAGTTTGAGATAAAGATGAAGGCGAAGATGAAGATGAAGATGAAAACAAAGCCTTCTTTAAAACACTAACTGCAGAAGAAGCAGAAGAGGAAGCCAAAGAAGTTCCTTCAGAAATTGAGGAAGTTGGCAAAGGCAAATCATCAAAATGGTAAACACCTAAGAAATTTTTATCAAAAACTTTCCCATAAATTTCTTCGTTTGCTTGAGGATTGCCGTAATAGATAAAGAGAGGCAGTCCTTCATCCTTTGACAACAAAGGAACCTTAACAAAGGCTGTTAGTTCTCCGTCTGTTTTATTAAAAGATATAATATCCCGCTTCAGTTTTTTGCCCTCTCCATCAGTAAAAATAATATCTCTGCCATTGTCTTTGGCATATTTGCTCAAATTTTTATCTTTAATTTTCAAGAGGAGGGGAAAATTTTTTAAGCTGCCTCCAATTTCATCTTTTTTAAAGGAGATTTTCCTTCTAAATTTAAAATTTGTATCATACCACTTCTCTTCTCCCGCCGCTCCAGTATAAATTCCCTTTCCTCCCTCTGAATAAATTTGGACAATTCGCTTCGTTTTTTCCAAGAAAGTATACAATTTATACTCCTCTCCTCCCTTAACTGTTTTGTAATGGTAACAAAACTTCTTATTCCTCCCGAATTCCTTTTTAAAAAAAGGGTCCTCAGGAATTTTATTGAGATATCTAGCCACTTTTTGAGAAAACTCTGGGCTGCTCTCCAAACAAATCCAAGAGGAAAACTCAGGATAAAAACCGTTCGCTTTATAATAATGATTAAGAGCTGCCTGAATAGTTTCAATATCTTTTATCCTCTTTTTGTCTCTGGCTATCAATTGATGCCCTGTTAAATAAATAAATATCGAAACCACCAAAAACACAACTGCCGATAAATAAAGAATAATTTCTACTAAAGAAAACCGATAGGTAAATACACTCTCTTTCTTTTCTCTTTTGACAACCATAAAATAAGTTTACTTTTTTTAATTATAACAAATTAAGAGAGTTTCTCAATAAAAATCTCTCCGAGTTTTTCCACTGAACCCAGAGAGAAATTTTTCTTCTTCTCCAAAAACCCTATTGATTAGGTTTAGAAGATAAGGGCGAAGATAAGACGAAAACATTCCTTAAAGAAACCACCAATCCGGAAGCAGACACAAAAGCTACAAGATTGCGCAATATAGAAATAACCAATAAAACCATTTTCGTATAACGAGTGCCTGCAACACCTAAGGACTGCAAACCGCCCATCCCAACCAAAATAAGAAAAGCAGCAGATACCAAAAAAGATGTATTCCTTTTCTCATCCCTGCTAATGTTCAAGAACCCAACAACCAATCCAAGCAAAAACAAGAAAGCAAGCATATAAGAAGAAGAATTAAACCCAACAGCAACAGCAATAACTAATCCTAAAATAAAACACCATCTGCCTGCCTTAAATAAGTTCATTGTCATAAAATCAAAAAGTTTTCCCTAAACGACCTTTTTAACTAACCTAAAAATATTTTTTATCTTAACACAAACTATCATTACATTACAACCATCGCACTCAACATTTTAAAATGACAAGACCTCAGAGAAATTATTCTTTTTGATACACAAACAAAGTTTCAAAATCTGGCATTTTGAAAATCCTGGGGCAGGTAACAATCTTTTGTATTGGCTTCCATATTGGGAAATTTGAGGTATTGGTAATTACAATTGCGCCTTGTTTTAATTCTGTTTGAAGTTTTTTTTCTAAGGAGGGCATTATACCATACCAAAGATAGGCGTAAACAATATCCGCATTGCTTAAGTTCGTGCTAAAAATGTCTTCTTGTAAAAACTTGACATTTTGCCGAAAAGCAAATGCCCTAATTTTAGCAAAGAAGAGGCGCACAGGATTATTATCTACAGCATATACGCAAAGGTTAGGAAACTTTTTCTTTACACGACAAGCAAGCGCGCCATGCCCGCATCCCAAATCATAAAAATTTTTAGCGTTTTTGCGCTCTGAGATGATTCTAAATAATGCTTTAGTTGCTCTTCGGCTAGTTGGCAAATCATGCCCCTTTACAACGGAATCAATTATAAAAATAAGGCACAGCAGAAGCAGAAAGAAACTAAATGCGCTAATAATTATTAGCAATATAGGCACAATTGCATAAATTATTATACTCATAGGTAGTGCTTGAAAAACATATCTGCTAACGCTTTGGCAGGATTAGTTGGCGCGCCAGAAGACGGAAAATGATGAACCTCAATGCAAGGGACGCTATTTAACTCTAAAATTGCACAAGGTTGCTCTTTCCAAGAAACAGCAATATCTTGAGCAAGAAAATCAATCCCTGTCAAGCGTATATCAAAAAAACGCGCAAGGTCACTGAATAATTTTAAATTGTCTTTGTGAACAATTGGAGTTACTTCAATAAGGTCGCCGCCCAATCTCAAAAACGAGTCTTTCTGTAGATATAAAATTTCTCCATTCCTGAGGACAGTATCTCCACTATATCCTTTCTCTTCAAGTAATTTTTTTGTCGCTTCGTTTTCAACAATTTTATGAAGCGTAAACTGCTTCTGATAGGGCTCTCCCCTAAGAGGGTCATTGTTCTTTTTGTCAATAAGTTCGCGTATTGTTGATATTCCATCGCCTATAATTTTTGCTGGCAGTTGCTGCACACATACAACGAAATCAAAATCAATCACTGTTGCCCTGTAGACAGAAGTGTTAGGGATAAACCTTTCTACAATAAATGCTGGCGAATAATTTATTGCGTGACGAATTGCTTTTTCTAATTGCGAGTTATTTTGTATATTTGTGCTCACATGGCGGCTTAAAGACCCCCATCTTGGCTTGACCACGAGAGGAAAGCCTATTTCTTGCCCAAAATGGATTGCTTTCTTTTTTTGCCAAAACCAAAATGACCGACCATCTGCAACCGGAAAACCTCCTTTTTTACAGTAACGCTTGGTTAAATCCTTGTCATCAACAATCTTTGTGGTATATCTGCTTGTAAACTCTGCCCTGGGCAATGTCTCAAATCTAAAAGTTTTTCCACGGAGTTTTATTTTAAAATAACCGGTGTAACCAAAAACTGATTGCATTGCGTAACAAACCACACCTCGTTTCTTCATTTCTTCAATAAAGCAAGCTGACCGACGCTGAATATCAGAAATATTGAAATCAGTTCTAAACCTGGCAACTTTTAGCATAGTGAAAATCTTCTCAAGCACAATATCAAAAACGACTTCAATCTTTCTTGGCAGTTTTATTGGAGGCAAAAAATAACTAATTAATCCTTCTAACCATGTATTAAGGTGATACCACTTTGAATGGCCACAGTCTTGACAAAAATTTTTACCATTTTTCATATGATAATTTTACCACTTTTTCCATTTTTTGGAACTTTCGTATTCAACATTCTAAAAACAACACCAAAATAAAATAAGAAAACATAAAATACAAAAAAATAGGAGACATAAATATGTCTCCAGTCCCCATTAAGGAGGAAGAAAAGGAGGGAAAATATAAAGAACTACTTTAAGGATAAAATACAATTCAAATTTGTCAAGAGCTTAAGGAGGTCTTGGATATCTTGGCTTTCTTTGTTCAACTTCCATTACTACCGGCTTCATTTCCTCTATTGCTTTCTGCAACACTTT
>JAGGVK010000049.1 GCA_021158045.1 bacterium | reverse complement strand
GGATGACAGTGGGGATAAAATAAGAAAGGATAAGGACTTTTTAAATGACGAAACCAGAATGGCGAATGACGAAAAAATGACCAACGAGTAAAATTCAAATCTCAAATCTCAAATCTCAAAATGACAATTCAAAATTCAAAATTTCTTTTAATTTTACATTTTAATTTTTCATTTTTCATTTTTAATTTTTCATTTTGTATGGCTCAGGGTTGGGATAGGCCCTTAATTTGTAGATGAAGCAATTAGCAGTCTTGACAAGAGATTGATAATATATAAAATGTAAGTAATGGAATTAGCTGAAAGGCAAAAGTTAATACTCAAAGAGCTTATTAAAGAGCATATTAAATGCGCCCAGCCAATTAGTTCGCAAGTGCTTAGCTGCAAATCTCAGTTTAAAATTTCTTCTGCTACTTTGAGAATTGAAATGCAGAAACTAACAGAAAGCGGTTACCTTTATCAGCCTTATACTTCTGGAGGGAGAATACCAACAGATAAAGGGTATAGATTTTTTGTAGATATGATTTTAAACGAAAGATATGAAAGACGTTTTATATCTAAAAAAAAGAAGGAAATAACAAGAATCTGCAGCCATCTAAAAAAGTTAAACAACCTTTTAAGGTTGTCTCGAGAAATAACAAGAACTCTGGCTCATCTTTCCTCAAGCCTGGCTATTACTTATTTGCCAAAAATGAAAGTTATTTGGCGGGAGGGCTGGGAGAATATTGTTGTTCAGCCTGAATTTCAAGATGCGGAACACCTTAGAGATTTTATTGAGGTTGTAAACGAGTTTGAATGCAACATCAAAAAATTCAATTTGGCTAAAGGAGAACTGAAGATATATATTGGAAAGGAGGTGCCTCTTCCTAAAAAAGGATTTACTATCATTGTAACAAAAAGTTTTCTTTCAAAAAAGAGCGAAGGAACTTTAGCTTTATTAGGACCAAAGAGAATGAATTTTACTAAGAATATCAGTTTGATGAATTACTTTACAGAAATTTTAGAAAAAGTTTAATTTATGGAAGACAAAACACCGGAAAAACAGAAAAAACAATTAAAAAAGGAAAACCCAAAAAAGTTGGAAACTTTAACAGAAAAGAATTCCAAAGCGGCTATAGAGGAATTAAAAGAAGCATTGAAGAAGTGCGAAGATGAAAAAAATAGATATTTAGCCGGCTGGCAAAGAGAGAGGGCTAATTTTTTAAACTACAAGAAAGAAGAGACGAAAAGGGTTGAAGAATTGGTTGATTTTGCAAGAGGAGAAATTATCCTAAAGGTTATTTCTATATTTGATGATTTGGAAAATGCTAAAAAACAAATACCCAACATTGGAGCAGACAAAAAATGGCTTGAAGGGATTTCCCTTATAGAGCAAAAGTTTAACAAGTTTTTGCAACAGGAAGGAGTTCAAGAAATAAAAGCAAAAAACGAAAAATTCAATCCTAATTTTCATGAAGCAGTTGAGGAAGTTAAGGTTGCGGGTAAAAAAACAGGAGAAATTTTAGAGGTTTTTCAAAAGGGTTATTTAATTAAAGGTCGAGTTTTGCGGCCCTCGAAAGTGAGGGTTGTAAAATAAGTTCTGTAACTTAACACAAAATCAAATATAAAGTTACAGGATTTTATCTAAAAATTATGGCATTAGTTCCTTATCATTCATTTAGAGATATTGAACAATTTTTAAGGGAAGAATGGCCTGAGATTTGGGAATGGCCGGAAAAATGGTTGCCTTCTTTGCCTCATACCGCCCTGATGAGAACTCCAAGAGTTGATGTTTACAAAGAAGGTGGTAATATAATAGCCGAAATAGAATTGCCAGGAGTTGACCCCAAAAATATCAATCTTGAAGTTAAAGATGATAGGCTGCAAGTGGAAGCAAAATCTGAAGAAAAAAAAGAGGAAAAGAAAAAAGGCTATTATAAGAAAGAACTCAGTCGCGGCTATTATCAGAGAATTATTCCTTTGCCCGTTGAAGTGCAATCCAAAAAAGCCACGGCAGTTTATAAGAAAGGAGTGTTGAAAGTTGTTATGCCAGAGGTTAAAAAGGCAACGAAAAAAGAGAGTGGAGAGAAAATAAAGGTGAAAAGCGAGTAGAAAGTTTTGTGCTTTTGGGCTACCCATTTTTAAGAGTGGGTAGCGCTAAGGTCCAAAATAAATAATACGTTAGTGAAAGCGGGCTTGCAGATAAAGCTCGAATGCTTATAGATGCGCTCGTTCATTAACGGTTTCTAATATGTCTAAAATCTTAGGTATTGATTTAGGAACAACTTTTTCAGCTATGGCTATTATTGAGGCAGGAGAGCCCAAAATTATTGAAAATAGCGAAGGGCAAAGAACTACTCCCTCAGTTGTGGCAGTAACTAAAAACAACGAAAGGGTAGTAGGTGTTATAGCCAGACGCCAGGCTATTACTAACTCGAAAAATACGATATTTTCTGTCAAAAGGTTAATAGGCAGGCGGTTTTCCGACCCCGAAGTCCAAAGAGATAAAAAACTTTTACCGTACGAAATTCGTGAAAGAAAAGATGGTGGAGTAGAAGTGCAAATGGGGGATAAGTGGTATACACCTCCGGAAATCTCTGCTATGATTTTGCAGAAATTAAAAAGCGATGCTGAATCAAAAATTGGCGAGAAAATAAATGAGGCTATTATCACTTGCCCTGCTTATTTTGATGATTCCCAAAGAAAAGCCACAAAAGTTGCTGGAGAGATAGCCGGATTTAAAGTACGTAGAGTTATTAATGAACCAACTGCAGCAGCTTTGGCTTATGGATTAACAAAAAAGAAAAACCACAAAATTGTTGTTTATGATTTTGGAGGCGGAACATTTGATATTTCAATTTTAGAAGTAGGAGAAGATACGGTTGAGGTTAAAGCCACTGGAGGCGATACCCATCTTGGCGGAGACGATTTTGACCAAAAAATTATGGACTGGCTAGTGAAAAATTTCAAAAAAGACCAGGGCATAGACCTGTCAAAAGACCCTTTGGCTTTGCAAAGAATCAAAGAAGCGGCTGAAAAAGCAAAGATAGAGCTGTCTTCAAGTTTGCAAACAGAAATTAATTTGCCATTTATTACATCTGATGCAAATGGGCCAAAGCATTTGCTTTACAAACTTACCCGAGCAGAATTGGAAAATATGGTTGGAGAATATATCGAAAAATCTCTCCAGCTAATAAAAAGCACGCTTAAGGAAGCCGGCTTTAAAGAAAGTGATATTCAATCAGTTGTTTTGGTTGGTGGCCAAACAAGAATGCCTCGAATTCAAGAAGAAGTAAAAAAGCTTTTTGGCAAAGAACCTTCTAAAGATATCAACCCTGATGAAGTAGTAGCAATAGGAGCAGCAATAGAAGGAGGAATTTTACAGGGCGAAATGAAAGATGTTCTTCTGTTAGATGTAACGCCTTTGTCTCTTGGCATTGAAACATTGGGAGGAGTTAATACAATACTTATTCCCAAGAACACTACTGTACCTACTGCTAAAACACAGATTTTTTCCACCGCTGCTGACAATCAAACATCTGTTGAAATTCATGTTTTACAGGGAGAAAGGCCAATGGCTAAAGACAATAAGACCTTGGGCAGGTTTATTTTAGATGGCATTCCGCCAGCCCCTCGTGGAATTCCACAAATTGAGGTGACTTTTGACATTGATGCTAATGGTATCTTGCAAGTTAAGGCGCAAGACAAAGCGACAGGAAAAGCCCAATCTATTAGGATAGAAGGTTCAACTGGGTTATCTAAGGAGGAAGTGGAAAAAATGAAAAAAGCCGCTGAGTTGCATGCTCAAGAAGACAAGAAAAAAAGAGATTTAATAGAAGCTAAAAATTTGGCAGATAACTTAATTTACACCTGCCAAAAAACGCTCAAGGAAGCAGGAGGCAAGATAGGTGAGGAGAAAAAGAAAGAAATAGAGGAAAAAATAGAAGAATTGAAAAAAGCTAAAGAAAATGGTAAAATAGAAGAAATAAAAGCAAAAACTCAAGAATTGTCAAAAGCTATTCAGCAAGTGGGAGAAGAAATGTATAAAAAAACCTCTCAAGATAATAAATCAAATTCTCACTCTGAGCACCAAAAGCCAGAAGAAGGGGAATATAAAGAGAAATAAAATTCCTACTATTTGCTTAAAAGAATTCGCAATTTGTAGGCTTTGAGGTTTATAGAGTCTATGGCAAAAAACTACTATCAAATATTAGGTGTTTCTCCTAGTGCCTCTCAAGAAGAAATAAAAAAGGCTTATTATAAATTGGCGCATAAATACCATCCGGATAAAGGAGGGGATGAAAAAAAGTTTAAGGAGATTAATGAAGCCTACCAAGTTTTATCTGACAAAAAAAAGAGAGAGCAATATGATAAGTTTGGCAGAATTTTTGAAGGCAGCGAAGGAACTTCTGCTGGTAAAGGCTTTGATTTCGGCTCTTTTTGGCAGAATTTTAGCGGACAGAACTTTAGCGGCGGTTTTTCTTCTCCAGATTTGGAAGATATTTTAGGGGATTTTTTTGGCTTCACTCACAGAACAGTTGGGAAGGAAAGGGGGAGAGACATTGAAGTTGATATAAAAATAAATCTTGCTGATACTCTTAAGGATTTTAAAAAAAGAATCTCTATCCAAAAGCAAATTAAATGTCCGCGATGTGGAGGAAGCGGCTGCGAGCCAAATACAAAACTCAAAGAATGCTTTACTTGCAGAGGCACAGGTAGAGTTCAAAAGATTCAAAAAACTTTTTTTGGCAGTTTCACTCGCTATGTCACATGTCCTGTATGTCATGGAACAGGTAAGGTACCGGTTACTCCTTGTAATGTTTGCGGTGGAGAAGGAAGAATTAAAGGAGAAGAGACAATTGATGTTTTTATCCCTGCAGGTGTAGATTCAGGGCAAATTATCAAAATCGCAGGCAAGGGAGAAGCCGGTAGAAGAGGGGAAAAACCTGGAGATTTGTATATTAAAGTGGAAATAGCCCCTCATAAGGTTTTCAAAAGAAAAGGTGATGACCTTTTTATAACCTTGCCTCTCTCATTTTCAAAGGCTTGTTTGGGAGGAGAAATGGAAGTTCCGTTGCTGGATGGAAGAAAAGTTTTGTTAAAAGTGCCTGCGTTTACAGAATCAGGTAAAATTTTTAGGATTTCGGGAAAAGGCATACCTCACTTTTCTGGATGGGGCAGAGGAAACTTATATGTTAAATTAACCATTGAAACGCCAAAGCGGTTAACAAAGAAACAAAAGGAACTTTTAGAAAAATTACAGGATGAAGGATTATAAAAAATGAATTTACTCATAAGCCCCGCCCTTAAAAAGTCTTAATATGCTAAGAGCAGGATTTGACCCAAAGTCCCGCTCCTAAAAGGCGGGATTGTTTGTTGCCCCCATAGCTCAATGGTAGAGCAGTGGCCTTTTAAGCCATTGATACGGGTTCGATCCCTGTTGGGGGCATAGACTAACTGTTGTCCTGAGCAACTTTATATTGCTACACTCTCATCTTGAGCAAAGCGAAGGATCTCAACGCAACAAGATGTCAAATGTTAGATGTTAAATCTCAAAACCAAATGTTAGATGTCAAAACTATTTCTTGCCTTTAAGGGTTAATAAACTTGAACCAAGCATTTTCCCAATCTCATTAGCCTCTTTTATTAAGGGATTGGTCTTTGAAGCGCTTGTCAACTTCCCGTCTTGTAGAAGACCTAACCAGTAAATTGTCTCATTACAACTCTTGAGGGCAATCTCATAAAACTTAATGAAATCTCTTTTAGAGCTTGATGATTTCTCTTCAACTAAGTTTGCTCCTTCAGATTTAACATTTAACATATGGATTTGACATTTGACATTTGACATCTAACATTTCTTTCGCATTTTGAGATTTGAGATTTGAATTTTACCATTGCATAAGGGGTTTTGTTTTTATATAATTAAAAAAAAGATGCGCTCAAAGTTTATTAAAACAATACTTATTTTCTGTTTTGTAGGAGTTGCTTTTTTAAGTTATGAGGTTGGAGTGCTTACTACCAGAGAGGATATTCTGAGGCTTCCACCAAGTGGTATAAAAATTAATTCTGCTAATAATGCCACAGCAACTGTTGATTTTTCTATTTTTTGGGAAGCCTGGCATAAAGTTGAAGAAAATTTTTTCCACCAACAACCTCTTGATTATCAAAAAATGGTTTATGGGGCAATATCTGGCATGGTAAAGTCTTTAGGCGACCCTCACACGAATTTTTTTACACCTCAAGAAACAAAGGAGTTCAACCAAACACTTTCTGGACATTATGAAGGAGTAGGAATGATAGTTGGAATAAAAGATAATGTTTTGCAAGTAATTTCTCCTTTTAAAGGAACGCCTGCTTATAAAGCAGGAATTAGGTCAGGAGATAAAATATTGCAGATAGGAGATATAATTACTAAAGACCTTTCATTAGAGAAGGCGGTTAATTTAATTAAAGGGCCAAAAGGAACTAAGGTGAAGCTTTTAATTTTAAGAAAAGGCTGGGAAAAACCAGAAGGGTTTCTTATAAAGAGAGCCACTATTCATATACCTACTGTGGAATGGGAACTAAAGAAAAAAGACATTGCTTTGATTAGAATTTATCAATTCAATGGCGTTCTTCTTTCCGATTTTCAAAAAATTGCTCTTGAAATTCTCCATAGTCCCACAAAGAAAATAATATTAGACCTACGCTCAAATCCTGGCGGATATTTAGAGGTCAGCCGAAAAATAGCAGGCTGGTTTTTAGAAAAAGGAAAAGGTGTAGTTTGGAAAGTTTCTGCCAATGGCGAAAAAAAAGAATATAAATCTCCAGGCCCATCAAAATTTTCAAAATATCCAACAGTTTGTCTTATTGACAAGGGAACAGCCTCAGCTGCAGAAATTTTAGCAGGTGCTTTAAGGGACCAAAGAGGGATTAAGTTAATTGGAGAGGACAGCTTTGGCAAGGGTTCTGTCCAGGAAGAAATTCCTCTTTCTGACAATTCTTCTCTAAAAGTGACCATTGCTAAATGGTTAACCCCAAATGGCATCTCTATTGATAAACACGGCTTGAAACCAGATATAGAAATAAAAATAACTGAACAAAACATCAAAAACAATCAAGATCCTCAGATAGACAAGGCAATAGAGATGTTACAGACAATGCAATAGAGAGGTCTAATTTAAAATCTTTATCTTTAATTTTATTTGAAGCACACTAAGAACTTGCGAAAAAAGGCTCTACAAGTATAATATATATAATTAAATAAGAAACAATATAAGTTTATGAAAGTAATTTTATTAAAGGATGTAAAAAATTTAGGGAAGCAATATGACTTAAAAGACGTGCCTTCAGGTTACGCCAGAAATTATTTAATCCCGCGAGGTTTAGCAGTCGGGGCAACAAATAAAGCCTTAAAGTGGTTGGAAATACAAAAGGATATTTTAAATAAAAAATCTGAGCAGGAACTTACAAGAATAGGAGAATTAGCAAAAAGATTAGATGGATTGGAAATTTCTATTCCAGTAAAAATTGGCAAAAAAGGGCAACTCTTTGAGAAAGTGACAAGCCAGAAAATCGCCAGCAAGTTAAAAGAGAAAGGTTTTGATGTTAAAAAATCCCAATTAGAATTGGCTCAAGAGATAAAAGAATTAGGTGAGTTTCCGGTGAAGGTTAAGTTTGAACATGGATTGGAAGCAACAATAAAAACAATAGTAGTTGAAGAGAAAAAATAATTGTAAATTATCCTTTCAAAATAGTTGCAGAAATCAAAAGATAATATCCCAATTTGTTATCCTCATATGACACATTATATTTTTATTGCAGGGGGAGTGATGTCTGGTATTGGCAAGGGTGTCACCACAGCCTCCATCGGAAGAATTTTGAAAAGTAAAGGATTCCGTGTTACAGCTCTTAAAATAGACCCTTATGTAAATGTAGATGCCGGCACAATGAACCCTAAAGAACATGGTGAAGTGTTTGTAACCGAAGATGGCACAGAATGTGACCAGGATGTTGGAAACTATGAAAGATTTTTAGACCAAAATTTAAAGACTGTTAACTATATAACCACAGGCAGAGTTTATCAGGCAGTTATAAGCAGGGAAAGAAATTTAGGATATGGAGGAAAATGCGTGGAAGTGGTTCCCCATATTCCCTTAGAAGTCATTTCAAGAATAAAAAAAGTTTCTGCTGCCAACAAGGCAGATTTTTGTTTAATTGAAATAGGGGGAACGGTAGGGGAGTATCAGAATTTGTTATTCTTAGAAGCAGCCCGAATGATGAAGCTCCAGCATCCCAAAAATGTTGTTTTTGTCCTAGTAAGCTATTTACCAATTCCTAAAATGATAGGTGAAATGAAAACAAAACCAACCCAATACGCTGTGAGGTCTCTAAATATGGCAGGGTTACAACCAGATATTATTATTGCCCGTGCCCAAGTTCCTTTAGATGTCCCAAGGAAAAAGAAAATTTCTATCTTTTGCAATATTTCAGAAAAAGATATTATCTCAGCGCCCGATGTTAAGTCTATTTATGAAATACCGGTAAATTTTGAAAAAGACAACTTAGGGAATAGGATTCTAAAAAAGTTCGGAATGAAGGCAAAAAGGGATGATTTAAGGGACTGGAAAAAATTAGTTAGAATAATTAAAAATCCTACAGGAACCATTAAAATAGGTATTGTTGGCAAATATTTCAAAACAGGAAAATTTACTTTAATGGATTCTTACATATCGGTTATTGAAGCAGTAAAACATGCTTGTTCTAAATATAAAATTCAACCAAGCATTTCATGGTTAGACTCAGAAACTTATGAGAAATCGCCAAATAGCATAAAAGAACTTAACAAATTTGGAGGGATAATAGTGCCGGGAGGCTTTGGAAATAGGGGAGTGGAAGGAAAAATAAAAGCTATTCGCTATTGTCGAGTAAACAAGATTCCTTTTTTAGGCCTCTGCCTTGGCATGCAATTGGCAGTTATTGAGTTTGCCCGAAATGTATGTAAAATTAAGAGCGCAAACTCTACTGAATTTTCTAAAAATTGTCAAGGGGTTATTGATTTAATGCCTGAACAAAAAAAGAATTTAGAAAAGAAAAATTATGGCGGCACAATGAGATTGGGAAGCTATAAGTGCAAAATAAAAAAAGGCACTAAAGCCTGGAAAAATTATAAAAAAGAATATATTTCTGAGCGTCATCGACACAGATATGAATTGAACAACAAATTCAAAACTCTTTTAGAAAGGAAAGGAATGATAATGAGCGGGGTAAACCCGGAAACAAATTTAGTGGAGATAGTTGAAATTTCAAACCATCCTTTTTTTGTAGCCACTCAATTCCATCCAGAATTTCAGTCAAGGCCCCTTCGTCCTCATCCTTTATTTGTAGGATTTATTAAACAAGCCATTAAAAAGAGCAGACAAAAAAATTAAAAATAGCTTAAACTAAAGCACTTCTACTATTTTCACAGTTCTTTTTGAGCCTGTAAACAACCGGCGTTTCTTCGTACGGTAATGGCAAATACCGCTTTTTAAAGCAAAAAGCGTGAAATCCTTTCCTTGCCCTACATTCCTTCCGGCTAAAAATTTATCCCCACGCTGGCGCACTAAAATCTGGCCAACTTTCACTTTTTGGCCAGCAAATATTTTCACTCCTAATCTCTTAGCCTTAGAATTCTTTTTTTGGCCTGAAGACCCTTTAGACTTAGTTTTGGACATAATTTAGCGAAACTTTATAAAGCAATGATACCATATTTAAAAAATTTTTTCAACCAACACAGTTCCCATATAATCATTTTTCTCTTAGTTGCTTTGCTTAGCTTAGCTTCTTTTGGAGCAGGTTATATTCTGGGCAGAACAACTCAAAAATCGGAGATAAAGTTCCAAAAGTATCATTACCAAGATAATGGCTATTATTTTAGAAAAAAGAAGGTAAATGCTACAAATCGCTATGGAACTTTCTGTGAATTTCTCGCAAGTGAGGCCTTGTTACATGAGTGTAAACTTGGGTAGTAACAATATTTTTGTGGCCCAAAAACTCCTGAATTGTTCTTAAATCTACGCCTTTTTCAAGTAAATCCGTAGCAAAACTGTGCCTTAAAGTATGAGGCGTTGTAGTAAGAGGTAAGCCGGCTAAAATTGTATATTTTTTAACAATTCTTTCAATGCTGCGCGACGTTAACCTGTCTTTTGTTTTCTTGCCCTTATAATTAACAAATAGCGCTTTATTGTTATCTGTGCGTGTTTTGAGGTATTTTCTGAGCCAAAATATCGCTCGAGGAGAGAAATAAACAGTCCGCACACGGCTTCCTTTGCCAATAACGGTAATCTCTAAATCTTTGGTGTCTTGTTTAATTCTAAACTGGTCCCTGTTTAATGAAACAAGTTCGCTTACTCTTAAACCAGTGGAAAAAAGACTTTCTAAAATAGCCCTGTCTCTTAATCCAGTTAAAGTTTGCGTGTTTGGAGCAGAAAAGAGTTTTTGCAATTGTCTTATATTGAGAAAATTTACTAATTTTTCCTCTTTCTGTTTAGCCAATTTAACCTTTTCTGGAGGAAGGGAAGTAATGTCTTTTTCAGCAAAATATGTTAAAAACGACCTCAAAGCTATAAGATAATAATTCTGAGTGCTTTTTTTTAAGGGCTTTTTATTTTTTTTTAAATAGCGGCGAGAAAGAAAAAGCCGGTATTTCCAAATATGCTCTGGAGTAATTTGGTGAGGTTTAATACTTTCTTTTTTTTCCAGCTTTAGCCAATCAAAAAAACTCTTAAGAAATCTAGCGTAATTCTCCTGAGATTTCGGAGAAAGCCCTTTCTCTACCTCTAACCAATCAAGAAAGTCAGAGAAGTGGTCCTTAATTGGAATATTTGAGAGTTTCATATTAAATATCGCTTAAGATACATTATGCGACTTTCAATATGCTGTAAATTTTACTCAAAAACCGCCTTAATAGCCCCTATTACCCCATCCCAAAGGTTATGGGACCATTGTTTTGCTTCTTCTTTCAATTCTTGCTTTTTTTGTTGAAAACGCTCTTTTAGAGATGGCATTTGTTTTTTCACTTCCCCTTGAAAAAAACTTTTAAGACGGTTTAAAATAACATTTTGCCACCAACCTTTTATCCTCTGATGAACCCTCTCCCACTGGGAAAGAATTCCTAAAAGCCATTTTTTTAAAGCTCCAGTAATTGCCAATGAGGAATGATTCTCTGTTTTAGCAAAAGAGAAACTAAAAACGCTAAAAAGCACAAAAACAAGCACTATTAAAGATATGTAAAAATATCTTAGTTTCATTTTTTCCAAAAGGTTAGCTTTGATTCTGGCTTCAAAAGGTGAAGCGCCTCTTTTATTCTTTTCAAAACTTTATCCTTTCCTAAAAGTTCAGCAACATCAATGGGGTCAGCTGATGCTTTTTTGCCAGTTAACGCTACTCTTAGGGGCCACAAAACCTTTCCCCTATCCCCTTTTGAGTACTCCTCTGCCTTTTTAAGCAGCAGTTCTTTTAAATTAGACGCTTGCCAATCTTTTTCTTTAATCTGGCTAAGAGTTTTGGCAAGTGAGTTTAACACATCCCAAATTTCCTGAAATTCCATATCTCTCCATTTCAAAAGGTCTTTTGGATAATTAAGTTTCTCTTTAAAGAAAAAATCAGTTAACTCTGCAATTTCAGAGAGTTTTTTTAAGCGCTCTTTGTACAAACGGATAACCGCCTTCAAATAGTTTTGAGAAATAATTTCACCGCCATCTTTTATTTTATAAGATTGGACAATGGAAGAGGCGCCGTAAGCAGGCGGATATTGCGCTTCTTTGAATATTGGCTCAATTAAGCCGGCGTTTATTAAATAAGGAATACAAAGTTCAGTTAATTTTTCTAAGGGCTTTTGGCGAATGTAAAAGCCGTTTATCCAATCTAATTTTCTTAAATTGAACACAGCCCCACTTTTTTGGATGTGAGAAAGAGAAAATTCCTGAACTAAAGAGCTTAAAGAAAAAATTTCCCTAGGAGTTCCCGGATTCCATCCGCAAAGAGCAATAAAATTTATTATGGCTTCTGGCAGATATCCTTTTGCTTTATAGTCTCCAACGCTTACAACAGCGTCTCTTTTGCTCAATTTTGCCCTGTTTTCATTAAGAATTAAAGGAATATGCGCATATTTGGGATGGGGCAACTCTAAGGCTTCTCTAATTAGTATCTGCTTTGGCGTGTTAGAAATATGGTCCTCTCCCCTAATAACATGAGTAATTTTCATTTCAAAGTCATCAACAACGCAGGCAAAATTATATAAAGGCGCCCAATCTCCATACCTTTCTTTTAATTCAGGCCTTTCTATTCCCTTAGCAACAACAAAATCACCCAAGAGCGAAGAATCAAACTCTATCTTTCCCCTAATTAAATCTTGAAAGACAACTTTCTTCTCAGGAACTTTTAACCTTATAACATAAGGTTTATTTTGGGATAAATATTCTTCAACTTTCTCTGGAGAAAGATTTCTGCACTTTCCTGAATAACGAGGAGGTTTGCCAATGCTCATTAAATAATTCCTATGCGCTTCTAACTCTTCCTTGCTGCAAAAGCAATAGTAAGCATCTTTGCTGTCTAAAAGCTTCTTGATGTACCTTTGATATATACTAAACCTTTTTGACTGAAGATAAGGCCCATATGGTCCTCCAACGTCAGGACCTTCATCCCAACTCAAACCCAACCATTGAAGGCCTTCTCTAATGTCTCTTATCCATTCCTCTTTAGACCTTTCAAAGTCAGTATCCTCAATCCTAAGAATAAATTTTCCCTTATACTTTTTGCTAAAAAGGTAGTTAAAAAGAGCAGTTCTGGCCGTGCCAATATGCAAAGGCCCTGTAGGAGAAGGCGCAATACGCACCCTCACCTGTCCAGGAATTATAAGTTTTAATGACTCTTTCGGGTCTTCTTTTATGTCGGTTATCATAAATGAATCGCTTCAATTTTCATATTATATTTTAAAACAGCAAAAAAAAGAAGTCAAATACAATCCCTGTCATTGCGAGGAAGGAGCGAAGCGACTCTTTCTCCTTGTCATTGCGAGGAGCGAACGGAGTGAGCGACGAAGCAATCTCTTCCCCTTATTACCGTAATCCTGAGATTGCCGCGTTATCCCGCCTTTGGCAGGACTCCTCGCAAGGCAATGAAAAATGAAAAGTGAAAAATGAAAAATGACAATCTAAAATCTAAAAAGTTAAAAAATTAAAAATGAAAAATGAAAAGTGAAAAATGAAAAATGACAATCTAAAATCTAAAAT
>JAGGVK010000003.1 GCA_021158045.1 bacterium | reverse complement strand
ATATTCGAATCTCTTTTGGAGACTACTCTGTCTTTAAGAGAGATAAAAAGGGGAAATGGTATAAACAATGGACTAAAGATAAGAAATACTATCCCCCTCAAAAATTTATTAATGGAAAATGGGTTCTATTGGGGAAGTATAGATATGATGTAATTGACGATGTACCCTCTATGGCTACTTCTCATGGAGAAGAATATATGGGTTTTGCTACTCAAAAGAAAGAGGATTTATTGAAAATTTTTATACTCGCTTCTTCCAATCCTGGCGACATTGTTGCTGATTTCTTTTGTGGTTCTGGCACAACTGGTGCGGTTGCCGAGAAATTGGGGAGAAGGTGGATAATGGCAGATTTATCTAAATTTGCAATTCAGGTAACCAGAAAGAGATTATTAGATATTCATCACTCAAAGGATTTATTAAGCGAGAAAAAGAAAGAATACGGCAACCCTGCTCGTCCTTTTGAAATTTTAAATCTTGGAAATTATAGTGTTGGAGAATGGAAGGATAAAGAAGAGGGATTTGTTAAGTTTATTTTGCAGCTTTATCAGGCAAAACCTTTAACTGGCTTTAATTATATTCAAGGAGAAAAAGAAAAAAGAGCGGTTCATATTGGTTCTTTATCTGCTCCAGTTACTATTGATGAAATTAAAACTGTGGTTGATGAATGTCAGAAGAACAACTTTAAAACTTTAGATATTCTGGGACTTGAATGGGGCTACGGAGTAAATGAATTAGCCAAAGCAATAGCCAAGAAACAAAAGGTTGATTTGCGGTTAATTCAGATTCCTTCTTACAACGAGTTAAGTTCTGCTTTAGTTGGTTTTGATTTAAATCTTTTCAAGATACCAGATGAAATAGTTGAAAAAGAAATATCTAAAAACATAAAGTTTTTGGAGCTTCCTTATTTGGAAATTGAAACAAAAATTAAAGGCAAAAACATTGAGTTAAGTATTGCTGATTTTCAGCTTCCGCCAACTCCTGAATTGGCGGAAATTTCAGAAAAGATTAAAGATTCAATTGACCTTATTGATTACTGGGCAATTGATTGGGATTATCAGGGTGATACTTTTCATAATCAATGGCAGGATTACAGAACTAAAAAAGAGCCAAGAGTAGATAAAAAGGCAACTCATACTTATAGTAAGGCAGGCAATTATCAAATAATGGTAAAGGTTATTGATGTTTTTGGCGGGGATGTGAGTAAGATTGTAAAAGTAAGAATAAAATGAAAAAACCTAAGATAGAAGGTATTATTCAATTTGAACCACAGGAGATTCTTTCTCCGTCTCAACGTGATAAAAGTCGGGCGTTTTTAGTTAATTCTTTAAGGAATGCTGTTTTTGATTGGAGAAACAAAAATTATCCAAAAGTAACTAAAACTACAAGGAGATTATTGGAATTTTGGTTTAAAGAAGACCATATTGTTCAAGGTGAGAAGTTCCAATTTTGGTTTGCCCAGAGAGAAGCGATTGAAACCTTGATTTATATTTACGAGGTTTTGGGCAAAAGAAAGTTTGTTGATTTAGCTTCTGATTTTGGCGAAGGTTCTTTTAAATATGACCCAAAAGTTGATAAATATCCTCTTTATGCCTTCAAGATGGCTACTGGTTCGGGCAAAACCTTTGTGATGGCTCTTTGTATTGTCTGGTCGTATTTTAATCACAAGAAAGAGAGTAAGAATAAAGATGACTACACTTCTAAATTTTTAGTGATTTCCCCTAATGTAATTGTTTATGAGCGATTAAAGAGGGATTTTGCCGAAGGAAAGATATTCAAGGAATGGTCATTTATTCCGCCCGAATGGAAAGAAGATTTTCGGCTGAAAGTTATTTTGAGAGAAGACCCATTGCGGGCTATACCAAATGATGTTCTGTTTTTAACGAACATTCAGCAGTTAGAAGAAAGGAAGAATAAAAAAAAGAAAACTGAAGAGCAACTTGATAAGATTTTTGGCATTGAGAGATTTAGTAAAGATAAAATTCATCGGGAGGATAGGATTAAAGATGTTTTGACCAACTATCCCAATGTAATGATTTTAAAGGACGAAGCCCACCATATTTATAATTTAGATAAGGCGTGGAAGAAGATATTAATCAATATCCATACTGGATTAATAAATAAATTTGGGACAGGGATTAATATGGAGTTGGACTTTTCGGCAACGCCCAAAGACGAAAAAGGAAATATCTTTGCCTGGACTATTTGCGATTTTACTCTAAAAGAAGCAATTGTCACAGGGGTTGTGAAATTGCCTTTGCGGGGAAAAGTAAAAAAGGCAAGAGGTTATGCTTCTGCTGTTCCTAAGGAGCAGTATAGTGTTTGGTTAAATGCAGGTATAGAAAGATGGCGGGAGTATGAAAAACAATTAAAAAAGTTATCAAAAAATCTGTTCTATTTGTTCAATGCGAGAATAACAAAATGGCAGACGATATTTACGGCTATTTAGATTCGCTTCCTGATTTGAGAGGTAGAGTTCTTTTAATCCATACCGATAGCACAGGAGAGGTTAAGAAATCCGAAATACCTGAATTAAGAGAGAAAGCTAAGAATATTGATTCTGTCAAAGCAAAGGAAATGGCAATAGTCAGCACAATGATGTTAAACGAAGGATGGGATGTTAGGAATGTAAATATAATTGTGGGGTTAAGAGCATTTTCTGCCCAAAGAAACATTTTGCCAGAACAAGTTATAGGTAGAGGTTTAAGAAAGATGTTTCCTGAATTAAATCCTAATCCAAGTAAATGTATTAATACTTTAGAGGTGATAGGGAATGACAACTTTTTGGGCTTAGTGGATATATTAGAGAAAGAAGAAAATCTTAAGTTGCCAGAATTTGATGTGAAAGAACCAATTGTTCTTCCCACCATTTTTGTTGATAATAAGAAGAAAAATAAGGACATAGAAATTCCAATTTTAACACCAAGGATAGTCAAAAGAGAGCCAGTTTTAGATAAAAAACTGATAAAGAAATTACCCTCTTTGAGATTGTCTTTGGAGAAATCTAAAACCGAAATTATTTATGAGGGGAGAGAGGTTATTAGGGATAGGAAAATGGTTGAGAGAAAATGGAGATTGCCTGTTCCGAGAAATTCTGGAAGCGTTATCGCTTATTACGCAGATATTATAAGAAGAAATTTGAAGTTGCCCTCTGCTTTTGCCGATTTTTATCCTTTGGTTAAAGAATATGTAAGGACGAAATTATTCAATAAAAAAGTTGATTTAGATAATCCCGACGTGCTTTATACTTTGAGTTCTCTCCAGGTTCAAACTCAATTAGTAAATCTTTTTGTTGAAAAATTCAAAGACCTTACTTTCAAGAAACAGGAAGTCAAAAGGATGGGAATAAAAAGAGTTTCGGATATGAAACCTTTTGTTTGGACGAAGTTGGTTTATCCTGCTGACAAATGTATTTTGAATTATGTTCCCTGTGATAATAACCTGGAAGTAGATTTTTCCAAATGGCTGGATAAATTGGATGATGTAGATGCTTTTACAAAAATAGTGCCAAGATTGGGTTTCTATTTGGAGTATAAATCTGAAGAAAATCTTTTAAGGAGTTATTATCCAGATTTTATTCTGAAAACAAAAGGCGGTTATTACTTGATTGAAACTAAAGGATTAAAAGGGTCAGAAGTGGACTATAAAGACAAGAGGGCGGTTCAATGGTGTAAAGACGCCACAAAGTTGTCGGGCAATAAATGGACGTTTATCAGAATAAACCAAGACCAATTTTACGATTTGTCTCCCAAAACAAACTCTTTTAGAGAGTTTGCCTCTGCGATAAAATAAAAAGGAAGTTGAAGGAATATTAACAAAAAATAAAAACGGAAAAAATGTGTCTTTTCCGTTTTTACAATCTAATTATCCTTTAGATTTTCGTGGGTCTTTACTTCTGGGATATGTTCTTTCTTCCTGATAACGTCCATTCATTTTTTGAATTTTCACTGAGCCCCCATTACTTCCAAGCACTTTTTTCAATACCCCGCCTTTTATAGCATCTTCTTTAGTGTTAAAATTTTTCAGCGTTCTGTTTGTTCTGTCATTCTCAAGCGACCATTTTTCTTTATCCTCGTTATACTTCAAGGTATATTTTGGTAAAGCCATAGTTCTGATACTATTAATTATTTTCCAAAAATTAAGAATATGTTATCCTTAAATAAAGATTAATGTGTTAGGATATCGACCTGACACATCCTCGTGCGGGGTTCGACTAAGCCCCGCATTATTTTTGGGTTTACTTTAGCATTTTAACAAGATCTCTCTTGCTATGTCAAGCATTTTTACTTATCCACTTGACAAGCTTTCTTTACAGATAGTATAATAGTAATATAAATATAAATATAAGGATATGGCTAAGAACCTACATAACAAAATAAAAGCTCTTCGCAAGCAAAATGGTTTCTCTCAAGAATATATTGCAGATAAGCTTAAGTTATCTCGCCCTACATATATACAGATAGAGAAGGGAGAACGAGAAATAACCATATCAGAGGCAAAAAAACTTGCCAGCATTTTTGGTTTATCTCTGGAAGATTTTTTGAGAAAAGAAATTTCTAAACAACCTAAAGTTGTGCTTGAGGCAGAAGCAAAAAAGGGGCAAAAGGAAAGTGGTGTTCGAATAATTATGCCACGTGCTAATGTAAAAAAATTTAAAGAAGTTCTCTTATATGTGCTTAGCAAAGTAGGCGCTAAACCAAATATCGGGGAAACCGCGCTTTACAAGCTTTTATATTTCATTGATTTTGATTTTTACGAGAAGTTTGAAGCACAACTTACTGGAGCACGATATATAAAAAATCATTATGGTCCTACGCCAGTTGAGTTTAAAAAGGTTATAGAGAACATGGAGCAAAAAGGCGAGATCGAGCGCGTGAAAAGTAGATATTTTCAATATGACCAAAAGAAATACCTACCTCGAAGAGAGCCAGATTTAAGCAATCTTTCAGCGAAGGAGATAAAACACATAGATGAAGTCCTTGCTCGTCTTTCAGACAAAAATGCCAATGAATTAACGGAATATTCTCATAGCGATGTACCTTGGCGCGTTCATAAAAACGGAGAAATCATTAGCTACGAGAGCGTATTTTACCGCGACCAAGATCACTCTGTAAGAAATTACGAAGATGAACTTTAATGAAACCAATGAATTTTCTAAAGATTTTAAACGGTTGTCTAAAAAATATAGGTCACTCCCGAATGACTTACTTGAATTCCAAAAAGTAGTTTCAGAAATTCCACTTGGCACTGGTAGGCATTTTGCAATACTTACTGCAACAGAGACGGTCAAAATCATAAAAGCCCGTCTTTTTTGTCGTTATTTAAAAGGTTCTTCTCTGCGGATTATTTATGCTTATTGCGAAGCTAAAAAGATGATTGAGTTCATTGAGGTATATCCTAAAAGCGAGAAAGAAAGGGAAGACCGCCAGAGAATTAATGATTACCTTCGTAATTTTAAATAATATGGCTAAGGTTTCTAAAACAATTAACCCCTTACACTTTGAAGATTTAGAGCCACATAGGTTTGAGGATTTAGTTAGACAACTTCTTTACGACTTTAAAAAGTGGGTAAATCTGGAAGCAACGGGTGTTAGCGGTTCTGATGAGGGTTTTGATGCAAGAGGTTGGGAGGATTACAACGTAGAAGAAGCTGAGGAAGAGGAAATAGAAAATGATGATAAAACTCAACCCATTAAGCAAAAGAGGATTTGGTTAATTCAATGCAAAAGAGAAAAAGTTATTACGCCTAGGAAAATTGAAAGGTATGTCAGAAGTATTAAAATCGATAAAGGCAATCCTATATATGGAATTATTTTTGTAGCAGCTTGTGATTTTTCGAAACAAACAAGAGATAAATTTATTTCATTAATAAGAGACAAAGGTTTTAAAGAATTTCATTTATGGGGGAAGAGAGAGATTGAGGATATGCTTTTTCAGCCGAAGAATGACCATTTATTGTTTGCATATTTTGGAATATCCTTAAAGTTAAGAGAGAGGTCTTTGAAGACGCTGTTGAGAAGTAAATTAAGCATAAAAAGAAAAAGTTTAAAACAGCTACAAAGATATGATCCTGTGTTGATTAGGGACATTAATGACGCTTGTTATCCAAATAAAAGCAAAATTAATGATAAGAAATTTCATTGGGAGGTATTCTATTTTAATGGACACTGTTATGCGGGAATAAAGCTTATAGTTAATAAATTTTTTGCTTTTTTAGAGTTAGAAAAAAAGAAAGAGATTAAATTAAAAAAATGGGATATTTATGATTCGTATAATGATGCTGTTGTAAATAATTACGAGAACCCCTGGATAGATAAACGAGACAAAGATAAACACTATGAGAAGCGAAACCTGATATGGCGATATTGGTATAACATGGCAGAGAATAATAGGGGCACACTGATCGAAGAAGGTGTTATTCCATACGAACGCATAATTGCTATAGATGAGAATGGAGATGAATTTCTTGAAAAGCCACATCTCTATATTCAACTGAACGAAAGAGGGAAATTATTTGATGGTTTTTATTGTTACTTAGAGAACAACTCGAGTCTTACAACATATCATTTTAATCCAGATAAGAAGAAAAAAATAGATTTTTTCCCTAAAAAAATTGAGACATTAAGAAAAAAAGTTAAAGAAATTGAAAAGGAAGAAAAGGCGAAGAGAGTAGAAAAATCTAAAAATAAAAATACATGAAAAAAAGGAAAACAATCCAAGAGCTTATAAATGATTACGAATTAAGTAGTTGCTACAAGCTCTATAATTTTTTGTTAAGGTCAAAGTGCATACGATATGTATTTGAGGATAATTTTAGAGAACTATTAAATCATATAAATAACTACGAAAAGGAGACTACTTCTAAACAGAAGAGGTTTAAAGATAGAAGTCTTTCAAGGATTAAAAGTCGGAATTATCTTAAAAAATTTATTAAGTATTTTCATAATTATGCAGCTATAACTTATTCATTGGAACAACATTATGACAAATTTCTTTTGTCTTTTTCTTCTTGCACTAATACAAGGAGAGAATTTGAGAAAATTTATTGCAACCCTCTCCGTTTATTTATTTTTGCAGTAAGGAATAATATAACTCACCATACTGTCCCTCCTGTTTCTATATCAGTTTCTCATAAAAGGGTTGAAACCAAAAGAGGTAAGATTTTATTTTTTTCCAAAGGAAAGTTTAACATAGATAGATTAGCGATATTATCAGATTTTTGGAAAACTCAACCTTTCAGCGGGAATCGTAGCGATTCAAAATTCTTGAAGAATGACGAAAAGAGAAGAATTCTTCATTCGTATATTTCGAGGGAATATAAGGGTTTGTCTATAGACTTAAAGAAAGTTATAAAAGAACACTATAAAACTTTTTCAAACCACATAGATAATATCAATAAAAAACTTATAAAAATAGACCAGGCAGGATATTGTAAAACAGAAAACCTATATAAAAAGATAGTAAAAAGGCAGAGCAAGCTATAAGCATTAAAGATTATCCCTCTATCAAACAGGTTCTAACAGCGTCCAGCCAGCGGAGCACCTATAATCAAGACGCCCTCAATGGGCGTTTTTGATTTGGGATAGTTGTGAAGGGGTAGGATTCGAACCCAAAGAGGGGGTCGGGGAGATTGGGTATCTCCCCGTATAGGAAAATATTAAAAACCGAGGGTTTTTAAAGAGCGGCGTTAGCCGAGCGAAGCAAGGTGTGCCGCGATAGGTTCTAGGAGCGCAGCGACGGAATCCTGCCTCCGGAGCCCTGAACTAAAAATAGGGCCAGAACCCTGTTTTTTGTTGAAAATAAGAGAGATTATGTTAAAATAAGTATATGAAGAAACTCCCTCAATTTCTAAAGCGATATTTTTGGGATATAGATTTTCAGAAATTAGATAAAAAGAAGTACTTTTGGTTTATTATCGAGAGAATTTTAGAATATGGCGATAAGAAAGCAGTAAAATGGATGGAGGATAATTTTAGAATGGACGAAATTAAAAAGGTTCTTTTAAAATCTAAAAATCTTTCTTTAAAGTCGGCTAATTTCTGGCAGTTCATTTTTAATTTGAACAAGAATAGAATTTTATGTCTCAAGAAATCCTTTCAAAAAAGACAAAAGCTAGTCTGGAAACACTAAAAAAGAAAAATGTACTTGGAGATTTTTATCTCGCTGGAGGCACTGGTTTGGCTTTACAATTAGGGCATCGCCTTTCGCTTGATTTAGATTTTTTTACCAAAAAAGATATTGATACTGAAACCTTAATTCAGAAGATTAAAAAATTAGGAAAATTTTCAATAGAAAAGGAAGCTGAGAATAGTTTAATTGGCAGATTTAAAGAAACAAGAATAACTTTTCTAAAATATGACTATCCTTGCCTTTTCTCTTTCAAAGATTTTCAAGGAATTAAAGTTGCTGATAACAGAGATATCGGCTGTATGAAAATTTCTGCAGTTTCTTCTCGTGGAAGCAAAAAAGATTTCATTGATTTATTCTTTATCTGTCAAAAGATAATTTCATTAGAAAAACTCTTAAAGTTGTTTGCTAAGAAATACAAAAGCGTCAATTACAACATAATGCATATTCTAAAAAGCCTGATCTATTTTGAAGATGCCGAGAGAGACCCTATGCCCAAAATGATAATCCCTGTTTCTTGGAAAGAAATAGAAAAATTTTTCAAAAGAGAAGTTAAAGAGATCAAGAATACTTTATAATAGCTATTCGTTTCAAGGTTCTAAAATCGTTCCATCGGGCGAGCGGAACCAAAAAGCTCGGCGCTAGGCAATTTTTATACCGGACTGAGTTTGACAATAATTTTTCAGGGGATATAATTAAAACATATGGCAAAACAATTCACCGCAGTTTATAAAAAGAGAAGGAAATGGTATCTTGGTTGGGTAGAAGAAATTCCAGGTGTTAATACTCAGGGAAAAACTCTTAAGGAAACAAAAAAGAACCTTAAGGAAGCCCTTCGATTAGTTCTTGAAACTAATCGTCTACTCAATCAAAAAGAATTTGCTAAAGGTAAAGTCATCAAAGAACCACTTTCTGTTTCCCTTCGATGAAAAGAATAGACTTAATTAAACACCTTACTAAAAAGGGCTGTATTTTCATTAGAGAAGGCGCAAACCACAGCGTCTTTTTCAATCCGTTAACCAAAAGAATCTCTACTGTTCCTCGCCACCGAGAGATTGATAATCATTTAGCTGAGAAAATTTGCAAAGATTTAGGCGTAAGATCCTTCAAAAGAAAAAGAAAGTAAGAAAAGAAGATTTCATTTTAGTTTGTCGCCAAGAAGGCGGTTTTTTGGTAGAATAGAACATATGACCAGGAATAAAAAAATCATAATTTTGGGAATCGGAATACTGATTATTTTATTGGTATCGGTTTCTGTTACTGATTTGAAGTATTCTCTTTGTTCTGACCACTATACAGTTGACTGCTGGCGAGAATCAAAGCTAATACAGGTATCACCACCTTCTCCTGCAACTGAAGAATACATTCCTTGTTCTAACAATAACGATTGCTCTGTTGAAATAATGCAGAATTTTTGCATAGGAGGTCATCCCAACTTATTAAAATGCGATGGAGCAAGGTATTATTGCGGAAATGATGGATACTGCAAGGGATGCTGTTGTCCTTGGTATTCTCCAGCTCATTGGCTGACTGCTAAAAAATCTACTCAAAACTCGTCTGAAGAAGAAGGTGAAGAAAAACTCGCAGAATCTTCAGTAGTTGCCTTTACGACAGTTGTTGCCTTTATGAAAGCCCGCATACAAAGGGACCAAGAATTGGCTCTTTCTTGGCTTACAGATAATGCTAAACAGCAATATGCTCAACCAGGTTTAACTTTAATCGGAACTTCTAATCCTCATTTTTCTGATTTTGAGATTCTGGAGAGAAAAAAATTGAGTGATGGTAAATTTAGATTCAAGGTAAGAATTTACGAAGAATACACTGGTCAAGATAGGGTAGGATATTTTGACGAAACCCTAACCGTAATTAAAAGGGAACGTAATAAGCATTTAATAGATTCAGTAGAGCAAGTAGAATATACCAATCTCTAAATTAGGATTAGTAGCCCATTAAACAGGTTCTAATAGCGTCCAGCCAGCGGACGGGTATTGATTCCTATTCCCAATTTGTTAGTATAAAAATGTATGAATAAAGTCATTGCTATTCCAAGAGAATTATCAAAAAAAGGAGAATTAGTGATAATGTCTCGCTCCGACTATGAGGAATTTTTACGTTTAAAAAAACTTATTCCTTTAATAAAGCCAACTCTATCTGAAAAAAAAGCAATTCGAGACGGAAGGAAAGAGATTAAAGAAGGAAAATACTTAACCCTTAAACAACTGAAGGATGAACTGGAAGGTTGAAATTGCAAAGAGAGTTTCAAAAGAGATGAAGCGTATTCCAAGAAAGACGCCAAGCGTCTTTTATTTATTTTAGGAAAACTGACAGAAAATCCCTACCAAGGGAATATCGAAAAAGTTAAAGGTGAAGATAATTTATGGCGGCGGAGAGTTGGTAACTACAGGATTCTTTATGAAGTAATACCAAAACAAAGACATATTGATGTTTTCCAAATTCGCAGAAGAACCACTACTACCTATCGCAAGAGAAGATGAATTGAACGAAAGGAATGTACGTTTTTAGCAATTCCAATAGTCTATCGCTGGGCCCCCACCAAATTTTGGTGGGGGCTGGGCAACTCTGTATCACGGAGGGTACAGGGCTATAAATCCTATGTGGTTCACGATTTTTATTTCTTGCCAATTAGGCGATTTTTTGGTATAATAAAAATACAAGGTCAAACATATAAAATAAACGACATTTAAAATATGCCAAGCAAAGATTTAAAAAGCTTAAGGGAAGATTTAATAGGAGAGTTAGGAGCTATAAACCAATACCAGGAACACATAGATGAAATTGATGATGAAGAGGTTAAGAAGGTTTTAAGCCATATTAGGGACGACGAGAAAGAACACTTCGCGGAGTTGACAAAGCTCATTAGAAAGTTAGACCAAACCCAAGAAGAGAAGTTTCAGAAAGAAGAACTTTAATCCGCCAGATAGGTTCTAATAGCATCCAGCCCGCGGAGCAAAGCAACAAAAAAGCCCATAATTCATAGGCTTGATTTGGCTAATTTTTTAATGTATTATGTTATTAGTAAATGTATTAATAAGGTTTATTTAGTATATAGAGTTTATTAGTGTATGGAGTATGTTCAAGGTGGTGATTTCACCCACAAAGCACAAGAAGCAGTAATTAAAGCCCAGTCAATTGCCAGAGCCAAGGGCCAGCAGCAAATAGACGCTTTGCATTTGCTCTCGGCGCTTTTAGAGCAGGAAGAGAGTGTTGTTTTTGTGATTCTGCAGAAACTCCAAATTGACATTGACGATTTGAAAAGAAAAACAGAATTGGCTATTGGGCGTATTCCTCCTATTGTTGGAGGCCAGCAAACTTTTGGCCAGTTCTATCTTACCCAGGATTTAGCCAAGGTGTTTGATAAAGCCAGGCAAGAAGCTATGAGGATGGGAGATGAATTTATTTCAGTGGAGCACCTATTTTTGGCTTTACTTACTGTTCCGACCGCTGCTAAGCAAGTTCTTGATAAAGCTAAGTTTCAAGGCATTATTTCTCCTGGGGTTAACTTAGACGAAGAAAATGTTTTAAGAGTATTGGCAGACATTCGCGGAGGCCAGAGAATTACCGACCAAGAACCAGAGTCAAAATATCAAGTTGTTAAAAAATACGCCCGCAATCTTACAACCTTAGCCAGAGAAGGAAAATTAGACCCAGTTATTGGCAGAGAAAATGAAATTAGGCGGATAATGCAAATTCTCTCACGCCGCACAAAAAACAATCCTGTCTTGATTGGCGAGGCAGGGGTTGGCAAAACAGCCATTGTTGAAGGCCTGGCAAAACGAATAGTTTCTGGCCAGGTTCCTGAAAGTTTGAAGAAGAAAGAACTTATTGCCCTTGATTTAGGGGCTTTAGTGGCTGGCACAAAATACAGGGGGGAATTTGAATCGAGGGTAAAGGCTCTTTTAAGGGAGATTAAAAAAGCCAATGGCCATTATATTTTGTTTATTGATGAACTTCACACTCTTGTAGGCACTGGAGCAGCAGAGGGGGCAATTGACGCTTCCAACCTTTTAAAGCCGGCTTTGGCTCGAGGAGAATTAAAGGCTATTGGAGCTACAACCCTTAAAGAGTACCAGCGCTATATAGAAAAAGACCCTGCTTTAGAAAGAAGATTTCAGCCGATTTATGTTTCCGAACCCTCAGTTGAGGATACTATTAGCATATTGAGGGGCATTAAAGAAAAATATGAGCTTCATCATGGAGTGAAAATTACAGACGCTGCCATAAAAGCGGCTGCTGAGTTGAGTAACCGCTATATAACGGATAGATTTTTACCTGATAAGGCAGTTGACCTTATGGATGAAGCGGCATCGGCTTTGAGGTTAGAAATTGAATCCGAGCCTGAAGAGCTTGATACTCTCCAAGATGAGATTACAAGGCTTGAGATTGAGAAGCAAAGTTTAAAAAAAGAAAAAGGCGCCAAGCGCCGGCTCAAAGTAATAGAACGCTCTTTGGCTGATTTAAAGGAAAAAGCCGATGCTTTAAGAAGCAAATGGAGGTCGGAGAAAGAGCTCATTGATAAGATTAAGGATTTCAAAAAGCAAATTGACGAAACTGAACAGCGCATTGAAGTTGCCCAAAGAAAAGCGGATTTACAGAAAGTTGCCGAGTTAAAATACGGCAAGATTCCAGAATTGAAAAAGGAGTTAAGTTTAGCTGAAAAAAGGCTCCAGCATCTTCAGGCAAAGCACCATCTTTTGAAGGAGGAAGTGACAGAGGAAAGCATTGCTCAGGTTGTCTCGAGGTGGACAGGCATTCCGGTAATTAAACTAATAGAAGAAGAAGCGAAAAAGTTAGAAAAGGTAGAGGAAATTATGCGCCAGAGAATTATTGGGCAAGACGAAGCGATTTCTGCAGTGGCTCGCGCTATCCGTAGGGGAAGAGCCGGCATTCAAGAGGAAAACCGTCCTATTGGGGTTTTTCTATTCTTAGGGCCAACAGGTGTTGGCAAAACTTATTTGGCTAAAACCTTAGCTGAGTTTTTGTTTAATAGCGAAAAAGCAATGATAAGATTGGATATGTCTGAATATATGGAACGCTATAGTGTTTCTAAGATTATTGGTTCTCCTCCTGGTTATGTTGGCTATGAAGAGGGAGGGCAATTGACAGAAAAAGTGCGCCGGCGCCCTTATTCAGTTATTTTGTTAGATGAAATAGAAAAAGCCCATCCAGAAGTTTTCAACATTTTGCTGCAAATTTTCGAGGATGGCAGGTTAACCGATGCTAAGGGAAGAATGGTTTCTTTTAAAAACACAATTATTATTATGACCTCTAACATCGGCTCTGAATATATTGTTAAATTCCATCCCATAGGTTTTGCTGCCGATAACAAAGGGATGTCTCAGAGGAAAGAATTAAAGGAGAAAATAATGGAGAGCTTGAAAGAAAGGTTTAAACCAGAGTTTCTGAATAGGATTGATGAAATTGTTATCTTTAATTATCTTGATAAAAAGGAAATTAAGAAAATCGTTAGTTTGGAGTTGGCAAAGGTTGCTGAAAGGCTCAAAAAGCTCAAAAAGGTGAGGCTTGATTTTTCAGATAGAGCTAAGTCATTTTTAGCAGAGGAAGGTTTTGACCAAAATTTGGGAGTTAGGCCCCTTAAAAGAGTTATTCAGAGATACATTCTTGACCCTCTGGCATTAAAGCTGATAACTTCTGAAATTAAAGAAGGGGATGGCGTTTTTATTGACAAAAAAGACGGAGAGCTTTCTTTTGAAACTTCGCATTCCTCTTCCAAAACTAAGAGGAAAGAGAGGAAGAAGGCTTTAGCGAAATAATAAAAATCAACGAGACCCGGACTCGTTGTTATTCTGAGCCGTTAGGGGAAGAACCCCAGTTAAATCTCAAATCTCAAATCTCAAATCTCAAAATTACAATTCAAAATGCAAAATTAGAAAATTCAAAATGCAAAATTAGAAAAGCAAAATCTCAAATCTCAAAATGACATCCCTTTTTTGTCATTGCGAGGAGGACCGCCGAAGGCGGGACGACGCGGCAATCTCAAGAAGCTTGGTGGCGAAGGGCAGCTTTCCGTTAAACTATCAACGAGACCCGGACTCGTTGAAACTCATTGAAACTCATTGAATGCATTTTTTATTTCTTTAAGGGCCTATGGCGTAGAAAAGGCGATAACCTTCACTATTCCAGCCAGTGCCGTATAATGTTCCGTCTTTTGAAAAAGCTACAGGGTAAAAGTAGCTACTAGGGGTAACATGAAATTCTTTTCTCCATCTTTCTTCTCCATTTGCATTTAAGCTGACTATTTCATACCAGGCAGCGACATTGGTGCCGTATATGTTTTCCTTCTCGTCTAAAAGATAGGGGGTAAACTCGTAAGGAACAGATGGAGTTGGTATTTTAGTGAAAGTTCCAGTGGAAGAAACCCTGTATAGAATGCTTTTACTGTTTGTTCGATTGTTTCTTGTTCTTAAATAAATATAATCTTGATTTTTGCCTAGAAGGATAGGGCTTTCTTGTGGGCATGCTACGCCTACAACTTTTTTCCAAGCTTCTGTTGTGGTTATGCTTGTGGTTGTAGGGATGACGTTGTTGAGATTAAGAGCGTAAAGCTCTATTCCGCACCAAAAACCTTCCCAGGTACCGTGAACTATGATGTACAACATATTCTTATCACTTAAGACAATGGAGCGTAAATTGCTGAAGTTGCTTCCTTCCCAGCATGATTTAAGAAACGGTATTTTCTTTTCCCACACTTTATCTTGTTTTTTTATGTCAAAGGATACAAGCTTAATAAAGTAACTTGAGGTGGTTGCAATAGTTGAGGAACTTGAATAACCGAAGTATATCTTGCCGTCAGAAGAAATTATAGGTCGGGAAATAGGAGAAACAATGCAAGAAGTTGAAGAATTGCTTTCAGGGAAGTCGTAATGCCAATCTTTGTCACGGTCTTTAAGGTTTATCGCTCCCAGAGAAGTAGTGGCTTTTTTGGCTTTGTAGTCGTTATAAGAGGCAGTGTAGTATAGAATGCTGTTTTGAAAATCTAAGGTTATCCCTCCCCTCGAGAATATTTTTTCTGCCACCACTGATTTTAGCCTGCCGGCAGGGGAAAGGGCTATAATACGGCCATCGCCAAGGCCAACATAAATTGTTCCGTCGGAACTAATGAGGGGAGGGGTTGAGGGTTTGCTGGTTAAAATAAAATATTTCCATTTTAGTGAGCCGTTGGAGTTTAAAGCCATAATTCCTTTAGTGGTAGAAAAGTATATGGTGCCGTTTTGGTCAATGGCTGGGCCTGAAGAGATAAAACCGTCGTCTGGGTTATAACGACTGAGAGAGTAAGTCCATTTGGTAGTGCTTGTATTGGTGCCAGGAAAGGATGTGCCACGAGAAATGTAAGGCTCCCAAATTGGTATTTCTGGCTCAACTTTTAGAGGGTTTGGGAGAATTGTTAGGGCAGAATAATGTAACCCGTCAAAAGCGCGGATGCCAAAATAGTATGTTGAATCATAGTAGAGGTTGTCTATAGTTATACTGGTGCTGGTTGTTGTGGTTGAAGCAGTGGTTGAAGCGTCCAGAGTGCTGGTGGTGATTTCACTGTTTTTTGACCAATATATAATGTAGGAGATATTTGAAGTTGGAGTGTCAATATCAGTAGTAGTTGACCAAGTTAAAGCAACCAAATTGTCATAGGTCTGACCTATGGCAATTTTAAAATTAGTTACACTTCCCGGGGGCAAAATGTTTCCGGTTTCGCCTTTTGAATTAGTTGGCGTTGGATAGTTAATTTCAAAATCAGTTGAATTGTTGTTGTTATCAATGAATTTCCCTTCAAATTTCTTTCTTTGGAATGATTTTTCTTCAATGTCGCTTGTTTGAAATGAGAAAGAATTTCCTTCGTAAACCTCGGTGCTGGTTGAGCCATCTTTTTTCCAGCTGAAAAGGTCAATTTTGCACGATTTTGCAAGGTCGGTTGTTGAAGCATTCTTTGGATTGCAAGAGAAAATCCCGATAGCCCCGATATCGTTTTTCAATTGTCCGCCAATATAAGATTTTCCAGTGTTTGTTAAAAGGGTCCAATCGGTTTCAGGATATCCGCTCTGGGTAGAGGTAGGATAGTTGGAAACACCGATAAGGTAATATTTATTTGCTTCAATTATGCTGCTTGTTGTGCTTGTTGGAAATTCCCAGCATTTTGTTGTAGAACTATTCCAGTTTTTTTCTTGGGTGAAATAGCACAAATGCCAACCAATAGTTGAAGTGGCTTGGTTTTTCGGATTATAAATCTCAAGAAATTCAACAGGCTTCGTATTGACAGGTTTGCCATTAACTTGAACTTCAGAAATAACTACACTTCCAGCTATTTTTGGTTTTGGAGTTATAACCAGTTTAACTGGAATTTTCTGGGGACTATTTTGAGTTAGCCTGCCTTGGCTATCAAACGCTTCAATAGTAGCAGTTGCTTGGTAATTTCCTACGGTCAAACCAGAAATATTTACCGAAACTTGAATAGTGGAAGAAGTTGAGGCTGCTAAAGTTCCGGTGGCTGGTTGAAAGGAGAGCCAGGCAGTCGGAGTCGGAGTCGGAGTCGGAGTAGTAGTGCTATAGATTATTAAAGCAGTCCAGGCCATTTCTGCTTTACCGCTATTTTGGATAGTTAAAGTTGTAGTTGCTGGGTTTTCTCTGTCTTCTTGGGCTTCAAAACTCAAAGTAGTGGTTGATATTTCCAGAATTGGTTGAGGAAGAGGCGGTTGAGAATTCTCCTTTTTTGGCGTTCCCATTATTCCATTTTCTCCATCTCCGCAATATGTGTGCCAACTTAAGTTCTGGTCCCTTTCCATTGTTCTTTTTGAGGAATTGTCACCAGCAAGCCAAGAAGAAGTGGCTTGAATAAAATCAATTAACTGGCAATTATTATCAAAAAGATAGAGTTCAAAATTAGGGTTAGGATTGTTTATTAAGCTTCCCCCAGTGTAAACCATATCCCTCAGATTTTCTAAAACAGGATTAGGATTGTTGTTATTTTTCTCTAACAAGAAGTAAGCGGTAGAGGTGGTGCATCCTATTGATTTGTTAGGAAGAAAGATTTTTATTGAGGGAGTTGTGTTTGAACTAATTTTTCTGCCGATAATCTGCCAATTGTCTAAAGAAATAGTTGAAGTTGAGGTATTTTTTAGTTCAATCCACTCATCATAAGTTGAACTGGCTGTTCCCATCCAAGCAATTTCGTTGAAAATAATAGGGGAATAAACCGGAGACGGAGTGGCTGGCAAGGAACAAAGAGCTGGTTGGGAAGATTTATGAAATTGGGAAGATTGGGAAGATTGGGAAGAAGCAGTTGAACTGCCGCCAGCCAAAATAATTTCACCGATGCTGTTTTCAGCTTTTGGCGTGCCTTCGATGTTACTGCTCGTTTGCCAAGTTAAATCGTTCTTTCTTTCCATTGTTCTTTTTGAGGAATTATCTCCGGCTGGCCAATTAGAGTCAGCTTTAACAAAATCCTGAAGCGCGCAATTTTCGTCAAAAAGATATAATGCGTCCTTGGTGTTGCTTAAAGAGCCGGTGTAAATCAGGTCGGCTGGAATTCCGGGAACTGTGTTGTCGCCAGTCCTCTCTAAAAGAAAAAAGCCACCCGCGGAGATTGATTTTCCACTGGTGGAAACTATTTTGATTGCGTTCGATTTTCCTTCCAGAGCGGCTTTGTCTAGAATTTGCCAGCCGGTTAAATCAATTTGCTCTCCCGAAATATTTTTTAGTTCAATCCACTCATCGCTTACTGAATTTGTGGTTCCCATCCACGCAATTTCGTTGAAAATTATTTTGTCTCTCTTTGGATATTGGGTATTTGAAAGAGTGCAGAGAATAGCCTGGGCTGTTGTTTGTGCGGCGTTTTCTTTTGCTGTATCTTTTTTCTCTTTTTCCTCTTTTTTCTCTTCTTTTTCTTTTTCTTTTTCTTTCCCCTTTTCTTGTTTTTCTCCTTGTTTTTCTTCTTGCTCTTGCTTCCAAAACGCTAATTCATTGTGTTCTAAGAGATATTTTTGGGCTTGGGCAATGGTCAAATCGGCTTTCTCAGAGATATTATCAAATTCTTCTATAAGTTCCTCTAAAGTAGCTTGGAATTTACTTGCTGGGTTAGAAATGGAAGAGGGCAGAACAGTTTTATTTTGTTCTTGGGCTTGAGTAGTTTGTTGGATAGTTTTGTTTATTTCAGCGATAACCTTTTCGTCTAACAGTTTTTTGGGCTGGTTTTCATTTGTATTTATAGGGGTTTGGTTTTGGAGAGAGAGGAAGAGCGGGGGGGGGGGACTTGCTTAGTGGCAATGAATTTTGGGCAATCTGAGCCCCAAGTTTAAAAGAAGTAGAGAAGTTCTTGATTTTATTTATCAAATCTTCAGCTATTTCCTTAATCTTCTTAAATTTCTCAAAGGCAGGCCCTTTAGTTGCATTAATTCTTTCAAAAAGAGGATTTAATATCTTTTTTACGAGATAGTTTTTCTTCATTTCTTTCTCGCTGGTTCTCAAAATAATGTCACTTTGCTCAATTTCCGGCACCGGCTTATCAAAATCCACTTCAACAACCGGTTCGCTTTTGCTTTTGTCCCATTCAAAATTTCCCCAAGTATCTTTTTTTACATAACCCTTAACTCTGACAATAAATGGCTCCAATTTGCCATCGTTATCTTTCTGCCTTTCGTTTTCTAACCAGCGATCCCATGGCCAGCTATTTGCGTTTGGGTTATCCATGGGTCTCCCTAAAGCATTTGGGCTGGTACCTACAGGTGGCTCGATTGGCTCTTTTGAATAAAATTCAACAACGATTTTTCCATGAGTTTGGTTTATGGGATGGTAAACAATAATATATTGAATATTTATGGTTTTTGGGTTTCCTTTATAAGAAGAAAAATTGTATTTTGCTTTGCCGCTTCCAACTTTTATCTCATTCTGTAAAAACCAATTTAAAGCATATTCGTTTGCTTTTTTAATTGTGAGTTTCTCAATTTGATTTATAATATTCTGAGCACCATAAGAGCCTTGAGTGGCTATTGTTAATCCTACCCCTAAGGCGGCTTTTAGGAATTTCTTTGAAAACTCTCTGGGGACATCTTTGAACCAATAATTTAATTGTTTCTTTAAAATAGCCTGTTTAACCAAAACAACAGCTCCCGTTTCACGAGGAGCGTTAGGGTCAGACGAAGACAAAGATGTAAAAAACAGGTTACTTTGAGCAGTACTTAAAGGGTTATTTCTAATGATACCCAATAAGATTTCAACCTCCTTTTCTTTTAAGGGCCAGGATAAATCTTGAGTTTCTTGAGCAAAGATATGGAGTGGATATAAAAGAAGCAATACAAAACTAATTGATATTAAAATCGAAGGAATTCTTTTTAACATACTGCTATTTGATTGCTAGATTTTTGATAAACGTATTCCAAATCAGAAGACATTTATTTTCGAACGCAGGAGGATAACTTGTGCCTAAAGATAATATTTTATTATCTTTTATTACAATGTCTACACTTTCTCCTTTAACAAATTTGTTAAATTTGTTATCCATTTTAACAGGAGTTCCTTTCAGTGCTGTATGATTTGCAAGACTGATAATTCCATATTCGTATTTATACTCGTCAGGTCCTTCAATTAACTTAGATCCTGTATTTTCTATTGTTTCTATTTTCTTTTTTATATTCTGAGAATATTCTTTAGATTCCCAGCCTGTAATACTTATACTACAACCCTTTGTTATAACATCGAAGACCTCAGCATCTGGCGAGGATAATGTAATCCAATATTGTGGTTTTACGTCTGCTGCTTTTTTATGCTCTATCTTCCACCCCTCAGGCACTTTTGCCGTTAATCCAACTTTTGGGACCACAATATATCTTCCATCCGTTCTATCTTCAATTTTGTAATCTTCTTTGCCAAAAAGAGTTGGGGGAGTTGTGGTAGAAACTTGGGAAGTATTTTCCTTTGCGATTTGTGCTGGTAGCCAGACATACCAGAAATATAAAAATCCTCCAGCCACCGCTGCAAGAATTATTAGAAGGATAATAATTTTTTTTCTCATAAAAAAATAAAAAATTAAAATTAGGGCTACTCGACTTTTTTAGTATAGTTCAAACTCTGCGGCGCGCAGAGCGCGCCGCAGAGCTCCTTGAGAATTTTCAAATTATGAAATTTCCTAAATTGTAAAATTATACCTCCGAATAATTTTCCTTTCAAACCAAAACCTGTGGAAAACTTTTTTCTTTGAAATAAAAGCCATGGCAGTTATTTCAAAGAAAATTTAATTGGGAAAATAATTGGACAATGGTTGGACAATGGTTGGACAATGGTTGGAGGATGGTTGGGATGATATTTCTTGTAATTATTTAAGAGTGATTTAAGAACGATTTTAGCATAGTTTGAAACCGATTTTAGGGTGATTATTAGAATTATTTTAGAATTGTTTTAGAATGGCATTTTTGGATGTGAAAAATAAAACTTGATATCTGGGGATTTTTTTGTTATAGTGGTATAATTTTCTGCTTAGTGTTATTAGGTAATTTTTGAATGGACAAAGATTATTTGGTAAAACTTACTTTGGCCGTTTATCGGGTGACAAAGGTTTTTCCCGAAAAGGAGCCTTTGAAGTTTTTAATTCGGGAAAAAGCCTGCCAAATTCTCTCTAGCGCGATTTTGTTTCAAGCAAGTAACCCTGTTTCTTTGGAAGAAAGACAAAGAGAAGAAATAAAAAGACAACTTCTTAATTCATTAGAGGCAATAGACAGTTTTTTTAAAGTGGCAATGAGCCAGGATTGGTTGAAGCAACAGAATTTTTTTGTATTAAGAAAAGAATATAATAGTTTAAGAGATAGTATTTTCCAGCAGAAGGGAATAGAGAAAGAAGAGAGGGAAGTGAGCCCGCAAGATTTTGGCAAGGTTAATCCCAAAACCACTGTTTCTAACAAATTAGACAAGAATGCATTATTAATTAATGATAGGCAAAAGAGAATATTAGATATTTTGAAGAAAAAAGATAAGGCTCAAGTTTGGGAATTTAAGAAAACTTTCCCCAATGTAAGCAAAAGAACGCTCAGGCGGGATTTTGAACATTTACTAGCAATGGGATTAGTTAAGAGAGAAGGGGAGGGGAATAATACCTATTACAAATGTGTTAGGACATAGATAGGACAAGTATGGACATTGATAGGACAGATAGGTTACTGTTATGTGTCCTAACTAAAGATGTTAGGACATACTTAGGACACTGGTAGGACAACTCTTAGACACCCTACAATTACAAAAATATGCCCCAATCAAGAAAGAAAATCTTTTCTAAGATATACGACCAATACGTGGACAAGATTTATCGCTTTTGTAAAATCCCCCCGACCCCCAATTTAGACACCTTCGGTTTCTAACGCTCGGCTTTACCTCGCTGGAGTTTTAACGAAAGCGGGCTTCGCCTCGCTGGAGTTTTAACAAAAGCGGGCTTTACCTCGCTGTGAGGGTGGCGGGTGGGTGGCGTCCAACACGGGGGGATTTTAAAGTGACAGCAGAACAAAAATATGCCTCAATCAAGAAAGAAAATCTTTTCTAAGATATACGACCAATACGTGGACAAGATTTATCGCTTTGTTTTCTTTAAAGTTAATTCTCGGGAGGTGGCTGAGGACATCACTTCAAAGGTTTTTGTCCGTGGCTGGGACAGATTTAAGCACCAAGGCCAAAACTCAGACACCCAGCCAAAATCAGAAATAAAAAATCCAGGCGCCTATATTTACCAAATTGCCAGAGCAGAAATTGCTAATTATTATCGCGAAAAATCTAAATTTAAAATAATTTCAGCTGAGAGCGCTGTCATTGCCGACCCCAAACCCGGCTTAGAAGAGAAAAGCGGGCTGGATTCAGACATTGTTGCTGTTAGGAATTGCTTGGCTAGCCTAAGCACGGATTATCAAGATGTTTTAATTTGGAGATATATTAATGGATATTCAACCGGCAAAATTGCCGAGCTTATGGGAAAATCAAAAGGCGCGGTGAGGGTAATGCTGCATCGCGCTTTAAAAGAACTGAGAGGAATGATGAAGAAAGAGAAGTGATAAAAGAGGAGAGACAATAAAAGATTTGATGGTTTTTGACGGTTTTTGACGGTGATAGATATGGTAATAAGGGTGATAGATAGGCAATGAATAGGCAGTGTAACAAAATAAGCGATTTTGCGTCATAAATTATAGATGAAGCAAAACAGCATAATGCTAAGTTTATTTATAACTGATATGACCGAGAGGCAACTTATTAAAAAACTTAAGAGAATCGGCAGTATAAAACCCAGAGAAAAATGGGTTTTTTCCACGAAACAGAGGATTTTAGGCAAAGAAGAAATTCAATTTGAAACAAATCCTAGTTTTGGTTTTTTCAGGAAACCAGCGTTAGTGTTTAGCTCGCTGCTTTTGATTGGAGTAGTTATGGCTGGTTTTTTTCTCTATCTTAATTTCCAAGATAGTTTGCCGGGTTTGTCTCAGGCAACACCAAATAATCAGAATAGCCAGAATAGCCAGAATAGTGAGAAGGATATCCTTTTTTCCTTAAATAAACTCCAAGCAAGTTTAAAAGATATTAACCTTTCTCTAAACAGCCTTAGGCAGAACAAAGATATAAGCAAGGCATTGGCTATGGCAGAAGTGGTAAAAAGTACTGCTCGCCAGGGCGAGGAAATAATCAGGAATATTAAAAATTCCCATTCAACTTTGCCTAAAAAAGTTTTGGCCAGTTTAGATAATATAGCCCAAACTTCTGAAGAAGTAGGCGATAAGAGTGAGAGTATGGGGAAAGAATTTTTGGTTTCTTATATCAATGATTTAAAGCAGAGAACTTTAACTCCTGAAAACGAAGCCCGTTTACAAAAAGTGGAGGAATATTATAATGAAGGCAAAATAGAAGAAGCAATGGTTTTGGTGCTAATGATTAAATGATTGAATGGTTAAGTAGAAAGGCGTTTTATAAAAAAGACAACGGAAAAAATTGAAAAGCGCCGTTATTATTTTATTAATTAACAAGGTCGATAACGGCAAAAAAATTCTCGCTTAGGGGAGATTGAAATAATCTCGCCGAAGGCGAGGCAAAACAAAGGTCGAAACAACAATATTAAGGCTGACTCCGCGAGCGAAAAAAGTCGAAGCCTTAATAAAAAGTCGCAAAAATTCCGAAAATAGTTTCTTCTTTACTAATATAAGAAAGAACTATTGAGGAAAAAAATTGAAAAAAATGAGTAATTTAATTAAGAAACTTGTCGCTGTTTTAACTGGACTAACAGTGGTTGTAATGTCTTTTCCGATGATGACTGTTTCCTCAGTTAATGCTATGACAGCAGAGGAGCTTCAAGCGCAGATTGCCCAACTGCAACAGCAATTAGCTCAGTTGCAGTCCCAATTGTCTTCTTTGCAAGGCGGCACAACCGGTGGGGCAATTGCCGGTATTCCCGCAGGATTTACTTTCACCAAGAGTCTTTCCCTTGGTAGCAAGGGAGATGATGTGAAGTATCTCCAGATTGTCTTGAATTCCGATTCCGACACTCAATTGGCAGCCTCAGGCGTTGGTTCGTCAGGAAACGAGACCACTTACTTCGGTCCACTTACCAAAGCGGCAGTTATTAAGTTTCAGGAGAAATACGCTGACGAAGTGTTGGCCCCAATTGGTTTGTCTAAAGGAACAGGTTTTGTTGGTTCAAAAACAATAGCAAAGTTAAACGCCTTATTGTCCGCATCTGCAGGAACAACCGGCGGTGAAACAGCAGAATACGGCACAGCTTTTACTTTTACTCTTAGTGGTGCTCCAGTTGCAGGTGATTACGTTTATATCACCCTTACAGATGCAGAAAATGTTGTTAAATGTTCTGCAGATGTTTTAAGCGCTCCCGCTGGTGTCACTTTAGACGGCTTAACAGACACTCTTACCACTAAGTTTAATAACTGCGCTAATTTCTCTGCTTCAAGCGAAGGCAACGTTATTACTGTTGTTACTACAGGTACTGCTTGCAAGCCAAAAGTTGACGTAGACAACAAAAGTGGCAGCACTTTAAATATAGTAGGCGCTATTACCGAAGCCGCTGGCAGTGAAACTGGCGGAGAAACCGGAGCAACAACTCCAGTTGCAGCAGGTTTGACAGTAGGATTGGCTTCTAATACTCCTGCCTCTACTCTTTTGATTGATACTCAATCATTGGCAGACATAGTTAAGTTCACTTTCGTTAATGGCGATGCATCTGATGTAAAAGTAACCCAATTAAAGGTAAAGAGAACTGGTATTTCTTCTGATACCAATCTTCCTAATCTTTATCTTTATGATGGCTCTACCCGTTTAACAGACAACACTTCTTTGGTTAACCATTATGCCTTATTTAATAATCCTGATGGATTATTTGTAATTCCTGCCGGCGGTTCAAAAACAATTACTGTGAAAGCAGATGTCAGTGGTTCAAGCGGCATTGTTGCTTTAGAAATTGAAAGTGCTTCTGATATTGTCTCAGACGCTTCAGCAGTGAACGGAACCTTCCCTATTTCGGGAAATTCAATGACAATGACATCCGCGCCTGCTAATTTAGCTACTGTCAGTTTAGGTGCAGTGGGTTCTGACCTCGGTCCAGTGGACCCAGGAACAAATGGTTTTGCAGTTTGGCAAAATACTATTACTGTAACTCAAGACGCGCAGTTTAAATATATCCGTTTGAGAGAAATTGGCTCTATTACCAAAACAGACCTGCAAAACTTCAGATTGTATATAGACGATTCACAAGTTGGCTCTGCTGTAGAGATGGACAACAGCTATTATGTTACCTTTGACACAACCGATTCTCCAGTTGCCTTAGAGTCAGGCGAGCACACTATAGTTGTAAAAGCAGATGTTATTGATGGTTCAACCAGAAGTTTTTCCTTCTCCTTGCGCCGGGCTTCAGATATGATAATAACCGACAGCCAATATAATGTTAATGTGGCTGCAAGCGGCACTCTTCCTTCTACTGTTGACCCTTCTATTGTCATTTCAGCAGGCAGATTAACAGTGGCTCTTGCTTCTGATTCACCTTCAGAAAGTGTTATCAAAGGCACAAAGGCTGCTGTGTTAGCAAAATACACTCTGAAAGCATACGGCGAGAAGGTAAAAGTAGAGAGCCTAAAGTTTAATTGGGATAGTTCAACCGCCGCTCCTGTGCCATTGACAAATGTTAAACTTTACGCTGGTGATACCTTGATAGGCAACATTGTTCCTACGCTTTATGAGAAGGATGATAGTACTAGTGGTCACACGCCTACCTCTGCTGATTACAATCTTGGTTCTTCCTTGATTGTTACTCCAGGCGCTCCTGTAACCTTGGCTATTAAAGCAGATGTTCCAAAAACAGGCACTGTCCCTGATGATATAACGGTAAAGATGATAGAAGGTAGTGGAAACGCTCAAGCCCTTACTTCTTTAGGCTCAATTAGCGTGCCCGCAACAGATAAACCCGCTAATCAACTTGATGTAAAAACAGGAAGTTTGGTGATTTCTAAGAACTCTGCTTATGGCAACCAGAATACGGTAAAAGGCACTACTGGAGTAAAAATCGGCAGTTTCATTCTAACGCCATCAGACGAAGCAATTCATGTAACTAAGTTTAAGGTTCGCTTAACATGGTCAGATACTGGTTCTGCTACCACTGCTATCGCTAACGCTTTCTCCAACCTCTATGTTAAGTACGGCAGTTCTCAAACCGAGCCAAAGGACCCTGTTAAAACAACAAATGAGTTTGCGGTAGATACTACCTTATCTGGTTCGCAGATGGTGGTAGAGGTTTATGCTGATGTAAATAATGTAAATGGCGTAGATACAGATGATTCAATCGAAGCAGGTTTGCAGGTTACCTACACTAAACCTTCTTCTGGCACAGTATTGCAGTATTACCCGAGCAACACTACATATGTTGATGGCCAAACTATTACTGTCAAGGCAGGAAGTTTGAGTGTTAGCTTAAGCCCAAGCACTCCAGAAGCAGGAATAGTTGTGGCTACAAAGACGGATGTTCCTGTAGCAACATACAAATTTACTGCTTCTAACGCTAATGTTACTTTGAAAGACATCACCTTAAAGCTTGTTGACCCAACCTATGTGTCAAATATCAAGGATGTAAAACTCAGCGCTGGAGGCGTTACTAGTCCGGCTGTTTATCTAGTTTTGGCTGATTATACAACAGGCACTGCCACGAGCAGTGGAGCGCATATTAAGGTTGGCACTACAACAGCGGCAACATTTAGTGTTGATGACAAGATTGTTGTTACTTATGGAACAAATTCTACAACTACCCAAATTACTGGTTTTGCTACTACTAGTGACGCCGGAGATAGTCTTGTGGTAAATCCAGTTATAACAGGAGTATCTAATGGGACACAAGTTACCATCAAGTCTTATGGTGTTACCTTCCCAGGAGTGAATCTTACTGTTTCCAAAGACACTCCATTAGAGGTCAGTGTTTTAGTTGACTTGAACAATGTTACTACTGATGGAACTGATGGAGCTAATGTCCAAATTGCTTTGGCTCACTGTAAGTACAATGTAGGCGGACAAGACAAGACCCTGCTTGCTAAGAGCCCACAAGCATTTACTGGTTTGCATGCTAAAGCAATGACGGTTTACAGAACTGTTCCTACTGTAACGCTTGCTTCTGACAGCCCTTCAGGCGCAGGAACTTTAGCCGCTGGCGCAAAAACAACTGTTGCTAAGATTAACATTTCTGCGGATTCTGCTTATGAAGTGAAAGTAAATTACATCCAATTTACTCCAACTCTAAGTAAGGACGCGGGCGTTGGCGATGGTATTTATGTTTACGATGGCACAACACTCAAGGGCAGCGCGTTAAATCAAGGGGAAACCCTAGCTAGTATTAGCACAACTACTGCAGGCAGTGATATTACTGTTGCGGATTCTTCTATTTATCAAATAGGGGAGTTATTAGATTTTGATTTGGCAACTGATACAGATGTTCAAGATGCAGAGATAACCGCAATACCTAGTTCTACTGCTATCAGGGTGAGTAAGGCTATTGATACACCATCTGGCGCGCAGAGCTGTACTATTAAAGCAGCTGGCTACACATCCGGGCATGCTTACAAGGTGGCTCTGACAAACGCAGTAATAAGCGCAGGTGGCAGCAAGACATATACAGTTAAAGCAGACCTTACAGGATTAACTAACACCACTGATTATGCTAGATTTGATATTGCAGCAGCAGGTGACTTTAACTGGGATGATGGCACAACTCATAGTATTGATGGAACTTCTATAAGTACTATTCCTCTTACTGGCGGTACCCTTCGTCCGTAGTGCTGGTATTTGTCTCTTCCTTGCGGAGACCAAAACCACCCATAGTTTTCTATGGGTGGTTTTCTTTTTTTGTCATTGCGAGGGCTTTCCCTCTCCTGTCATTGCGAGGGCTTTCCCTCTTCTGACATTGCGAGGAAGGAGCGATTCCTCCCTCCTGTCATTGCGAGGAAGGAGCGAAGCGACTGACGAAGCAATCCCTTTCCTTTTGTCATTGCGAGGAGCGAACGGAGTGAGTGACGAAGCAATCCCTTTCCCTTTGTCATTGCGAGGAGTCCTGTGATAGGCACTTTCTTTTTTTGTCATTGCGAGGAGGACCGCCGAAGGCGGGACGACGCGGCAATCTCGTTGCTTTGTTATGGAACGACTACCAGTTGTCATTCTGAACGAAGTGAAGAATCTCTGAGTTACCAATCGTTATTCTGAGCCCTTAGGCAAAGAACCCCAGTTAAAATTCAAATCTCAAATCTCAAATCTCAAAATGACAATTCAAAATTCAAAATTACAATTCAAAATTCAAAATTACAATGCTTGGCCTGCTTAGGCGTTGCTTGGCTTAGCTAAGCAACAGCACCCAAACGAAATATTATTTTTATGAGTTAGGAAGAAAATATAGTTTGGGAATTGGGAAATTGAGTAGGGTGTTGCTTACCCAGGGTAAGCAATAGTAATTGGGAAATTGAGTAGGGTGTTGCTTACCCAGGGTAAGCAATAGTAAGCAATAATAAGCAATAAGGAAGAGATTGCTTCGTCAGTCGCTTTGCTCCTTCCTCGCAATGACAAGGAGAGAGAATCGCTTCTCCTTCCTCGCAATGGCAAGGAGGAAGACTCTGCGCAATGACGGAGAGGAGAGGACTGCAATGACAAAGAGGCTCATCAACGAGACCCGGACTCGTTGGAGTCGCAAATTCTTACATCCCCGGAGGCATAAGGGAGCGTTGATGCAGGTTTTAAAAAACTATGCTATAATGAATTAGTAGAAAACATAAAAGGTCGCATATTTATCTCAATTTTCTAAAACTATGAGTAAAAAAACAATTGTCTTAATTATTATATTGGTAATAATTTTAGGTTTAGGGGTTGGTGGTTATTTTGGAGTTAAAAAGGCAATTCAACTGGGCAAAGAAAGGGGAGAGGAGCTTTTAAATGAGTTATCAGAAAAATCTGGAAAAGTAGCAGAAAAATCTGGACAGCCAGTAAAAGAATCTGGACAGCCGGCAGAAGAAAACAAAGGGTCTTATGATAAACCAACCGCGGATGTGCCGGGAAGGGATTTGCCGGACGTTCCCAGATATCCAGGTTCAGTTAGAAGTATGTACGGGACAATACCGGGTTTTCCAGATGCTGGTTTTTATATTATGTATGATGCTCCGGGCACCGCTGAAGAAGTTATGGATTTCTACGAGGCTCAATTACCGGCGAACGGATGGGAATCGTCAGTCAGCGGTGAAGAAGCAGAGGAACGTTGGAAATTCTATCCTAAATCTTATAGATTTATTGAGGCGCCGTTGACCAAAGGAAAGCAAGAAATGATTATTCAAGTTGGTCTTTCCGGCAGCGACTATCCTGGATATATTGATGTCCTTATTACCCTCCCCTCAGATCCTTTTAAGTAAGGATTTTGAGAATTCAGAAAAGAATTATGCGGAATTCTGTTTTATTACTAACGTTAATTTTGCTATTCTCATTTTGCTTTGGAGTTTTTGTTCAAGCAGCTAATTTTGTATCTCCGGGCATTACTCCCAACAGCCCTTTTTATTTCCTTGATACTTGGGGAGAAAAAATAGAGATGTTTTTTACTTTTGGCGTTGAAAGAAAAGCAAAGAAAGCCCTTAATATCGCTGAGGAAAAAATGGCTGAGGCTAAGGTAATGGCGGAAAGGAATCAAGTCAAAGATTTGGGGAAAGCCCTCCAAAATTATCAAAAATATCTGAACTTAACTAATAATCAAGTTCAGAAAGCGGAAACCCAAGGGAAAGATGTAAAAGGACTTACAAGTTTAATTAAGGAAAAAAGTGCTGAGTATCAAGAAGTGCTTTCAGAAATTTTAGAAAAAATTCTCCAACAAGAGAGGCAGGATACTGAGCAAGCGATTGGAATAGTAGGGGAAAACAAGAAGGAGAATGTCGGAGAAGAGGAGAAAGTCGGAGAAGAGGAGAAAGTCGGGGAAAAGAAGAAGCCAAACTTGCCTGAACAGGGAGAGAAGAAAACAGAATCAGTAAAAAGCGTTGCCAGTAAAGAATCAGACAAACTAAAAACAGCCACTTTTGTTAAATCCTACCGCATTTATGACAACAATAGCGGTTGGAATGTTTGGCCCACCAAAGAACATAACTATATCTTGGCTGGTTACACATGGGAAGGCCTTAATGAAGACGCTTTTATTGGTGAATTAAACCAACAAGGTGAATTAGTTTGGACAAAGTCGGTTGGCAGTTCGGTTCATTATTCTGGTCCGATGGGTCACGGCCCTGCCTATGACGCTGGCTATCTTTCTGCTCAGCTTCAAGACGGCTCGTATTTACTAGTTGGGCAGACAGCTGGTTATGTTGGAGATGAAGAAGCAAAGGTTTATGAGACTCCAATAGATGTTTTTATTTCTAAGTTTAGCCAAGACGGTCAACATCTCTGGACTCAAACAGTCGGCGATTTAGCCGGCGATACTCCTGTTTCTCTTTGGCCTACTGAAGATGGTGGTTTTTTACTCTTATTAACATTGGAAGAGCGTAATGCCGGAGTAGAATATGTTGGCGACACCGACCATTATTTTGCCTTAGTGAAATTTAACGCTGCAGGTAATAAAGAATGGTCTAAAAAGACAAATCTTAATATAGGTGGCACCATGGGCCTTGAAGAGCAGGTTAATTTTTTTGTGGAGAAAGAAAATGACGATAGTTTTATTCTGGTCGGCAATACGCAGGCTAGTAAAGTTCCAAAAACGGAAGATGAACATGTGGTGAGCCGTATGCCGACGGTGGTAAAATTAGATAAAAACTACCAGGCAATATGGGCAAAAAGCATAGAAGCTATACCCACCAAATATCTATTTCCCAAACTAACGGCTGACGGCTCTAGTTATACGGAAAGTTATCTTGCCTATAGAATGGCGGCAGGTAATTTTTCGGCTGTTCAGAAAACTCCGGATAATGGTTACTTGGCAATAGGTTTTCTCGCCCCGACCGTGAAAGGATATAGCAATAGCGATACTACTTACAAAGCAATGACCAGTGCTTCTTTTCTGGCGGTGAAGCTGGACAAAGACGGTAAATATCAATGGGCAAAAACAATCTCCACCGGACTTCTTTCTTTTGAACAAGAGTTTAGAATAGCAAAGACTGAGGATAATGACTTTATTATTATGCAGAATTATATGTCCAAAGGCGAAGCGTTTGAAGGAGAAAAATATAATGCCTATATGAAAAAAGCTGAAGAGGTAAGTAAGCTTTATACAAACGATTATAAACCAGGAGATGAAACGAGCAATCTGTCTCTTAAAAAGGCAATAGAAGAGATGAATGCAGCTCGCGATGCCTGGCTCTCCGCGGGTTGGAGTAATATAATGCTACTCAAGGTTGACCCGAACTTTAACGTGAAATGGATAAAGACAATCGGTGGTAATTTGAAGCAGGAGTTGGTTGGCAGGGGGATTAAAATGACCTTGGATAAAGGTATTGCCGTAGTGGGTACTCATTATACCGATACTGTTTGTAGCGTTAGTTTTGGTGTGAAAAATTACTGCAAAGATATTTTACTCGTTAAACTTGATGCCAATGGTAATTTGGTTGATGACTCTCTGGGAATAGTTTCCTCTCGGACTTCTGTTTCCCAAGAGGATTTAAGCCAATATATTACCATCAGAGATTTAAAGCCCAGCATAATGAATTATGGAATAAATGTTAAAAGGCAGAATCCGCATATTTCGCTGAAAACAGTAAAAACAAATACCCTGGCGTCATTTGCCGAAGAGGCGCCTGTTCAAGAAAGTCAAGGATTTTTGTCTTCTCTTCCCACGCCCCAGAGTGCGCCTGAGTCTAAAACTTGGGAGGAGATGAATTATGAGAACACAAAGGCGGTAGAAATCGTAAATGACAAAAGTCAGGAAGTTTACGATGAACTTATGCCAATTCTCAATCAATTATTTAATAGTAAAGTGAAATTGAGGGATAATTTTGGTGGAATATCCTTGGATTATGTTTTTGGACGGCTAGTCAACAGGGATGATGTAATATCTGTTCAAAAGTATCTTGAGGAAAAAGGATATACTACAGACAGCTCGGAAGGAGGACGGCTGATTATGATGAAAATAGGAAGAACACTGAATATGACATTTTCCATTAAAAGCCAAAGGCACGGGACATTAAATGTTACTTTCTAATAACATTTGGTGTTGATTTTTAAAAGTAGTATTATTAGATAATATTTAAAGGTCGGATAGTTAATTTATTTAGGGATAAAATTATGAATAAAACCTTATTAATCGTAGTTGTTTTAGTAATCGTAGTTGTTATCGGTTTTTTAGCAGTAAAATTTTTAGGTGGGG
>JAGGVK010000054.1 GCA_021158045.1 bacterium | reverse complement strand
CTGAAGCAGAACCCCGAAGCAGAACAAGTTCGCTACAGAGCAGGCATCTCAAAATGCAAAATTATGAGGTCCTTCACTTTGCTCAGGATGATAAGAAGGGGAGGGAGTCCGGGGCGAGGGCAGCCCTCGCCCGAGAGCTTCGCTCCTCGCAATGACAGAAAGGGAGAATCGCTTCGCTCCTTCCTCGCAATGACAGGGGGGGTTCCTCGCAATGACAGAGTAGAAGGAATCGCTTCACTTAGGATAACAGTGGGGGATAAAATATTGTTGATTTAAAGTTTCCTAAGAAGTAGAATAATAATAAAGGTCTGGTTTATATAAGCTAACCGAAGTAGCCTTGGTATGAAAAAAATTATTGGTTGGATTTTGGTTATAGTTGGAGTTGTTATAATTTTTGGCAGTTTTTATTATAGTTTTTTAGTTTTTGTGAAAGGAAGCCCTGCTCCCCAAATTTTTGAAACTCCATTGTTAGAGAATTCTCCTTCAGCACGCTCTGCTTCAAATAATAGTTTTGCTAGAGGAACTGAATTTCAGCAAGAAATGCAGCAGAAAATGCAAGAAACAATAATCAATGAAATTCAAAAGAGGATGCCCTCTAACTTTCTGCCTAAAATTTTTAATCTGACATCTTTAGCAATTTTTGTGGGCATTGCAATGTTGGCAGGGGGAAAAATTTCTTTGATAGGAATTAAGTTGTTAAAATAAAATGGAGAAAACCCAAACCATACAAACCGAGAGAGTGCACAGCCTCCTGTTTCTATTCCTTGAATGGTTTTTTTATGATGTTCCAAAGGGCATTTTGAAAGCCTTTTGGAATTTTTTAAGATTTTATTTCAATTATTTTTCTATTCCTTTGCTGCTTAAAACTTTATTTTCCCCTTGGCGGCGGTATCGATGGTCTTATGGCAGAGGATTTGACCTCAAGAGATATTTGAGCACTGCTTTGTCTAATGCTATTTCGAGGCTGTTAGGTGCTTTTATAAGGATATTGACAATCTTCATAGGTTTGGTATTTGAGGTTCTTATATTGGCTGCGGGAGTAATTGTTTTTTGCGGATGGTTTTTATTGCCGATTTTGTTGGTTTCATCCCTTTATTTTGGCCTAAGGCTTTTGATAGGCTGAGGCAAGCGATTTTTTATCTAATAAACTTTTTGCTTATTTTACTTAATCTAAAGTTTAAAAACTTACCTAATTTTAAAAATGATGTTTGAGTTAAAAAATACATCAATTTACAAGGCTGTGAAATGGGAAAAAAGTCTGCTTTTCAAATATAGGCGTTTTTTTAAAACTATCTTTGGGTGGTTAGCGTTTAGTTTGTTTTTGCTTTCTATTTTTTCTTTTTTTAGCCAAGGAACCTTTGGTGATTATTTTAAGAAGTTTTTAGGAGGCGCTGTTTTTGGCTTTGCTTTGTGGATTCTCTTTCTGGTTTTGTCAGCTTTTTTTAACGGGCGGCTTAGAGAACAGAAACCTGTTTATAAGATAAGTGAATTGTTAAAAGACCCGAAAAACTTTAACTTGGCTTCTTTTTTAGATTTTGAAGCCGCGAAGGTTTGTGATAGGGCATTGAAAATTGCTAAGAAGAGGAAAGCGCTTTTCTTCCCGGCTAATTTTTTACTTGAGGCTCTATTTTCTGAAAAAAATGATGAGGTTTCCTTTATTTGTTGGAGGCTGGAACTGCTTCCTAAAATCATTGCTTCCCAACTTCAGAAGGAATTTACAATTCAAAGAGAATCTCAGAAAATAGGAAAAGAGAAAGAGAAAGAGAAGAATACAGAAAACATTATATTAGCGGCTGCAGAAATAGCCCAAGAGAGAAAGAGGGCAAAAATCGGAGTTGGGGATATTTTAATAGCGTTTGCTAGCGCGGATAAATTTTTCCAAAAGATTTTAGTTAATTTTAGTATTACTGCAGAAGATATCCGAGAGTTGGCAGATTGGTTTGAGCGGATGCAAAAGAAAACAAAGAAAATGAAGCGTTTTTGGGATTACGACAATCTGCTGAGGAAAGGTTCTTTGGCAAAAGACTGGGCAGCAGGCTATACCATAAATTTAGACAATTACTCCACTGACTTGAGGGAAGAATTTCGCGGTGGCGCTTTTCGGGAATTTTTTGGGCACAATGAGGATATTTTAGCCATTGAGAGAATATTAGAAAAAAGGACAGTTAATAATGTCTTATTGGTAGGAGCGCCCGGGAGCGGCAAGAAAAGCATTATTGAGGCTTTAGCCCAAAAAGCCTTTTTAGGGCAAACTCTTCCTTCAATTCGCTATAAAAGGTTTTTAAATTTTGATATTGGCGCTTTAACAGCTGCTAGCCCATCGGCTGAGCAAACAGAATTTCTTCTTGATGCTTGTTTTAGAGAAGCCGTGAGCGCTGGAAATGTTGTTTTGGTTATAGAAGAACTTCAGAATTTTTTAAGGCAAAAATCAAAAGTAGGAGAAGTAAACATAGGAGCAACTTTAGGCCGTTACTTGCCTTTGCCAGATTTTCAAGTTATTGGTATTGTTAATTATGAAGGGTTGCATAAAATTATTGAGAGGGACCCTGCAATTATGAATTTGTTTAACAAAGTAGAGGTTTCAGAAATATCCCTTGAGGATACATTGAAGGTTTTAGAGAGCTTTGTGCCTTCTTATGAAAGAAGGCAAAGAAAATTTATTAGTTTTAAAGCCTTAAAAGAAATTGTAAAATTAACTGACACCTATATGTCTTCTCTTGCTTTCCCAGAAAAAGCGGTTAGGATTTTGGATGAGGTTATGGCTTATATGTCATCTCAGTCGGCTAAAATAGTTAGGGCGGAAAATGTTGCTGAGGTTGTTTCAGAGAAAATTAAAATTCCTGTAGGAAAAGTTGAGTTTGGGGAAAGGCAAAAGTTGCTTCATTTAGAAAGTTTGATTCATAAGAGGATTATTGACCAGGATGAAGCGGTGAGTGGCGTTTCCACGGCTTTAAGAAGGGCCCGTTCAGGAGTCCAGGAAAGAAAAGGCACTATTGGCAATTTCTTATTTTTAGGGCCTACAGGTGTGGGAAAAACAGAAACTTCAAAGGCTTTGGCTCAAATATATTTTGGCTCAGAGGAAAGAATGATAAGGCTGGATATGTCTGAGTTTCAAAGCATTAATGATATTCCGCGCTTGATAGGCTCTGAAACTCAAGAAGGGCTTTTAACCTCGCCTGTTAGGGAAAATCCTTTCAGTTTGATTCTTTTGGACGAGATAGAAAAAGCCCATCCAAATGTTTTGAATTTATTTTTGCAAGTTCTGGACGAAGGGCGCTTGACTGATGGTTTAGGCAGGAAAATAAACTTTAAAAACGCAATTATTATTGCCACTAGCAACGCAGGGGCGGAAGTTATCCGGGAGGATATAGAAAAGAATCAAGAATTGGATATTGTCAAAAAGGACCTCTTAGATCATCTTTTAAAGCAAAGGATTTTTCGCCCGGAATTTATTAATCGTTTTGACGCAGTTGTCGTTTTTAAGCCCCTAACCAAAGAGAATCTTTTGGCTATTGCCCAATTAATGTTGGAGAAAATTAAAATGACTTTACAAGACAAAGGTATTGATTTTGTTATAACCGAAGACCTCAAGAAAGAAATTGTGCGCCTGAGTTATTCTCCGGCTTTTGGAGCCAGAGAAATGAAAAGAGTTTTGCAAGACAAAGTGGAGAATGCATTTGCAAAGGATATACTAAGTGGTAAGATAAGAAGAGGAGATAAAGTTAAAGTCGACCCTCAAAATTTTTCAATTGTAAAAATTAGAGAATAAAAGAATAACAAAAGATAATATGTCTAAAAAATTAATCTTAATTAGCTCAATTGGCTCAGCAATAGCTTTAATAGGTGTTATGGCAGCTTTGCTTTACACTAATGTCTGGTCGCCTGTTTGGAACCCTTTTCATTTATCGCCTGCAGAGGCTATAGAAGAAGTATTGCAGAAAATGGACAAAGTTCAAAATTATCATCTTAAGGTTGACTCTCAATTAACTACTGGCAATAATCAAGGAATTCTTTCTTTTTCCTTAGACGGTGTAACTGACAAATCCCAAAAAGCCGCCAGAAAAAAAGATTATATTTTCAGCCTCAAACTATCTGCTTTGGGGCAGCCGATGTTGTTTGTAGGAGAAGCGAAAACTTTGGGTGATATATCCTATGTTAAAATTACAAATTTTCCTTCTGTGCCTATTCTGACTATGCTTGGTTTGAATCCGGCTACTTTTCAAAACAAGTGGATTAAAATTGACAAAAATTCTTTAGCCAGCACCCGAAAAAGAATGGGTATTTATAAAGGCGAAGAGGGGACAAAAACGGAGAAAGAAAAATTAACTCAAGAGATTACCGATTTATTTGATAAAGAAAAAACAAAGATTATCAAAATTGGAAAAGAACTGAAAGACGAAAAAGTTAATGGTAAAAGCGCTTATCACTATTTAGCCCAATGCGATACAAGCGAGTTAAAAAAGGTTTTGTTGAAATTAAACTCGCTTATAGTGGGGCAGCCTTCGCTTTTCAATACTCCGAAAGAAAAAGAAGATTGGCAAAAATTTACAAAGGTTTTTTTCCAGGAGTATGATGGCATTGCGCAGAAAATTGGGAAGATAAATTTTGAAATATGGATTGGCAAAAGGGACAAATTGCTTCGTAGAATTAAATTGGCAAAAGGAATAGATTTGACAGAGTTTGTGAATCCGGAGAAAATTAGCAAAATGTCTATAAAGAAAGTTAATATTCTTTTAGATATTAGTCTTTCTGATTTTGACCAAAAAGTTGAAATTAATCCTCCATCAACTGCTGAGAGTGTCGAGGATATAATATCGAAAATGGGGTTTGCCCAGAATTTGCTTCAGCAATATAAATCTTCTACTGGCACTTTAAATCTGTTCAACAATCAAAATCCATATTGAGGAAAGCGCTGTTTTGCAAAGGAGCAGGGAAGGGCAGATATTTAACTGTCCTTCTTTTTGTTTAATTGACCTGTGAATAAACTGTGGAAAAGATTTGGCTCAAGAGGAGCCATTTTTTAGTTTTAGCTTGTATTTTCAACAAATTTTCGTTAGAAAGATAATTTCTGTTATTAAAAGATAAACATAATAAAGTGTTGACTTTAACCGTAAAATGGAATAAAAAGGAAATAGATGGAAAATTGTGGATAAATGTGGGGATAACTTCGAGGTTCTGTGGAAAACTACAAATAGGCAACAAAAGCGCATAACTTATGTTCATAGGAGAATACACATATAAAATTGACAGTAAGAAAAGATTGGCCATTCCGGCCAAATTCCGCCGGGCTTTAGGCAACAAGGCTGTTATTACTCGGGGGCTTGATAGTTGTCTTTTTCTGTATCCGGCCCGGGAGTGGCAAAAACTAGCTAAGAAATTGTCTGAATTGCCAATATCCCAAGCCGATGCCAGAGGTTTTGCAAGAATTATGCTGGCTGGAGCAATGGAGGTTACTTTAGATAAACTGGGAAGGATTCTTATACCTGACTATTTGAAGAAATATGCCTCTTTGGCAAAAGAGGTCGTCGTTGCGGGACTTTATAATCGTGTTGAAATTTGGGATAAGGGAAAATGGCACAATTATAAGCAAAAAACTGAAAAAGAAGCCGGTGATATCGCTGAAAGGTTAAAAGAGTTAGGCGTGTAGCGATGCTGAGAACGCTCTTTGTGGGCGAGGCGCGTTGGCAAGCAGAACACAAAATGTAATTTTCGCTCCGGTTTCTAATTCGCTAAACCTTTGCTTTGCAAAACTTAGGCGGAAAGAATTTTCAAAATGCACATTCCGGTTTTACAAAAAGAAGTCCTTAAATATCTTAATCCTAAGCCGAACGAAAATTTTATTGACGCAACAATTGGTGAAGCAGGAGATGCTCTTGCAATCTTGGAGAAAAATAAACCAGATGGGAAAGTTTTAGGCATAGATGCTGACTATGAGCAAATAAAACGAATTAAGCAGCGAGCATTAAATTTTCAATTTAAGGACAGGTTGGTTTTAGTAAATGGTTCATATAACAAATTAGAGGAGATTGTTGAAAAATATGATTTTAATCCAATAGAGGGAATACTATTTGACCTTGGGATATCATCATGGCATTTAGAGCAATCCGGTAGGGGATTTACATTTTTGAAAGACGAGCCTTTGGATATGAGGTATAACGCAAGGAGCGAAAATCAAGGGAGTTTGAGTGCCCAGCAAATCTTAAACAATTTCTCCCAGAAAGATATTTGTGAGATTTTAAGAAAATACGGCGAAGAAAGATTTGCTAAAAGGATATCCGAGAAAATTGTCAAAGAGAGAAAAATCAAGCCAATTAAAACAACCCTCCAACTGGTTGAAATTATTAAGAAGGCAGTTCCAAAGAGATACCGTGCAAGAAAAAAACACGTTGCAACCAAAACATTCCAGGCTTTAAGGATTGCTGTTAATAATGAGTTAGGAAGTTTAAAACAAGCATTGCCTCAGGCGTTAAGAGTTCTGAATATTGGTGGTCGGTTAGTTGTTATTTCTTTTCACTCTTTAGAAGACAGGATTGTTAAACAATTTTTAAAGGTTGGGGAGAAAAATGGGAAATTGCAAATTTTAACAAAAAAGCCTGTCACTCCTACTTTGCAAGAAGTGCAGGAAAATTATCGTTCAAGGTCGGCGAAATTGAGAGCAGCTATAAAATTGGTTTAAATTCTATGTCTCAAATTATTAGCGCGCGTTATTCTTCTTTTACAATAAGAAAAAACGGCTTAACGCATTTAGTTTTGCGCTTGAAGCCCCTGGTGTATTTAGGCGTTATTTCTGTTATTTCTCTTTTGGTTGTGTATATATTTCAGATTCAAGAAATTACTGGCAGTAGATATCAGTTCCAAATTTATAACTCAAAACTTGATGCTCTTTCAAAAAAAACACAGGCTTTAGAGTTAGAGCTTGGTAACTTTTCTTCTTTGGATTATGTTTCTCAGCATTTTCCAAAAGGCGAATTTGTGAAAGTGCAGAATATTGTTTTCCTGCCAATTTCAGCAGGTTATTTAGCAAGCGTTAGATAATTCTTTTGTATGTGCTAACCCGGAGAGGTAGCATAGTTTTTATGTTTGAAAAGAGAGTTTATTTTGTTTTTCTGATTTTCGTCTGCTTTCTTAGCCTTTTAGTTTTTAAATTGTATTCTTTGCAGATTAAGAATGGCGATTATTACCATGCTTTGGCTTTAGGGCAGCAGGTTTCCATAGAGAAAGAGAAGGGCGAAAGGGGAGAAATTTTTTTTGGTGATAGAAAAACGCCTTTGGCAACAAATATTGAAAAGTTTGTGCTCTATGTATATCCATCAAAAGTTGATAAGAAAAGGGAACTGAGCCAAGTGTTGTCAGGCGTTCTAAACACATCTCCGGAAAGTATTTTAGAAAAATTACAAGGTGGTAAAACTTTTAGGGAAGAAGTTGGAGAAAAGGCAATTTCTAAAATAAAGAAAGAAAATTTTAAAGGAGTTTCATGGCAGAAATTTGAAAAGAGAATCTATCCTCAGAAATCATTAGCAGGGCGAGTAATTGGTTTTGTCAATGAAGCGGGGAAAGGCCAATATGGAATTGAGGGATACTATAATAAGATTTTGGAAGGGAAAGAAGGCTTTATTAGAAAAGATAAAGCGCCTTTTGGCTATCTGGTTTCTTTTAGCGGTGGTGGTTTTGAACCTCCAAAAAACGGAGAAGGATTAATTTTAACACTTGATTTTAACATTCAGTATTTTAGCCAGAATTTATTAGAGGAAGCTTTTAAGGAGTGGAAAATTGATTCGGGGCAAATAATAGTTGAAAACCCTCTAACGGGTGAGATATTAGCCTTGGCTGAGTTTCCGAGTTTTGACCCTAACAAGTACCAGGAGGTTTCTACTTTAAGGGAGTTTATTTCCGATTCTGTGCAAAAGTTATTTGAGCCGGGCTCTGTTTTGAAAGCCCTAACTATGGCTGCTGCCCTTCAAGAAAAAGAAGTTACCCCTGATACCACTTACGAAGATGTCGGCTTTGTAAAATTAGGCGGCAAGCCTATTTATAATTACCACAGAAAAGTTTGGGGAGAAGAGACGATGACAGAGGTTTTGGAAAAGTCTATTAATACTGGGGCGGTATTTTGCGAGCAGAAACTTGGTAAAGATAGGTTTCTAAAGTATCTCTCAAAATTTGGATGTTTTAAGCCTACAGGCATAGATTTGCAAGGGGAAACTTATTCTGCAAATAAGAATCTAAGGAGAGGAAATGAGCGTGATGTAGCCGTTGCTTCTTTTGGGCAAGGAATTGATATAACTCCTATTCAGTTGGTTCAGGCTTATAGTATTATTGCCAATGGTGGCAGATTAATAAAGCCCCATTTAGTGAAAGCGATTATTGGGCCAGATGAGCAGATTAAAAAAGTGGAACCTGAAATTGGACCGCAAATCATTTCTCAAGATACCTCTTCTAAATTGACATCAATGTTAGTAGATGTAGTTGAGAAAGGCTTCGGAAAAAGAGGAAGAGTAAAAGGTTACTTTATAGCCGGCAAGACAGGCACAGCTCAAATTCCTCTTTTAAACGGTAGAGGTTATGACCCTGAACGAACTATACAAAGTTTTATTGGCTATGGGCCCGCCATAAATCCAAAGTTTTTAATACTTATTAAATTGGATAACCCCAAGGGCGTAGGGACTTCCGAGTATTCAGCCGCTCCCCTTTTCCGAAAGTTGGCAAAGTATATTATAGATTTGGAAGATTTGCCCCCTGACTATAGCGAATATGAGCAATAAGTAAAAATAAGTAATCAGCAGCAAATATGTTTCCTTTCTTGTCTAAATTTTCATTTTTAAGGAAAAAGCCAAAAATTATTATGGTTAGTGGTAAAAACGCCTCTTTAACTGAAGCCTTAATTTTGCCTTCCCTCAGGGAATTTTTTAAGGTGACTCTGCTTGAATCATCAATTTTTTCCCGAAATGAAATTTTGAAAAATGAAATTTTAATTTCTTGCTTGCCCGAAAATTTTAGGGCAAGAAAATTTAATTTTTGGGTTAAGCATTCATTTTTGCCTATTTTTGTTGTGACAAATCTCAGTGATATTCCTGCTGAAGATATAGCTTTTGCTAGCAAAAAAGACGAGTGCGTTATAAAACTTGCGAAATTGATGCCTCCCTTTTCTTATCTGATTTTAAATTACGACGATGAAACAGTGAGGGAAATAGGCGATAACTTGAATGTTCGCCACTTAACTTTTGGCTTTGGTGAAAATGCTGATTTTCGAGCTACAAATTATCATATTGATGAGAACGGCATAAACTTTAAGTTGAATTTTAAAGGGAATGTATTGCCCGTTTGGCTCAGGTATCTTTTTGGCAAAAAATATGTTTATGCCGCTTTAGCCACTTTAGCGGTTGGGACAGTGCTGGATTTAAATTTAATAGAATTATCCCAAAACCTAAAGGACAGAAAAGGGATTTCAGGGAAGGGGAGAGTGCTGAGAGGTTTTAAAAATTCGTTGATATTGGACAACAGTAAAATAAGCTCTATTTCTTCAGTCAGAGAGGGCTTGAATATTCTTAACGAAATCGGTTTACAGAAAAAAGAAAGGGAATTTTGGCAAGGAAAGAAGATTGCTGTTTTAGGAGATGTTTTAGGAGTTGGGAAATATACAATTGAAGCCCACGAAACTTTGGGAGAGAGCGTAGCAAAAGTAGCCGATATGTTATTGGCAGTTGGAGAGAGGGCTAAGTTTATTGCTGAGGAAGCCAAGATAAAGGGGATGGGGAATGGCGCTGTATTCCAATTTTATGACACCTCAAAAGCGGCTTCTTTTCTGAAGGCTAAAATTAATAGGGGAGACATAATTTTAGTGGCTGGCTCAGCTGAGATGAAAATGGAAGAGATTGTTGAAGCCCTTGAGGATGTCTCCAGCAGCCCGACTTCTGAAAAATGATATCCTTTCTTATCATTGTAAGGAACCTTCCTTTCTGCCATTGCGAGGAGCAAGCGAAGTAATTCCCTCTCTGTCATTGTGAGGAAGGAGCGAAGCGATTCCTCCCTTCTGTCATTGCGAGGAACCCTCCCTCCTTGTCATTGCGAGAAAGGAGCGCAGCGATTCTCCCTCCTTGTCATTGCGAGGAGCGAACGGAGTGAGCGACGAAGCAATCCCTTTGCCTTTGTTATTACAAGGAGCGCAGCAACCTTTAGCCACAAGCAAAGCGTGGTAGGACAGGCGGT
>JAGGVK010000029.1 GCA_021158045.1 bacterium | reverse complement strand
TTTTAATATTTTCCTACACGGGAGACCCTACGGTTCTACGGTCATCCCGCTTCCAGCGGGATCCACGCTTCCCGGCCCCTCTCCTACATCAGGGTGTTCTTCTTAACTTGGAATCGTCGTGGGGGGTAATCGTCCCGCTTTCAGCGGGACTCCTCGCAAAGCAGTGAAAAATGAAAAATGAAACAAGCTATATAGAATAAGTCAATGCCTGGTGACTGAATGAAACGGCTGATAAGAACTTTTGTTCATTAAAACTGAATAAACTATTCTGGCTAACTTCTTAGCAACATAACTGACGCAAACATAGTAATGTTTATGTTTTGCTTTCTGTTTTAGATACACCTCTTTTAAGGAAGGGTCGCATCTTAAAGCCACAGTTGCTGCTTGCCAGAGAGCCCATCTCAAATCAGTAGAACCTCTTTTTGACATCTTGGTTTTACCAGCACCCTTGCCTGACTCTTTAACCTTGCCATCTAAACCAGCTAAAGCCACAATCTTATCTGCACCATTCTTAGCCCGGAATCTATTAATATCTCCTATCTCTGCTAAGATAGTAGCTCCTAATATATCATTTATTCCTGGAATGGTTAGAAGAAGCTTACTTTCTGAAAATTGAGAAAATATCTTCTTGATTTCTTTGTCCAGTAACTTTATTTGTTTTGCTGTTTGATTGATTCTTTGAATAATGATTTTTATCTCTAAAGAGAAGGTGTTGAGACCTAATTTCGAGCCAATGGTCTGATTAGCTTTCTCTTTCAATCCCTTTGCCCATTTCTCCGGAGAACCTTTCCCTTTGCAGCCTTTATTGAGAATCTGAGTTAACTTTGGTAAAGGTAGAGCAGCAATTTTATCAGGCAGGGGATACCTTTTTAGCAGATTGAGAGAAGCTAATCTTTTAGGAGAAAGGACTCTTTGATATTCTGGAAAGATAATATCCAAGATACTTATCAGTTTATTAGTTAAAAGAGTTTTCTGCTGAGAAAGTTTGTGTCTCAACCTACAGAGATTTCTCAACTCAATAATCTTTTCTGGATATCTCTCTAAAGCTAAAGGTTTGCCAGAATACAAAAGAAGATTAAAGATTAATTTAGCATCGAGTTTATCTGTTTTAGAACCTCTGATTCCAGAATCTCTGAAAGACTTGACCTGTAAAGGATTTAAGACTGTCACTTCAAAGCCCTTCTTTACGAGAAACTCATACAAGCTGAACCAGTAATGACCGGTAGCTTCAAAACCAACCAAGGTTTCCTTAGGATTTAACCCCCTGATCAACTTCTGATAATCTTTGAGGCAATGAGAGAACTTCCAACAATCCTTTAAACAGGTCCCATCCTTTTTCCCCAGAAAAGCTATTGATACTTCCTTTCCAATATCACAGGTTAAAATGTATTGATGATTGCTCAACATAGATGTATTTCCAACCACTCATCAGACATTGACTTGACTGTAAGCAGCACTGATTTTAGCTTTTAGATAAAAGGAGTGTCCCTTATCAAGCTTATTACAGTAGCGTTAAACCACCACAGCCAAGGATAGGAGGTTTCATTAACAGGTCTTTGCCTTGAAAACGTGATAACTTACTCCTTGATGTAGTAGTTGGCAAAATTAAGTTTATTAATGTTCGAGAGAAAGAAGAAAAGAAGAAAGAGAATTTTACTTAATTTTACCACTGTTTACAGGCACTTACATAGCTTGTTAAGGTACTATTAATTTATATACTAAAACTAAAATCTAAAATTAAAAGAGACTTTGAATTTTGAATTGTGATTTTGAGATTTGAGATTTGAGATTTGAGATTCCTATTGCTTACCCTGGGTAAGCAATGCTCTTCAACCAAGTTTGCTCCTTCAGATTTAACATTTAACATATGGATTTAACATTTGACATTTGACATCTAACATTTCTTTCGTATTTTGAGATTTGAGATTTGAGATTTGAGATTTGTTCATTACCCTATATCAGCTCAAAGGGTTGACATCTTGATATTGTTGTTTAGAATATAACTACAGGTTGAAAAGCGCATATTGGAAAATTTGGATAAATTTTGGCTTATTCCTAAATTTTTAAACAATTTAAAATTGATAATTAAAAACAGAAGAGTTTCTGTGCCTATTTTGGGAACAGGGATTTTTTGTCTTTTGATTGTAACATCAATAGTTTTAATTAAAATTTTGACTTTGCCTTCCCTGCCTCCTGAAAAGAAGATTTTAGATTCGGACCAGCAATATTTAGAAAGCGTTTTTAATCCTACATTTTTTAATCCTGCTTTGTCTTTGCTGGGAGGAGTAAGTGTGCAATCACAAGCTCCTCCTTTTAATATTTCAGGAAAAGTTTTTACCAGTTTCAGCGAGCCGTCTTGGGAAATCAGGGAATATGTTGTGAAGCCAGGAGATACGCTTTCGGGAATTGCTTCTCGTTTCAATATTTCTTTACAAACAATCCTTTATGCTAATAAATTAACGAAGCGCTCAAGGATAAAGCCGGGGCAGAAATTGGTTATCCCGCCCGGGGACGGTATATTACACATTGTGAGAAAGGGAGAAACCTTAACAGGGTTGGGCGCTATTTATAAAATAAAAGTGGAAGATATTGTTAAAGCAAACGATATCTCTGATATAGGGAAAATATATATAGGAGATGTGCTTTTCTTGCCTGGCGCTGAAATACCAAAGGGAAGCTTAATAACTTACAAGAGAGTTCCTCTGGCGAAAAGTTTCTTTATTTGTCCAATTCCTGCTCCTTGCAGAATGACTCAGGGCCTTCACTGGTACAATGCGGTGGATTTTTCAAATGGAAAGTGCGGAGAGCCGGTTTTTGCGGCTGCGGGAGGCATAGTTCAAAAAGTAGGATATACAAAATTAGGGGGGAATTATGTGAGAATTATTCACAGTAATGGGGTCATCACTTATTATGGCCATTTGTCCAGAAGTATTGTGAGCCCTGGCCAGAAAATTTACCAAGGACAAGTTATTGGTTATGTTGGGCATACTGGTTATACTATTCCCTCGGGACCTCGGGGATGCCACCTCCACTTTGATGTAAGGTTTGCTGAGAACCCATTTGCAAAATACCCGGTGGGAACTTGTTTTGGCAAGTAAGTAAAAACATCTTGGAAATATAAAAAAGGCATTTGATTTCTCTAATGCCATTTTATTTTAGATAGGTTGTTTTTAGAATGCTAACTCTTCATCTCTTAGCCTGTACATTAGCGCTTCTCCAACATCTTGAAAAGAAATTTCTTCCCTTTGGTCTAAGTCAGCAATTGTTCTGGCTAATTTCAATACCCTGTGATAGCCCCGCGCTGAAAGTTTTTTAGCGTCTACATATTTTTTTAAAAGATTTTGCGATTTGCCAGTTAGTTTGCAGTATTTTTCAACTTGGGGGATGTTCATTTCAGAATTGCAAAGAATTTTCCTTTTAGAATTTCCTTCTTTGTAATCTCTTGAAAACCTCTCTTGTTGGATATCCCTTGCTATTTTTATTTTTTCTCTTGTCTTTTTAGTTTGTTCGTTTTTTTCAGGAGAAATTAACTGCTGGTATTTTACAGCCGGCACATTACAAAAGATATCAATTCTGTCCATTAAAGGACCTGACAGTTTTCTTTTATACATTGCCACTTGAGCAGGGCTAGCTGAGTAACCTCCCAAGTCGTCGTAACCAGAGGGAGAAGGGTTAGCAGCGGCTATAAGAGTAAAACGGGCTGGGAAGGTAAAGGAATACCTTGCTCGAGAGATAGTTATTTTTCCCTCTTCCACAGGTTGTCGGAGGCTTTCGAGCACATCTCTGTGGAATTCTGGGAATTCGTCTAAAAATAAAACACCCCGATGGCTAAGAGTGATTTCTCCGGGCCGTGGAGGATTTCCTCCTCCTATAAGAGAGGCTTCAGATGAGGTATGGTGAGGAGCGCGGAAAGGCCTTTTTCTTAAGAAAGGAGTGTTTTTTGGCAAAAGGCCTGAAATGCTGTATATTTTTGTTAGTTCTAAGGATTCTTCAAAACTTAATTTTGGCAAGATTGAAATAATAGATTTTGCCAAAAGAGTTTTGCCTGCTCCTGGAGGCCCTTGCATAAATAGGTTATGTGCGCCCGCTGCGGAAATTTCTAAGGCCCTCTTGGCATGTTCTTGCCCTTTAATCCAGCCAAGTTCTACTTCAAAATTTGGCGAATATTTTGTTGCCCAATTATCATCAAGTTGGAAGCCTTCTATGTTTTCTCTATGCTCTAAATATCTTAAAGTTTCTTTTAAGTTTTTTACTCCAACAACTTTTATTTTGTGTTTTGAGTTCTTGTCTAAGTTGACAATGGCTGCCTCAGCCGCATTTTCCTTTGGTAAAATTATTTCGTTAAGTTTTTCTCTTTGGGCAAGCAAGGCGAAAGGCAAAGAACCCCTGATAGGCCTCAATGTACCATCTAAAGACAACTCCCCAATAATCAACTTCCCTTGGGGATTAAATTGCGTTTGCTCTGAAGCTAATAAATATCCTAAAGCAATGGGCAAATCGTAAAAAGTTCCTATTTTTTTGAGGTCAGCAGGAGCAAGATTAACTAATACTTTAAGGGCTTGATGATGGGGAGGTTTGAGGTTTATATTATTTATAGCCGCAGACACTCTTTCTTTTGATTCCTCTATTGCTTTATCTGGGAGCCCTACAATGCTGAAAGTCCTTAAACCTTTAGTAGCGGAAACTTCTACTTCAATAATTTGGGAGGAAAGCCCTACTAAAGCCGCAGAAAGTATTTTTGAAACCATATAGAATAGATTTTGGGACTTAACATTAAGGAGCAGGATTCTGGTTGGAACCCTGCTCCTTTGGTTTAATTTTCTTTTTCTGCTTTTTCTTTTTTGGCGCTTTTTTCTTCTTTTTCCTTTTTCTTCTTTTCTTCTTCTTCTTCTTTTGCTATTTCTTCAGTGCTTCTGACATCTATCTTCCATCCAGTAAGTTTAGCGGCTAATCTTACATTTTGCCCTTCTTTACCGATTGCTAAAGATAGCTGGTCAGGGCTGATAATAGCTTGCGCTTCGTTTTTTGGCATAATTCTTGCAGACGATACCTTGGCTGGCGATAAAGCGTTGGCAATATATTTCTTTGGGTCGTCTGAATACTCTACAATATCAATCTTTTCGCCCCCTAATTCGTTAGTAACAGCCAAAATTCTTGTTCCCCTCTGCCCAACCATTGCCCCTATTGGGTCAACCCTTTCTTTTACTGCTTCAACTGCTACTTTTGAGCGTGAGCCTGCTTCTCTGGCAATAGACTTAATAACCACTTCTCCTGATTCAATTTCCGGAACTTCTAATTCAAAGAGTTTTGAAATAAATTTTGGATAGGCCCTGGAGAGGAATATTAAAGGCCCTTTTTGGGTTTGCTCTACTTTTAAAACATAAGCTTTCAGCCTTTGGCCAGGACGATAGAATTCGTGGGGTATTTCTTCTCCTTTAACAAGGATTCCTGTGATTTTGCCGATATTTAAAGTCACTGCGCCCGGTTCAACTTTTTGGACTATCCCTGAAACAATTTCGCCTTCTTTTTTCTTGTATTCTTTAAAGGTTTCTTCTCTTTCGGCTTCTTTTATTTTTTGCAGTATTACTTGCTTGGCTGTCTGGGCAGCTATTCTTCCATAATTTTCCTCTGTTTTTAGGGGGATTCTTAAATCTTCGCCAGCTTTAATGTCTGAGTCTATCTTTTTTGCTTCTTCAAGAAATATATGCCGTTCTGGGTTGAAGCGGATTTTCTCTTCTTTTTTTAAATTATTTGTTTCTGGAGAATTACTTTTTTCCTTAAAAAGGGCTTTCCCTTTATTTTTTTTAAGCCTTTCCAATTCCTCATCGCTTAAAATCATATCTTTCGTTACTACCAATTTGAGTTGTTGGAATTTTACCTTGCCGGTTTTGGCATCAATTTTCGCCTTAATTTTCTGCTTTTTCTTGCCATAGTCCTTTTTATAAGCCGCAGCAATAGCATCTTCAATAATTTCCAAAACTTTCTCTTTTGGAATGCCTCTGTCAAGGGCTATTTCTGAAATGGCTGATGTGAAAGTTTTTAAGTCCATAAGCGTTTAATAAAAGATTGTTCGCCCTTTGTGAGACGAACCTTTCTGTATTTTAGCAATAAAGGGATGGCTTGTCAAATTATTGCAGAGTTGCAATTTTATTTCAGAGAGGCATAGAGATTTAAGAGTTTTTTTGTTTGTTTTTCTTCAGAAAGCGTTTTAGCTATGGCTTGGCTTTCTGAGGAAAATCTTTGCTGGAGTTCCTTTTTTTCTAAAATTTCCAAAACTCTTCTTGCGAAACTAAAAGAACTTTTCTTTTTTACAAGAAAACCGTTTTTGTTGTCAATAATAATTCCCCCGAAAGCGTCGTCGTCTAAAGCAACAATGGGCAATCCGCTGGCTGCTGCTTCCAGCACTACTATGCCTTGGGTTTCTGTTAGAGAAGGAAAGGTGAAAATGTCAGCGGCTTGATAAAAGAAGGGAATTTTTTTACGAGGCACTTGTTGGACGAACCTTACAAAACTTCTAACCCCGTTTTCTTCAGATTTCTTTTTTATTTTTTTTAAATAAGGTTTTTTCTGCATCCCGACAATAAAAAGCCGGACATCTTTCCTCAATTTTAATATCTCTCCGAGCGCGTCAATTAAAAAAGCCACGTTTTTTTCTTCGGAAACTCTGCCGACATATAGAAGGATTTTTGTCTGTGGGGCTACGCCTAATTCTTCCCTCATTTTTTTTCTTCCTTCGCTTGATTTCTTAAATAAATTGAGGTTGATGCCTGTGGGCAAGATAACAATTTTTTTCCTTATGCCAAGTTCTCTGAGAATTCTTTTGATTTTTGGAGAAGGGGCAATAACTAAATCTGCCCAGTTAGAAAATACCCTTGTCCACATTTTAGCCAAGCGAGGCAGAACAACTTTTTCTTTGAGGTAGACTTTAGCGTAATCTGCGTATTGGGTATGGTGGGTGTAAACAAAGGGAATGTTTTGTTTCTGGGCAATGTATTTGCCGAAACCGCCCATTGTGAAAGGCGAATGAGAATGAATTATGTCTAATTTTAATGTTTCAACTTTTTTAAACTGTTTAGTGTCGTCAGAAAAGACGGGCAAAGAAATTCTCATTTCTGGCTCGTTAAGTATTTTTAACGAGCGGAAGCGGAAAACACGGGGGTTTGTGTCTTTGTAACCCGAAAAGCGGGGCGCGAAAATAAAAACCTCATTCCCGAGTTTTTCTAAATTTTTCCTGAAACTTTCAATAGAAACTGTTACTCCAAAAGTATTTGGCAAATAACTATCAACGAAAAATCCTATTCGCATAAGCCGATTTAAGGGGCTACCTCCTTCCACTTTGGCAAGCGGATGGTAACGCCAACTTGATGGGTTTCAGAAACCTCCCGATTCTGGTTGTCGGTGATGGTTAGAGTTACAGAATGTGGTCCTGATGTAGGAATGGTGGTTGTAACATTAGATTGGTTGTCCGAACTGAACACAGTTCCGTCAACATCCCAAACTCTGTTGGTAATAGCAGTAGCGTCTTCAGAGGGAGAAGAATGCTCTAAGGGGTCAGGCTGGTTGTCTGAAAAGTAAACTACCTGGTCCTTGGTTGGATGGACATCTCCACAATCCTGCCAATTTGTGCCGTCTAATGAACAAACAAATCCTGCTATAGCTTCTTGTTTGACGGTGAACTGCGTGGTAGTTTCAGAGGAAATTCCAGCCGTGTCTTCTACATAAAGATTGGCTGTGTAATCACCACTTGAGAAAGAGCTTGGAAGAGTCCAATTGCAAAGAGGGTCTGAGGCAGTAGTACAAGTTAATTGATTAACTATTTGTCCGCTTGCTTGGCTGGTAATAGTCCATTCTGACTTTACAATATCATCTTGTCCGTCTGGGTCAGTGGAATCGTTATTAAGGGTAAAAATGCATCCTCCATTATATCCTATGCAGTCGCTGGAATTACACCCTGAGGCATCGCAAGAAATAGAAGCGACCGGAGATAAATTGAAAGAAAAGGAGGTTTTAACCTTGTAATCAGATGTTCCGCAAGAGCCGGTATTGTTGCAGTTGAAACTTATCCAGCCGATGTTTTCTGACCAAGCGAAACCTGAAACATTGTAAGAAACAGA
>JAGGVK010000007.1 GCA_021158045.1 bacterium | reverse complement strand
TTGTCATTTTTCATTTTTCATTTTTCACTTTTCATTGATTTGCGAGGAGTCCCGCCGAAGGCGGGACGACGCGGCAATCTCAGAATTGCAGTAATAGGGGGAAGGGATTGCTTCGTCAGTCGTTTCGCTCCTTCCTCGCAATGACAGGAGGGAGACCCATCGCAATGACAGGAAGCCGAAACCAGTAAAAATTAAGAATTTTTTTCAATTTTACATTTTAGTTTTTCATTTTTCATTTTTCACTTTTCACTTATTAAATTTGACATCTAACATTTGACATCTTGTTGTGTATTATGTACCAAAAAGTCAGCTTTAAAAATGGATTAAGGGTAATTACTATCCCGATGAAGGACACGCGCACCGCAGCAGTTTTGGTGTTGGTTGGAACAGGCTCGAGATATGAGACTAAGTCCACAAATGGCATTTCCCATTTTATAGAGCATATGTTTTTTAAGGGAACGAAACGCCGGCCGAGTCCTCTAAAGATTGCTGAGACATTGGATAAAATTGGGGGAGCGTACAACGCTTTTACATCCAAGGAGTTTACCGGCTATTGGGCAAAGGTTGAGAAGTCTTATTTTGATTTGGCTTTGGATTGGGTTTCTGACATATTTTTAAATTCAAGGATTCCCGAAAAAGAAATAAAAAAGGAAAAAGGAGTTATTATTGAAGAGAGAAATATGTATTTAGACACACCCATGCGTTATATCTCTGACCTCTTTGAGGAACTGCTTTACGGCAATCAACCTATGGGCTGGCAGGTGATTGGCGAAGAGAAAAATATATTGAGTTTTAAGCGAAAAGACTTTCTTAATTATTTGTCTCATCACTATTCTGCTTTGAATACAGTTTTGTGCATAGCGGGCAACTTTGAAGAAAACAGGGCAATGGAAAAAGTTAAAAAATATTTTAGGAAGATACGCAAAACTCCGCCTCAACCAAGATTGGGGCTGAAAGAGAATCAAAGCCGGCCAAGAGCGCTTTTGCATTATAAGAAAACCGACCAGACCCACCTTCAACTTGGGGTGAATGGATTTTCTTTAGAAGATAAAGAAAAATATGCTCAAGAGTTAATAGCTGTAATCTTGGGCGGCAATATGAGTTCAAGATTGTTTACAGAAATAAGGGAAAAAAGAGGTCTTTGCTATTACATCAAAACGGAAAGCGAACATTACACCGATACTGGCTATTTAGCCACAACTGTTGGTGTGCCCCATAAAGCGGCAAGAAGGGTGGTGGAGTTGATTTTAAAAGAATACAAGAAAATGCGAGATAATAAGGTTCCGAAAGCAGAATTAAAAAAGGCAAAAGATTTTCTAAAAGGGAGTTTAACATTAAGCTTGGAATCATCGGATGCTCAAGCGCTTTATTATGGTGTCCAAGAACTGCTAACTGAAAAAATTTTAACGCCTGAAGAAAAATTTGCGCAGATAGACAAAGTTAGTGTTTCAGATATCCAGCGGGTAGCAAGACAAATTTTTACGCCTCAGAACTTGAATTTAGCAATTATTGGGCCATACAGCCCTAAAGATAAAAGTAAATTTTTAGAAGAAATGAGGCTTGATTAATCCCTAAGCAAGTATGGATTATCAGGAAAATAAAATAAAATATAGTCTTGATATCATCAGTTGGGCTACCGTATCAAAGATTTCTTTCCTTATTATTGGTTTTTATTTTCTATATCGCTTGAGAGATGTGGTTGTCTGGTTTTTGTTCAGTTTAATTATTGCTACTCTCTTTAATTTTTTGATTGATTTTTTGCAAAAGAAAAGAATACCCAGAGTTTTAGGGACAATTTTTGTTTATTTTAGCGTTTTTGGAATTCTGAGTTATTTTGTTTATTTAACTGCTCCTATGCTGCTTTCTGAAGTTGGCGCCCTTTCCCAGAATATACCAAAATATCTTGCTAAAATCTCTCCAGTTTTAGAAAAGTTCGGCATAGAAGCCTTTAAAAGCGGCGGGGCTTTGACGCAGACTTTAAATACATATTTGCAAAAGGCGAGTGAAAATATCTTTTCTTCTTTTGTAACTATTTTTGGAGGAGTTTCATCCGCGTTTTTCATATTCACATTCGCTTTCTTTTTATCATTAGAAGAAAGAATGGTGGAGAAGACATTGGAATTTTTTTCGCCTGCGCGGTTCAAAAAATATTTTTTGCAGCTTTGGCCAAAATGCCAATCAAAAGTGAGCGAGTGGTTCTTAACAAGATTAATAGGATGTTTATTTGTAGGTTCGGCAACTTATCTTTTGCTTTTTTTTCTGCATAGCAAATATACGCTATTGTTCAGTTTAATTGCCGGGGTTTTGGATTTTATTGTTATTATAGGCCCCACAGTTGCAGGAATCGTAATGGCTTTAATTACAGCCGGCGATTCCATTTCTCAAGCCATTTTTGTGCTTATAGGGTTTATTATTATCCAGCAGTTAGAAAATAATCTTCTCTTCCCAATTTTGTTTAAGAAGTTTATGGGCTTGCCTCCGTTTATAGTGGTAATTGCTTTAACAATAGGGGGAAAGCTCTGGGGAGTTATGGGAGCAGTTTTGGCCATTCCGCTGGCAGGCATCCTATACGAACTTCTGAAAGAGTATTTTAATAGAATAAAACAAAAAGTTGCTCAAGAGCCTCTGCCTCCATCTTCTTGAAAATGACTACTTTATATATCATAGCCACTCCCATTGGCAATTTCAGCGATATAACTTTCAGGGCACTTCAGATTTTGAGAAGTGTCGATTTAATATTATGTGAGGATACAAGGGTAACAAGAAAACTCTTGAGTCACTTTGGTATTAAAGCAAAAACTCTCTCATTTCACCAGCATACTGATACGAGAAAGTTGTCTTATATTTTAAGCCTTTTAAGACAGGGAAATGATTTGGCTTTAGTTTGTGATGCAGGAACTCCTGGCATTTCTGATCCGGGAGGAAAGTTGGTTGAGGAAGTCGTTAAAAAATTGGGAGGTAAAGTAAAAATTTCCCCTGTGCCCGGACCTTCGGCTTTAATTGCTGCAGCCAGCATATCTGGTTTTCCAATGGATAGGTTTTTGTTTTTAGGGTTTCCTCCCCAGAAAAGAAAACGGAGTAAATTCTTTGAAGAAATTATAAAATCAAAGTACCCGGTTATTTTTTACGAGTCGCCTTATCGCATAATAAGAACCCTTGAAGATATTAGCAAAAAAGGAAAACAACCCAAAAAAGATATAGAAATTGTTGTTTGCAGAGAACTTACCAAGAAGTTTGAAACAATTTACAGGGGAACTATTGCTCAAGTTGTAGAAGAAATTAAAAAACAAGGGGTTAAGACAATAGAACATAATATATATACCGGAAACAGAAGAGAATCCCAAATAAAAGGGGAGTTCACCATTGTTGTGCGGCAGGTTTTGTGTTCAAGAAAAAGTTGAGGAGAATATCTTTTGGTAAATTTAAATAGAAAGTATTTATGCTACTAACATCAAGTTTTTGGACAAAGTATTTCAAAGTTTATGATATTCTCAATATCTTTCCTCCTTACCAAGAATTATTAGATACTATTTGTGAGAGATTAAGGGTTAAGAGGGGAGAAAAAATATTAGATGCAGGATGTGGGACAGGCAACTTAGCTATGAAAATACAGGAGAGGGGTGGGGTAGTAACAGGAGTTGATTTCTGTAGGGAGGCTTTAATGATATGCCAGAGGAAAAATCCTCATATTAAAACAGTGTTAACCGACCTAACAAAACCATTGCCTTTTCCCGATAATTATTTCGATAAGGTTGCTTCAAACAATGTGCTTTATACTATAGCCAAAGAGAAGCAAATTGATGTTTTAAGAGAACTCAACAGAGTTTTGAAGCCGGGAGGGGTATTAGTGATATCAAACCCAAAGAAAGGTTGGAGTATATTGAAAATTTATAGTTCTGGATTTAAACATACTTTGGTTGAAGAGGGATTGTTTAGAACAATTAAAAAAATGCTTTTAATGCTTGCTCCTACACTGCAAATGTTTTATTATAACTTTAAGATAAAAAGAGGGCGTCATTACTATTTTTTCAAGTCCGGCGAGCAAAGAAGTCTTCTTTTTGAAGCAGGTTTTCAAAAAGTATCTGATGATATACTTTTATATGGCAAACAAGCTATTTTAAATATTGCCATTAAGTGGTTCAAATAATTTATGCAAACTCTACTTACAATAAAAACTATAAAGGGAGACCATTGTCTCTCTTTTGGTGTCCCTGACACTGACGAGGAAAAAGATAAGATGTTTCGATTAAGGTATCAGGTATATGTAGTGGAAAAGAAATATGGTCACGAGAGCAAGTTTGCGGAAAGAAAGGAAATAGATGAGTACGATGAAAAAAATCAGTGCCAATATTTTATTGCAGTATTGGACAAAGAACTTGTTGGGACAGTAAGATTAGTTAAGTATCCTTTTCCTGTGATGACTGAATTTCTTGGTTTTCCTATATCAGACTCTACTAAAGATGTGCATAGAAATCAATTAGCGGAAGTAAGCAGAATGATTTCTAAACCTCCAAGATTTGTTTTTCCTCGGCATTTTATTACATTAGGGCTTCTTTATGTCTTGCTAAATTGGGGAATATCTAATGGAATAAAGATTGGTTATGGGGTAGTGGAACGTTCTTTTGAGATTGAATTAAAAAAGTTTGGTGTACCTTTCTATCAAATTTCAGGTCTGTGTGTAAAGGAGAATTCTATAACTAAGACGTTTTCTGGTTATTTCCTTAAGCATCAAAAGGACCTTTTTGTATTTTATTTTCTTTTTTCAGAGATGAAGAAATGGTTAGAAAGAATTGTAGGTAACGAGTTGATATTCAAAAGAGGAGGAGGGGATATTTTGTTTCTTAGAAGCAAATTTATTTGGCAACTATTTGTTAACTTTTTTAAATTTCAACTGCTATGGAAATAGGAGCTATAGTTTCAATTATTGCCGGAATGGTTAATTTATTGCTTGGATCTCTTGTTTTTTTCAAGAATAAAAAAGCATTGGAAAATCAATTCTATTTTAGTATTTCCTTTTTCGCTTTTCTATGGGCTTTTGGGGTAGCCCTAGGTAGGATTTCTCAGACTTTCTCTTCGCTTTTGTTGTGGGCAAAGGTGTCATACGTTGCAGGAATGGGAGCTTCACTTTGTTTTTTCTGTTTTTCTCTTATATTTCCTTCAAAGAAAGGAAAACACAAATTTTTTGCAATGGTTATTCCAACAATTCTCTTTGTATGCTTAACTATTATAATATTAACTAATCACCACTTTATTACTGGTGTGCAATTTATTAACCATTCTTCAGTTCTTATCAACCATATTACTTTTCAGTTTGGGAATAATTATACTTTTTACGTGCTTTGTGTTGTGTTTCTCTTTAGTTTCGGGTTATTGAATTTGCTCTTAAAACACATAAAGACTATTGATAGAGAACAAAAGACGCAGATTTTATTTGTCTTTATAGGAACTCTTATTGCTTCATCTTTTGCTGTTATTCTTAATTTATTGCCGCGAGAAACACTTCTCAGATATAATTACCTCGCACCAGTGTTTATGGTAGTTTCAGTAGTAGCAACTGGTTACGCTATAACCAAACATCATCTCTTTAATATAAAAGTGATTTTAACAGAATTGCTTGTAGGGTTGATTGCAATTTTGTTACTAATTCAGCTTTTGTTAATACCGGTATCATATCAATGGTTTTTGTGGCTGAGTATCTTTGTAGCATTCCTTTATCTTGGCTATTCGCTGATTAAAAGTGTCTGGAAAGAAATAGAACGGAGAAAGCAACTAGAAGAGTTGAATGCTCAGGAAATTAAAAGGAGAAAGCAGTTGGAGAAACTGACAGCAGAGTTGGAAAAGGCTAATGAGGAGTTGAAAAGGGTAGACAAGTCAAAAACAGAATTTCTTTCAATGGCATCCCATCAGTTAAGGACTCCTTTAACAATTGTCA
>JAGGVK010000024.1 GCA_021158045.1 bacterium | reverse complement strand
GCATTTCGAGTGCCGCGCGTTACCGTTCCGCCAACCCTCCCAGAAACAAAAATTCTCTTTGCTTTTAGCATAAGAAAACAATTTTTCAAAATCAGGGCTTAAGAGAATAACTTCTCAGCAATAGAAGATTGCATTCTTCCAAATCTTCATTTATCTCTCAAAATTTTTGCTTATCAGCTAATCGCTTCCCACAACACTTCCTAAATAAATTCTCTTTTTAATATATCACACTGGTTTAGAAAGCAAAAGACTTCGCTAATGTTTATGCGTTTGTAATATTATCCAAACTGGTCTAAAATAATCTTGTAAACAAAACCTCCTAGAAAATATTAGAGAATATTATGGAAGAAGATATTGTTTTGCAAGTGAAAAATTTGGATGTCAAACTCAACAACGAGAAAATTATCAATAACCTCTCCTTTCAAGTAAGAGAAAGGGATATCTTAACTATTTTGGGGCCAAATGGGGCAGGAAAGACAGTGCTTCTAAAGGCTCTCTTAGGGTTGCTGCCATACAAAGGAGAAATTACTTGGAAACAGGGATTAACTATTGGCTACATTCCTCAAGGGCTTACCCCAATAAAAGCCAAGGGTTTTCCAATTTCAGTTGAAGAATTTTTTCAAATAAAAGGAGTTTCTAAAGAAAAAAGCTTAGAACTTTTAAGGTTGGTTGGTATAAAAGATGAATACTTTTTAAGGAAGAAAATGGGGATACTTTCTTCAGGCCAATTTCAAAGGTTGCTTATTGCCTGGACCTTTGTTTCAAAACCAGATGTCCTTCTTTTTGACGAGCCAACTACAGGCATTGATATTGGAGGAAAGGAAACAATTTACTCGCTGTTGCACAAAATTTGGAAGGAAAGAAAACTAACAATTTTGCTGATTACTCATGACCTTAATATTATTTATAAATACTCTAACAATGTTCTATGTTTGACAAGAAAAAATATCAGCTGTTCGGGCCAACCTGAAGAAATCTTAAGCCCAAACACTTTAGAGAAGGTCTATGGAATGGGTGTTAAATTCTACAAACACACACATAAATAACCACATATAATCATATAAATAAACAATTTATGGCTTCTCAAATTATTCTAAGTTTAATTGCTGGAACCACTATTGCTGGCACAGCAGGATTTTTAGGGTCTCTGGCGCTCTCAAAGAGAATGGCTTTAGTGGCTGGGCCTCTAGGACATTTAGCGCTTCCCGGAATAGCGTTGGCTCTTATATATGGGTTTGATATCTCCTTAGGCGCATTTCCTTTTGTGATTTTAGGAACAATTCTCATTTGGCTTTTTGAAATGAGAACAAAACTGCCAATGGAGGCTTTAACGGCTATTGTCTTTGCTTCCGGAGTTGCTGTGGCTCTTTTGTTTCTGCCAATTTCCAAAGCGGAAGCAGCTTTAACTGGAAACATCTCCAATATTGGCTTTTTAGCCACATTAGTTTCTCTTATCATCTGTCTTGGTTTGTTTTTAGTAATCAGGAAAATCTACTCCAAAATGGTTTTAATGAATATTTCTGAAGATTTAGCCAAAGTTGAAGGCATAAACGTCAAAAAATATAACCTTATCTATCTATTATCTATTGCTGGCATTGTTGCTTTAGGCGTTAGATTGGTTGGCGGACTTCTAACAGCAGCCTTAGTTGCTATCCCTGCGGCTGCAGCCAGAAACTGGAGCCAGAATTTAAAATCTTACATTTCCCTATCAATAACCTTGGGAATAACATCTGCCATATTGGGCATCCTGCTTTCTGAATTTAACCATTTGCCGCCCGGTCCCCTAATTATCATAGTAAGCACTCTAATCTTTATTGCTTCTGCGATTTTCAAACCGCGTTAAAACTCTCTCTATAAGAATCCAAGCAAACAATTTATGCAAGATAAAAGCGCTGCAATCAAAGCCTCTCAAAAAAAATCCTCCTTCCTTCCAAGAAAAGAAACTGCTCTTAAACAAACCAATAAAAAGAAACCCATTGTTGTTGGTATGTCAGGAGGAATTGATTCCTCGATGTCTCTAGTTTTGCTAAAAAAGCAAGGCTGGCGGCCAATAGGCGTTTCTTTAAAACTGCCTGTTTGGAAAAACAAGCAAAATCTTCTAAGAGAAAATATTCGTTGCACAAAACAGTCGCTTGCCTTGGCTCGGGCAATCTGTAAAAAATTAAATGTTCCTCATTACATTCTTGATGTTAGGAACGAATTTAAAAAAGAGGTTATTGATTACTTTATCCGTGAGTTAAAAGCAAACAGAACTCCTAATCCCTGTATTGTTTGCAACCGCCATTTAAAGTTCAAAGAACTTTTTAGATGGGCAGAAAAACATCACATAAAATATGTAGCTACGGGCCACTATGCTCAAATCAGAAAAAACCAAAAAACTGGAAAGTATGAATTATTAAGAGCTAGAGACAAGGAAAAAGACCAAACTTATTCCTTATGTCTTCTGCCCCAGAAATGGCTAAAGCACATCGTTTTTCCACTGGGAAAATACAAAAAAGAAGAAGTCTATAAAATGGCAAAAGAAATGGGATTAGGCCTTTTTCTTAAAAGGAAACCAAGCCAAGATTTTTGTTTTTTGGCTGGAAAATCTCTAAACCAATTTTTAACAAAAGAAATAGAAGAAAAACCCGGCCAAATAAAAGATGACCAAGGAAACACTTTAGGAAAACATAAGGGCTTATGCTTTTACACTATTGGACAAAGAAAGGGAATAAATTTGCCTGGCGGACCTTATTTTGTTAAAAACTTTGACCCCAAAAAAAATATTCTTTTTGTCACCAAGAGAAAAAAAGAACTTCTCGAAAAAACAGTTTTCCTATCGCCGATTCATTTTATAAGCATCGTTCCCCCAAAAAGAGAAATAAGTGTAACAGCTAAAATCCGTTACCGCCAACCTTTATCTAAAGCTCGGCTTTGCCTTCTTTATAACAGAAAAGCAAAACTCATTTTTAACAAACCCCAAATAGCTCCCACTCCAGGCCAATTTGCTGTTTTTTATAACAGAAATG
>JAGGVK010000032.1 GCA_021158045.1 bacterium | reverse complement strand
ACCAATCCCTTAATAGAAGAGGCTAATGAGATTGGGAAAATGCTTGGTTCAAGTTTATTAACCCTTAAAGGCAAGAAATAGTTTTGACATCTAACATTTAGTTTTGAGATTTGACATCTAACATTTGACATCTTGTTGTGTTGAGATCCTTCGCTTCGCTCAGGATGACAGAGAGAAAGGAAGAGATTGCTTCGTTGCTTCGCTCCTCGCAATGACAGAGAGGGAGGTTCCTCGCAATGACATTCCTCTTTTGTCATTGCGAGGAAAAAGTGAGGCAACCTGACCTTGCAAAAATCGATAATTTTCCTAATATAAAATAATGCTTAGAAACTTAAACCAACGAAAAGCCATTTTAGTTATTGGAGATGTTTTACTGCTCTATCTTTCTTTGTTTTTAACCTCTCTGATAAGAAATTTAGGCGAGGCATACCAAAAATTTTTAATACAACATATCCTGCCTTTTTCTATACTCTATCTGCTCTGGATAGCGATTTTTTATATCTTTGAACTATACAACCTCAGCCTCATCTGGCCTAAAATAGAATTCCTTAAAAGGGCAGGAGCAGCTTTTTCAACTTGCCTTGGACTGGGAATGCTTTTCTTTTATTTAGTGCCTGTTGGCATCACACCAAAAACAAATCTCCTTTTAGACATTTTAATCTTTAGTTTCCTATTCCTAATATGGCGAAGAATTCTCTATTATTTATTTTCTTCCCAACTCTCGGAAAACTTAGCCATATTAGGCAAGAATCCCCTATCATTAAAATTAGCGAAAACTATAAAAGCCCAACCCCAACTTGGCTATAAATTCTCAGGATTTTTAGAAGCTAAAAAAAATATATTCTCCCAATTAAAAAAAAGAAAAATAAATCTTTTAATCATTGCTGTAAATATCTCAAATTCACCCAAGAAACTTATCCAAGAACTCTACCAATGCCTAACTTTAAAAATGTCTTTTATGGATTTGGCAGGGGCTTATGAGAGCCTTTTGTACAAAATTCCTATTGATTTCGTTTCCCAGGCTTGGTTTTTACAAAATTTAAAAGAAGGCGAAAAAAAAGTTTATGACAAATTAAAACGAGCCAGCGATATTATTTTGGCATCCTTGCTTATTGCAATCACTTCTCCTCTTTGGCTAATTTTCTCTATCCTAATAAAATTAGAAGACAAAGGACCTGTTTTCTATAAACAGAAAAGAGTTGGTAAAAATGGCAGAGAATTTTGGTTTTGGAAATTCCGTTCAATGAAAGAAGGCGCTGAAAAAAAAGGACCTGTTTGGGCAAAGAAAAAAGACCCCAGAATAACAAAAATTGGCAGGTTTTTAAGAAAAAGCCATTTTGACGAACTGCCCCAAATGATAAATATCATTAAAGGAGATATTTCCTTAGTAGGTCCGCGGCCAGAACGCCCAGAGTTTGTAAAAAAATTAGAAAAAACTATTCCCTACTATAATTTGCGCCATATTATAAAGCCAGGTTTCACTGGCTGGGCTCAAGTTAAATTCAGATATGCCAGAACTTTGAAAGACTCCCATGAAAAATTCCAATACGACCTCTACTATATAAAAAACAGGTCCTTCTTTTTAGACCTTGGCATATTACTCAAAACCTTCCAACTATTTTTCAGAAGAGGATAATTTTCAAATTTTTATTTTTCTCTATTTATTATTCTGTTACTTCTAATAAATCAAATATTTTTGTTAGTATAAACTAAATACGAAATTAAAGTAATTTTACAAACTCCTCTATTGAAATTCCTATATCCTTCTCTATTATTGTTTTTAAAAGAGGTTTCTTTATAGTCTTGCCGGAATGAATTGGAATAACAGTCCTTCTTTTTGTGAGAGAATTTACTAAAACTAAATGAGAACCTTTTTGCCGGTCCTCATGAAAACCGAGCCTTTTTAATATTTTAATAACTTGTTTGGCAGTAAGAGAAGGAAGTTTTTTCATTTAAAGAAGTTAAATTTGAACCTCCACTTTCCCCTGAAGAATTCTTGTTTCTTTTGGAATTGGCTCTTTGTGCAAAAATAAACTCTCTAAATAAACCTGAATAGCTTCTTTAATATTTCTCTCTGATTCCTCTAAAGTTTCTCCTTGGGTATGGCAACCAGGCAAAACAGGAACATAAGCCACATAACCACCTTCAGGGGCTGCTTCGTATATTACTGAGAAAGATAAAATTTTCTTTTTAAATTTCTTAGCCATATCTAAACACCTTATTACTCAATTATATGTAAGCCGGTATAAAAGTCAACGGTTATATTTAACATTCTAAAATCTAACCGAAAAAGCATTACGGGAAATCCAACCCTCCACAGATTTTCGCCTTAAAGCTCAAAACCTTCCAACTATTTTTCAGAAGAGGATAATTTCTTTGTAAACTTCCTCTGTTTCTCTGAGCATTTTACCCAAAGAAAATTCTTTTTTTGCTTTTTCTTCTGCCCTCTTGCCCATCTCTTTAATGAAAGACGGATTTCCTATCAATTTCTCCAAAGCATTTTTTATTGCTTGTCTATCCCCCCTTTTTACCAAAATCCCGCAATTCCCATTAATTGCTTCTTTAGCTCCGCCGACATCCGAAGCGATAACAGGCAAACCGCAACTCATTGCCTCTAAAATTGACCGAGGAAAACCCTCCCAATTTGAAATCAAAACAAATATATCAGGAGCAGGATGATATTCTCTGGTCCCTCCGGCTGTCTTCTCCTATCATTATGAAAAAGCCCCGAAAACTAAATTTTCGGGGCAAGATTGGCCAATTTGTTTTATTGCTTCATTTTCTTAACTTGCTCCTCAATCCATGCATAGGTTCTTTCCATTCCTTTTCTTAAAGAATAATTAGGAGCCCAGCCAAGTTTTTCTTTGATAAGAGTATTATCTGAATTTCTTCCCCTAACCCCCAATGCTTTAACATCTAGTTTATTTTTTACTTTTATATCTTTACCGGCAATATCAGCGACCATCTTTACTAAATCATTAATTGAAATTCTTTCATCCGAACCAATATTTACCGGCCCAACAAAATCTGAATCCATTAATCTTCTTATGCCCTCCAGACATTCATCTATATACAGAAACAACCTGGTTTGTTTTCCATCTCCCCAAATTTCTATTTCCCCTCCATTTTCCGCCTCAGCTACTTTTCTACAAATCGCCGCTGGCGACTTCTCTCGACCATCATTCCAACTACCTTCTGGACCATAAATATTATGAAACCTTGCTATTCTAACATCTATTCCGTAATTTCGGTGAAAATTTAAATACAATCTTTCACTAAAAATTTTTTCCCAACCATACTCTGAATCAGGATGAGCGGGATAAGCAAATTCCTCTTTTAGGGCAGGACTATCTAGTTCTGTTTGTCTTTCTTGAGGATAAATACAGGCAGAGGAAGAATAAAATATCTTCTTAATATTTCTCTTATAGCAAGCTTCCACCATATTAAGATTAATTAGGGCTGAATTATGCATAATATCCGCATCATTTTCACCAGTAAACACAAATCCAGCTCCTCCCATATCAGCGGCTAATTGATAAACTTCGTCAAAGGGCATATCAACCACCCTTCTTACCACTGACTGTTCTCTTAAGTCTCCAATAACAAAATCGTCAGCCTGAGTTGGCGAGAACTTGGGATACTTTAAATCGACTCCCCTAACCCAATAACCTTCTTTCTTTAACCTCTTTACTAAATGACTGCCGATGAATCCGCCGGCACCGCAAACTAAAGCTTTTCTTTGTTGATTATTCATCATAAATTTAAAAGCTATAAATTTAAATTCGGCCTTTTTCCAAAATATTGAGAAACTTTAAACAAGGCTTTTCAAATTATCTTGTAATTTCTGCCTGTTCTTTGCCAAAATCTTTCTTTTTCATTATCCATATATCCCAAAAACCTTTTATGTATCCTAAGCCGTAGCCTATATGAGTTGTAACAAAGGTTAGGGCGCAAAAGGGAAATATCAAGATGTCTTTTTTACGAATCGAGATTAATAAACTGAAAAATAGCACCAAGAATAAATAAATTAATAATGGGATAATAAATAGCCGAGAGATAAAAGATAAAAACAGCAAAGAAATAAGATAAAAAACAAAAAGCGGGGGCGCTAATTGGCGAAAAGATGAAATTATTTTTAATTCCTTATTTACAAAGTTTTTCCAATAGCCGTATTGAAACATCATTTTAAATAATTTAGAAAAACTATCCCTGGGATAATAATAAATTTTAATTTCCGGATCTAAAAGTATTTTGTATCCCGCTTTCTTGGTCCGCATATTAAATTCCAAATCTTGTGCCCTCAAAAATTTTTCATTGAACAAACCAATCTCTTCAAATATCTCTTTTCTCCAAGCTCCGAACGGAACAGTGTCAACAAAACAGGGTCTTTCTACGCCTCTTCTGTATTTGTTAGGTCCTATGCAAAAAGAATGAGACAATGTATAGGCAATACCCCTGTTTTTGCTGTTTTTGCTGTTTTTGCTGTTTTTGCTGTTTTTGCTGTTTTTGCCAACTGATCTGTTTATCCAAACTCCCCCCGCATTGCCTATTTTTTTATCTTTCTGGAGCCAAAAAACCAACTTGCTGATATAATTCTCGCTGTATTCGGCGTGAGCATCGCAACGAACAGTTATATCTCCCCTACTTGCTTTGATCCCTTTATTTAAAGCGAAGGGAACAAACTTTTTTGAATTGTCCAAGAGCTTAACAAAAGAATATTTTTCAGCATATTCTTTAACAATTTCTCTCGTTTTGTCTTCTGACATTCCGTCAACTACAAAAACCTCCATTTTATTTTTCGGATATGTTTGATTAATCAAAGAATCCAGGCATTTGCCAATGAATTTTTCTTCATTCCGGCAAGGAATAATGATTGAAATTAACGGTTTATCTCCTTCCGATACCTTCATAATAAAAACCTAACTTTTTTAGTTCTTTTGATTCAAATTGGTTACGACCGTCTAAAAAATAAGGATGACGCATTAATTTTTTTACTTTCCTCATATCAAGCTCAGAAAATTCTGGCCATTCAGTAACTAAAGCTAAAACATCTGCGTTTTTTACTGCTTCAAAAGGATTTTTACAAAATTTAATATTTTTTTTAGGTAATTCTTTTGTAGCATTCTCTACAGCCACCGGGTCATAAGTTTGAATTTTATAATTTAACTTTTGAAGCTGTTTTATTATTTCAATCGCTGGAGATTTTCGAACATCATCTGTATTCGGCTTAAAAGCCAAGCCCCAGATACAAATAGTATTTCCGTTTACTCTTTTTAAAATCTTTTTAATTTTCTGAACAAAGAGCTTTTGTTGATTTTCATTAACTTTAACTACAGCGTTTAACAGTTGAAAATTATATTTTTTATAGTTAGCAATTTGAATCAAGCCATCAATATCTTTTGGAAAACACGAACCCCCATATCCAATACCAGCATTTAAAAATTTGGGACCAATTCTTTTATCTAAACCGATGCCTTCGGCTACTTTTTTGACATCTGCTTTCGCTCTTTCACAAATATTAGCAATTTCATTAATAAAAGAAATTTTTGTTGCCAAAAAGGCGTTGGCAGCATATTTAATTAGTTCAGCACTTTTGACATCAGTGATTATTTTAGGGGCTTTAATTAAAGAATAGATATCAAGCATTATTTCTTTAGCTTTTTCATCCTCAACGCCAATAATAATTCTATCTGGTTCTAAAAAATCTTTTACTGCCGAGCCCTCTCGTAGAAACTCGGGGTTGGAAACGACAGAGAATTTGCTTTTGTAATATTTTTTAATCTCTTTTTGGGTCCATTCCCCTGCTCCAACCGGAACAGTACTTTTATTGACAATAACTTTATAATCCTGTACCTCTTTGGCAATATCCCTGACGGCTAAATGAAAATACTTCATCTCTATCCTCCCATCTTTTTTTGAAGGTGTGCCGACACAAATGAAAATTACTTCACTCTTTTTAACAGCATCTTTTAAATCGGTAGTAAAATCAATATTTTTGTGATGTTTCTTTAAAATCTTATCTAAACCAGGTTCATAAATTGGTATAATTCCTCTTCTCAACTTCTTAATTTTTACATTATTTTTATCAACACAAATAACCTTATGCCCAAGATAAGCTAAGGCTGTGCCTGTTGTTAAACCAACATATCCTGTTCCTATAATTGCAATTTTTCTTTTCATAAATTTAAATATAGTAGATTCAAGTTTTTAACGCAACAGTTCATTGAATTCTTCATATGGTGTATGCCATTGCAACGTCTTGCGCGGCCTGCCATTTAGTAAATCCTGTACCTTTAGCATTTCTTGAAGTGACACCTTGTTTAAATCAGTTCCTTTTGGGAAAAACTGTCTGATAAGCATATTGGTATTTTCATTCGTTCCGCGTTCCCATGGAGACGCTGGATGGGCAAAGTAGACGACAACCTACGTGTCTTTAGTGAATAATTTGTGCTCAGCCATCTCTCTGCCTTGATCGTATGTCAGAGATAAACGCAGGTGGCTAGGAATATTCTTGATAGCTTTGGCAAATTCTCTTCTCACATGTTCGGCTTTTTTGTTTTTAAGCTTTACTAGTATGGTAAATCTGGTGGTACGTTCTACAAGAGTACCCATGTACGATTGACGGTTCTTGCCCACGATTAAATCTCCTTCCCAGTGGCCCGGCACTGCTCTCTCTGCGACTTCTTTGGGACGCTCTTCTATGCTTATCATGTCTTCTATTTTACGCTTTTCCTCTGAATTCCCAAGGTTTTTACGCTTTCTGCGTCTTTTATGCCTTTGCCTTAAACCCTTAAGTAATTCTTTTTTCAATTGGCCTTTAGGTAGGGTGTATAAATAGGTATAGATTGTTTCTGGTGATGCGCGCATATCTTCATTATTAGGATACACTCGTTTTAGGGTTTCTGCAATCTGCTCCGGAGACTATTTGGGACTCAGCTTCTCATGGATGTATTCACGCAATTTCTTATCTAAAACAATCTTCCTTTTGCCTTTCTTGCGTTTTGCTGCGTTTCTGAGAGCTCTAGATGCGCTTTTCCTGCTCGGTAGGTATACTTATTACATCCTCCACTATTTATCTCACGGCTTATTGTACTGACATTTCTGCCAAGACCACAAGCTATTTCTTGAAAAGAGCGTTTTTGAGCAAGAAGTCGACTAATTTCTTCTCGCTCTTCAAACGTCAAACGATGGTATGAAGTCATAGATT